>NZ_JAWLRW010000020.1:0-19066 GCF_033142235.1 Rhodococcus sp. IEGM 1408
GAGCGCATCATGCAGATCAACGAGCTCAACACCATCACCGACGACGTCGTCGAAGCCGCCCGATCCACCCTCGTCATCGGCATCACCTGACACCGCCAAACGAACCTGCGAAATCCCGCCAAACGAAGGTGAGAGTCACAAGCGATGGCCGGCGGCATATTGTCCCGCACGGGTGTACCCCAGTAGGACGACGCCCGGTTCCGCCCCGAGCGCTGTTGCTGCCCACTGATTCGTATTACGATTGTTGGCATGGAGCGGAAGATTCAGCGGCAGGACGTATCAGACGAGCAGATTGACCAATGGGTCGATGAAGCCGAAGTCGGCTATGACCCCGAGTGGCTGGGCAAGCGCCTGGGCCGGCCGGCGCGGGCCGAGCACGCCGCGAAGGTCGTGCCGGTCCGACTCACTGAGGCCGAACTCGGGGCCGTCATGGCCCGTGCTGAGCGTGAGCATCTCAACCGGTCTGAGGCGATCCGCCGGGCGCTGGCCCAGTGGGCCGCAGCCTCGTGATCATTCGCCATTCCGCACGCAAACACGGCGTCACCGACGACGACATCCGCGCAGCACTGGCCACCCCTCTCCTGTCCGGACCCCTTGACGGCGACCATCCCCAACGGATACTCACGCTCGGTTTCGATTCCCAGGCCCGTGTTCTGGAATTGGTCGCCCTGCACTACGACGACGGAAGTACCGAGGTCATCCACGCAATGAAGGCGCGCCGCACCTACCTCGACCTGCTCGACTGAAGCCCGGCCGTTAAGACACCCGTGCCCCTGGCGAATACGCCGTCAAATAGCACGGGGAGGAGCGAGTAAGGCCGAGTTAACGTCCGTGAGGACTGCACCCAAGCATCTCCTCCATGTCCGAGACTTGAAATTAGTTGTGTCCCAATTGGTAGTAGGGCGGGCTACCCTCGTGAGGGCCAGAAACATCCGGATTTGGTCGGGTGCGAATCGGCGGCCGCACCTATCCATCCGGGCCGAATCAGACATTGGCACCCGCTAGAATCGGGGCTTGTGACCTGCCTTGCGTGCTCTTGGTGACGCCGCGGGAAAATCAACAGCGGCGGCTCCATTTCGGGCTGTGCGTCATTAGTCGTGGAGGTTGTCAGTGGCTCGTCGTCGTGGGTTCCTTGCAGAGATGCAGCGTCAAGCTCGTCTGGCAGAGCAGCGGCAGCGCGCAGCAGCCCGACAGCAGTTGGCAGCCGCACGGCGCAGTGAGCAGGCGCAGCGAGCTGCCGAGCGTGCACAGGTGGCGGCGTCGCGAGCGACGCAGGCGGATCGCAAGCGCTTGGAGCGCGAGGCACTCGCGGCACATGTCGAGGCGATGCAGGCTGAGGTGGAGTCGCTGGATGTCGGCCTGGCTGAGCACTACGCGGAACTGGATGGGTTACTGGAGGACACTCTCGGCGTGGACGACTTCGTCGATCTGGAGTCATTGCGGGTGACGACCCAGCACCCGCCGTTCCCTCGGGAAGACCTCCGCAGACCCATTCCCGTGCCGCCGCCGATCCCGGCGCCCCCGCTTCCCGTGCGCCGTGAGGTCGAGGCGCCGAAGGGACCGTTCGGGCGGAAGAAGAAGCTCGCCGCAGCCGAGGCGGAGGTCGATCGGCAGTACGCCGCCGACTACCAGGCATGGAAGGCCGCGACGGACTCGCTACCTGCTCGACATGCTGCACAGGCGGCCGAGCACACGGAGGTCGAGCGAATTCGGCTACAGGCGCTGACGAAGGCGACGCAGCAGTATGAGGCGGAGTCCGCTGAACGAGAGCGCGAGGCCAAGGAACAGAACGAGGCCCTGGACCGGCTGATCGCCGGTCTCGGGTACGGGACGGTCGAGGCGGTGCAGGAGTACGTCGAGCTCGTGCTAGCTAACTCCGTCTACCCCGAGCACTTCCCCGTGGGCCATGCGGCGGAGTTCGACCCGAGCACGGCGGAGCTGACACTTCGTGTCACGATGCCCGGTCCCGACACCGTGCCAACGATCAAGGCGTACAAATACACGAAGTCAACGGACCAAATCAGCGAAACCCAGCTGTCGCAGAAGGCCGCCAAGGACCGCTACGCGGGCATCGTCCACGCTGTCGCGCTGCGCAGTCTCCACGAGGTCTTCGAGGCCGATCGCCGCGGGCTAATCCGCAGCATTTCGCTCGAGCTGGGAACCGAGACGATCAGCCCCGCCACGGGCCGTGAGACCTGTGTTCCGTTCGTCGCTGTGGCCGCCGATCGCGACTCGTTCAGCGAGCTGGACCTCTCGGAGATCGTCCCGGCCGCGACGCTCCAGCATCTCGGCGCGGTGGTCTCGAAGAACCCGCACGGATTGGTCCCGATCGACTCGTCCGGCATCCGGCGCCTGTGACCCCGTCATGGGCCTAATCTTTAACCCGCCGCCGGGATGGCCCAAGCCACCGCCGGGCTGGCAGCCGCCGGCTGGCTGGACCCGTGACCCGACCTGGCCTGAACCCCCGGCGGGCTGGCAACTTTGGCTATCCGACGACGCCACTGCGCCGAGCGAGGCCGTCGAGCCATCCGAGCCGGAACCGGTTGCCACGCCCGAGCAGAACCCGAACGCGCGGGTCGCATTCCTGGAAGCCGAGAACGCCGAACTGCGACGCGCGCTGGCCGCCCGCGACGGTGACCAACCGATCGAGCTCGACGATGCCCGCGTGCTGCAAGCAGTGGGCATCTATCGATACCATCACCCGCTGGAGTCTGCGGCCGCCTACAAGGGGCGTCTTGAGGGGCTCGAAACGCGGATCGCCGACTCGATCCGCGAGGGACAGGCGATCGTGAAATCCGATCTGTTCACGCTGAACAACTCCCTCGCCCAAGGACGACGCATGACGACAGATCTCGGCAAGCTGATGCTCCGCGCCTACAACGCCGAAGCTGACAACGTCATCCGCTCCCTGCGCGCCGGAAATGTCGAGGCCGCGAAGCGCCGGCTGGAGGCATCACGCACCGCCATCGCGCGCCTCGGCGCACTCATGGAAATGCACATCAACGACGCATTCCACGCCCTACGTATCGAAGAGATCGAACTCACCGCCGACTGGCTGATGAAGAAGCAAGAAGAACGCGAAGCGGCCCGCGAGGAACGGGCTCGGCTTCGTGAGGAAGCACGCGTCCAACGAGAGCTCGATGAAGAGCGCGCCCGGCTCGACAAAGAACGCGCCCACCTCACCAACGCCCTGGACGCGCTCCGAGCCCAGGGACGCGACGACGCCGACCTCATCGAACGGCTCGCTGCTGTCGACCAGGCGATCGAGCAGAACGACTACCGGGCGGCCAACATCCGCGCTGGCTACATCTACGTGATCTCCAATGAGGGCGCGTTCGGCTTGGGAGTGGTGAAGATTGGGCTCACCCGCCGCCTTGAGCCCGCCGAGAGAATCGCAGAGCTCAGCGGTGCCTCTGTGCCGTTCCGCTTCGACGTCCACGCACTCTTCTTCTCGGAAGACGCCGTCACCCTCGAGAACGAACTGCACAAGCACTTCGCAGCCCGTGCTCTCAACCAGGCCAACCCGCGCAAGGAGTTTTTCTTCGCCACCCCCGGCGAGGTGCGGGACGTGCTACTGCAGCGGGTCGGAAGCATCCTCGAATTTACCGAAACCGTCGAGGCCGCTGAGTACCGGCAATCAATGGGCGCATGGCCGCAATCTCGACGGAGCGACGGCGAACCACCAGGTCGCAGCTTAGGGCCAGGCTGAGTTCAAAGGGACGACATCGTCGACGGTCGACGACTCGAAGTCGAGCTCGTAGATTGCCCCCTGGCTCTCTGGGCGCCCGACTCACGCTCGCCACTGCGCCGATAAGCGTGATTCTGAAGCCTTCGCCGGCCAGAGACGTGCCCCTGTAGGTGTCTCGGCATGCGGTGGCGGTGTCCGGCGCCGCCTTGGTAGATGTCCTCGACCTGGACGGTGCAGAACCGGGGTTCGAGTGTCGGCGGCCTACTCTGTGACCCCTCATACGCGGGCTTCGGTGATCCGCGATCGGCTCATTGCCCCAAGGGCAAGCGGGTTGCTGGCCAGGCTAACGGACGGTCACCCTCTCACGATCGTCGGTCTTGCAACTGGCCAATTCCGCCGACAAGGCGTGACGAATCTCATATAGTTGCGTCAACCAACGCCGCCCGAGCGATCGCTCGGTTCGACCTAAGGAGAAGGCATGTCGGACGCACCTACACTTCGGACGGAAGGCTCTGGGGCAACTCGAGTACTCGTCCTGCATGGCTGGGCGCTGGACAGCTCGGTATGGGCAGCGACCCAGCTCGAGACAAACCTCGGTCAATTCACCTACGCGTACTACGACTTCCCTGGCTATGGGCCGAACGAGTCAACCGGCCGCCATTCAGCTGAGGGTATCGACGGGATGGCCAGAGGGGCGCTTACTGCAGCCGATGCGCTGGGGTGGGATTCGTTCGCAATTCTTGGTCACTCGATGGGTGGCGGAACTGCTCTTCGCGTTGCGACGATGGAGCCTGACCGCGTGTCGGCTGTCGTAGCGCTGACACCGGTGTCCCCCTTCGGAACGCCGTTTGACGAGGCCACTTACGCAGGGTTCCAGTCGGCCTACGCCGACCCCGCGCCCACACTCGGCGGGCTAGCGCCCCACCTGAGCCCCGCTCAACTCCAGAACATCACCTCACGATCCCAACTACTCCTGAACAAGTCGGTCTGGGATACCTACCTGGCTAACTGGAGTAGCGCCGCTTTCGGCTCCGAGTTGGCGAGCTTCCCAGGACCCGTGACTCTCGCATACGGCGATAGCGACTCGTTCGTGACAAAGGAATACCTGGCCGAGACGGTATCCGCACTGCCCAACGCGAACCTGGTGGCAATCCAAGATGCAGGCCACTACCCGATGATCGAGCAACCCGTTCAGACCGTGCGTCTTTGGGAAGACGCCCTTTCCAACAGGGAGAAGTGATAGCGCCATGAGCAAAGTTCCGTACCGAGGGATGCCTCCGACCATATGGGCTCCCGAGACCCCACAGCTCATCCGTGATGCCCGCATGGTCATCGTTGGCTACGAGGCCGACCGAGCTGCCCTGGAGGAGATCCTGCCGCCGGGCCTAGTCCCGCACGCCAACAACACCGTTCAGATGAACATGTATGAGATCGAACCCGACCAGAGCAGCGGCTTCGGCGGGTTCTCGCTGACCTACTTAACGGTCGAGATCGAGGGGCACGACAGCTGGGCAGCTGACGGGAACATGGCAATCCCGGGGCGCTACTTCGCGTACTACTGGAACAGCTCGCCGCGTGTCATTTCATACGCACGGGAAGGCGCCGGCATCCCGGCCATGCCTGGAGTGCGCTCCACGACCAGCGACGGCAACAAGTTGACCTCAACCCTCAGCGTCGACGGCAGTCCGGTAATTGAAGTCCAGGCGAACGTCACAGACACTCACGTGGGCAACCTCGGGGGTCATCTCAACTACTACTCTCACCGCCAGATTCCCGAACCCTTCGGCGGGTATGCGGCCCTGAGCCAACTCATCGAGCTGCCGTTGCCGTTCACCGTCAAACTGTTTGACGCTTCGATCGATGACATCCAGTTCACGTTCCCCGAAGGGCACCCGGCCGCGAGGTTGGCACCCACGAGTCCCCTCAATGTCACGTCGCTGCTGTACGGCGATGTGACCTTTACCTACTCCATGGGCCGCGTGATTCACGACTACTTGGAGGATCCAGAACCAAGCGAGCGTCTGTAAGCCAGGGCATCCGAGCGCTGCTGGGAGCCACGTCGTCTTGGCTCCCAGCAGCGTTCTTGTTTGCCGACACTTCGCAAAATTGCCATTCGCAACCGAGATTTCGGCAGGTGAGCTTCCTGGCTTGAAGCTGCAGAGCAAGAGCACTGACACAGTGTCTTCCCCTCATTTGGCGCTAGCCGCCGACCACCAACTGGGATCGCTGACCAGCGCCAAGGCTGGGTAGACGCGGGGCGGAATTCCGTTTTAGAAGCTGCGGTCGAACCGGCGATCGAGAACTCGATTCTCTTGCTAACACACCCCGAGCGCCCTATATAGCCACGGCGCAGGCCATGCAGACGAAACTCCACCGAGACCAAATGACCTCGGAAGAGGCCTGAGCTCCCCTCGAGGAGACCCCACCAAATTAGCTGATCCGATCGACTACCTCTGAAACAGATATTCCGGGCTACGACGGAGAGCAATATCGTGGAGTCCGCAGCTCACGTCCTGCAAGATGTGCCGATAATGTGAGATTCCGTCAAGCGTGCAGGTCACAAGGAATATTAAGCGATCCCCGCCCCGAGCACCTGGGGCGTCACTCGACCGTCAGTTGTACAAGATGTACTCTTAGTGTCATGGTGACCACGACGCTCAGCAACTTCCGCGCACACCAGAGCGAGGTACTCGACGCCGCCCAACGGGCGCCGGTTGAGATCCTCAGCCGCGGTAGCCGTCGTCGGGCCGTCGTTGTCTCGCCTGAATTCTTCGACCGCGCGCTGCAGGCCCTGGAAGATCAGGCCGACGTTCGCGGCGCGGCCGACGCCCGCCGCGAGGACGGCAGCATCTCCCACGAGGACCTCATGGCGGAACTGGGACTCTGAGCCTGCGCTCCCTGCTCGCTGACCGGGGTTCCGCAGATGATAGGCACACGAGGGCCGAGAAAACGTCGATTGATCTAGGAACCTCGTGGATCAAGACGTGAAGAGTCATGTTACTACACGTCCATTCGAAATCGACGATGGCATCTGCCAACGGCCGGGACTTGGCAGTTAGTTCTAACCGCCGCTTCGACACGCCAATCGATGGCTTCGCGCAGTCTCCGACCACCGTCACCTGCATGAAAGCACGAAGCGCCACTCAAGCCGAGCGGACACGCCAAGCTCGTGTGCCTACACCAATTGGGCCGCGTAGCGACCTTCAAGGTGCTGACCTGCACCGTCGTCAAGCTGCTTCCCGAAAATGCCTACGAGCAGCGGAACTCCGGACTGCTATGCGCTGTTCTCCGCTCGCCATTCCGGAGGAAGGCCCACAGGTCAGCGAATTTTCTCGACACAACTGACATTGATGGCGCTGGGGGGCTTGCTGGGTGAGATCTGGTATTTGACGGCCCGGCAGCCCCACAGGTCGCCTTGAGGGATGCCGATGTGATGGACAAACAAGTCAGGGCTCCCGTCGTCAGGGGTGATGAAGCCGAATAATTTATCGTCGTTCCACCACTTCACCGTTCCGCTGTGTACTGGGGACGCTTCGCCCAGATCTGCCTGGACGGGGGCCGGCGCCGACCCCAAGGAGCCCGCGACGTTGCCTCCACTACCGGCGACATCGGCAACGAGGAATGCGACCGTCACAGAAGCAATTGCGATACTCATCAGTCTCCTTGATAGGCAATGAAGCCTAGTCAAGCGCGGTGCCGGTGTGGGGCTGCTGCGCTGATTTCGGACAGCGGAATTGATGATTTTTTTCTACGCTGCCAGGGCTGGCTGTCGGTACCTGTAGTGGACGTCGTTGGGCCGGCGGTAGCCGAGCGCGGAATGGCGTCGACGGGTGTTGTAGAACCCCTCGATGTAGCTGAAAGGACAGTCGGGGACGCACTACCCGCCGGCGCCACAGCGGGCGAGCGGTCCACTTATCGCCCGGTGCCGATAAGTTGCGCTCCGTCCGCCGTCGACCCGGGCTGAACTCAGCCTCCGGGGCCAGGCGCCGAACTTTGCCGAACACGTTAGAGCGCGACTGCAAAGCATGCCCCTGCCCTAGTTCGAAAGGGCGGGCCCCGCCCTCCCCCGAAGAAGTAAGGCGCTTCGGCTTCCAAAAGTGCGGCGGGATCCCGGTGTCCGGCGAGCTCGTTTCAAACCCTAACCGAGTCGCCAAGTACCGTTAGAGGTATGTACCACGATCGGTAAATACCGGAGCACGCTACTTCTCTAACGCGGCACGAATCGCGGTCTCTATGAACTCGGAAACAGTGCATTCTTGCTGGATGGCTGCAATTTTGGCCCGTCGGTACACCTCGACATCAAGCGCTAGCGAAGTCTTCGCCCGGCGAGGTCCGGCCTTACGTTCGACCTCCGCGGAAGGGAACGTATCTGCCACCGGCCGCACCGGACTGGAGGACCGAGGGCGCAAACTTCGACTAACCGGTTCAGAGCTGCTGCTCATCTGGTCACCTCGTTGATTTCTTTCAGTAGGTCTCGGTACCCATAGAAGCTTGAGGGAACGACGCCGAAAGCCTGCCGTATTGCTTGTCGCTTTCCGATGACGTTCTCGAAAACGAAGACCCCTTCCGCCTCGAGGGCCTCCTTAGTCAGGTGCAGGAGCTTGGTTCCAAGCTCGACGCTCGTAAGGAGAACCCCCGCCGGCTTGTGGGCAGCCGCCTCGAGGGTCGGCCAGACTCGCTGAAGATCCAGGCCTGACGGAGCTGTTGGAACAACCACGACATCGGCGGCATCAATCGCCGCCTGGATAATGTCCGCAGCGCCAGGCGGAGTGTCAATCACGGTCAGGTCAAATGCAGAGGGACGACCCAGAGTGATTTTATTGGCTGGTGTCACTGGAAACGGCAGTTGCATGTCCCCCTCCGCCGCAATCTCCGCCCAGCTGGTTGCAGATCCCTGAGGGTCCGCGTCCAGCAGTTCCACGGAGAGCCCCTCCTCAGAGGCCACCGCGGCTAGGTACACGGCTGTTGTTGTCTTCCCAACACCACCTTTGGTGTTGACCACTGCGATTTTCAAGGCCTACTCCTGCCACTATTGGTCTTTACCACAGTACCGCTGCACTGAAAGCAGTACAAACCGTAACACCAGCACTGGTGAATACCGCAATACCTCTACACCGTTATCGCAGGTAAATCCTCCGCGAGCTCCACGTACCGACCAGAACCCGCCGGGACGATTGGCGGTATATACCACTAATGGTAGTAACCGGTAGAAGTAAAGACCATTAACGGTAAACAGGTATGTAGGGGTGGTGGCGCCCCTCCGATGCCCCCGCCGCAGCGGCGCCACAAATTGCGCCCAGCAGGGCGTGTCAGAGCGATTAATGGCGCCAAGTGTGGAAACTTCATCCGCATGGCGACGAAGCAGTCAGGCCCCGGACGGCCATCATTCGGAGCACGCATGCGTGTTCCTGTCCGTATGGCTCCAGAGGTTTACGAAGCACTACGTGTGGCAGCTAAGTCTCGCGGCGTCTCAATGTCCCAGTACATGGCAGACCTCGCCGCCATTAATCTCGGCCTACCGGAGGCCGTACTTCAGCTAAGCGATCAGGAGGCCATTCCAGCGTGAAATGACGGTTGGGGAGTGCCCCACCGAAAATTGAAATCACGCAGCCTCAAATGACTGATCCCGGCCCACTGGCGAGTGGGCCGGGATCGAAGGTCAGAGAGTTCGAGTTGGAGCTCGGACTCGGGTTGCTCACCAATTAGGAGAGCTGTGCTTCCAGGCACCTCTCAGGGTAGGTCATACCTTCCGGACGGTCCAGTCGATCCGGACGGCGTGTCTTGTTCTGATACCAGCAAAACCGCATCCCATCAGGCCAACACGTGGTGGGAGTCGGTGGCGTGTGTGTGGAGTCCGCGCCCGTATGTGCGGGTCGATCCGCGCAAAGCACACACCTTCTCGACGACTCAGCGCTTCACCGACGGCGCCCCCGGCCCGGATGTGCCGTACGCACTGCATTTGACCGATGAGGCAGGCCGTTTTCGCCTGCTTGCTCTGGACTTTGACGCCCACCACGCCGGCTCAACCGCCACTGCCGACCTCTCCGCCTGCACTTCCGCTCTCACCGCCGCGGGGATCGAGCATCTGGTGTGCTCATCTGGACCCGGTGGGGGATATCACGTGTGGATCCGCCTGAGCACCGCGGGCTCACCGGCCCGGCTAGCGCCAGTAGTGGACGCATTCGCCGCCGCGTGGCCCTCACTTGACCGCGGGCCACTGGCGAACCCCCGCACCGGTTGTGTCCGCTCCCCGGGCTCGCCCCACCGCTCCGGCGGCACCTCGGTACCCCTGGGCGACACTGATATCCGCCCCGCATCTTTGCGTGCTCTCAAGCGGGTTGTCCAGCATCTCGGCGCCCGGCCGCATGCTGCCGCCGAGGCGAACCGCACGGTTGCCACCCTGCCTGTGCATGTCGATGTCGAAGGGCATCCGCATCTGGCCGGGCCACGCCGCCCACTGACAGCCAAGATCCGCGCCCTTGCCGCAACCCCGATCACCAGCAGTGGGGATGCCTCCGCGATCGGTTGGTCGATCGTGCTCGCGTGCGCGCACGCCCGCATGCAGTACCGCGACCTCGCCAAAGCCGCCTTCACCGAAAACTGGCCCGGTCTGGAATTCGCGCGAACCCACCGCACCCAAGGCGGCCGCACCCCCCGGCTGGACGCCGCACAAGAACTGACTCGCCAGTGGACCAAGGCCGTCACTGCCGCCAGCTTCACCACTCGCACCTCGGGCACGTGTAGCCCAGCCCGCCGCACCGCCGAGCGCACCGTCGCCGATCTGATCGCGCGCATGGAGGCCCAGCCCGAGCAGTGGCAGGGAAAGACCGGAGCGCAGAGCAGGCTCGTCCTGCTCGCCCTAGCCGCACGCGTCCTCGCCGCAGCGTCTGAGGAGGTCCACTTCTCCGAGCGTGACTGGGCCCTAGCCGCAGGCCTGGCACGGGACACCGTCGCTGACCGCCTGGCCGACCTCGCCGGCAGGGGATGGATCCGCCGCACGCGGCGAGCGGTGGGCCCGTGGGCCGCGACCTGGCGGGTGGCTACTCACGGGGGCGGGGAGACAGGAAGTGGCGCAGTATTTACTCCAGCCCTGGCGCAGCGACTTCATGAGGAGCTGGAGTGCGCTCGCGCCGACATCTGGCACGCTCAACCTCTGGGTGTGCTGGGGATGCGGGTATGGGCCCTCCTGCGGACCGGCACGGTCCCGGTGGGGGAGCTGGCGACACGCTTGGGCGTGTGCACGGCCACGGTGCGCAGCAAACTTCGTGCCCTGCAGTCGCTCGGTTTATGCACCTCCAGTGGGCGCGTCTACCAGGGGCGCTCCCGCCTGGCCCGGGCCGCCGCTGCCGCTGGGGTGACGGGGGCGCATGCCGATCGGGTGCGCCTGTACCGGCTGCAATCGGCGGTGTTCGTGTGGTGGTTCACCACCCGCTACCAGGCAGAAGACTCAGACGCCCTTGCCGAGTGGGGGAGCTTCCCCACTCCAGCTGAGGCCGAGCAGGTCCACCCGGTAGATATCGCCCTGGCTTATGGGGCCACTGCGGCCGGGCCGCCGGTGGAGGCAACCACGTGGGGAGCAGCGATGGCCGCGCAAGATCTCCTCCGCGAGGCAGACCCCGGTAGTTGGTGGGAGCTGGTGGCCGCGGCCCGCGCTGCACTGCCTGCGGCGGACGTGCTGGCCGCGCCCCACCAGTGGGCCACCGCGGCCTGAGGCTCCCCACCTATTCCGATAAGACCGGCGGGCATCGCTGCTGGTGCCCGCCCGTACTGGACCGAAATGGTGGCCCCCTACATATCTAGAACCCGATGTCGGGGCCGGTGCCTGGCTTGGAGGAGGTGAAGCTTCCCCCCTCGTTGAGGTTGGTGTCAGCGTCACGCGCAGTGGCCCTGTCTGCCTCTAATCCAGCAAGATAGGACCTGCGCATCACCTCGATGGCCGAGGGCCCGCCCGGGGACCGGACCGTGGCGTTGGTGCTCGCGTCGCGGATTTTCTTGGACTGGCGCTCCGCTTCCTCCTGGCGCACCTGCTGTTCGAGCTCGCGCTGCGGATCTGTGAGGCCCTCGCGCCGCGTGGTTTCGGCCGCTAGCTCCTCCAATGTGCGCTGGGCGCGCTCAAGGCGGTGCGCAGCCTGCGCCGATTCCTGCTCGTCCCAGGACAGGAGCAGGGGCTGGTCCCGCTGGGCGGCCTCGGCGAGTTCCTGCTCTCGGGCGACGGTGTCGGCGGCGCGGGCCACCGTGTCATCCCAGGTGTGCTCCGGCCCGGGATCAGGGGTGATGCGGGCCAGCGCGTCAGACCACGCCTGGGCTTCTGTGGTGTACATCTCGTGCTCGACCTTCGTGGTCTCCAGCAGGTCTTGAAGCTCACGGCGCCGACGTATCGCCAGGCGCCCCAAACTGCCCAGTTCGTGCTGCGCCGAGACCCGCTGTTGCTGGCTCTGGCGCAGCTTCTGCCGGCTGCGGTTCAGATTTTCGGCCAGCGGGCGGGCCGCCTCGATCGCCTCGACCCGGGCATCGAGCTCGCGATGGGCGTTCCGAACCTGCCGCTCGTGGTCGTCCCGCTGGCGCGAGAGCGCAGAACGGCGATCGTGCGCTGCCTGGTGGTCCTTGAGGCTGGCCTGAGCGCCCTGGAGATTCTTTTCCAACTGCTCATCAGTCAGCCGCCCCTGCCGCGACCCGTTCACTATCTCTAGTGCTGCCTCGCGCGCCTGCGTGGGGTCGTCGTCACTTCCGCCGGTCAGCTCGGCGTGGGTGGCCACCAACCACGCTGCGAGCTCGCAGTCGCCGCCCGCAGTAAGTGGGGGAGGGGCGGGGAGTTCGCTGGGCGCTTCGGTCACGTGACGCAGTCGGGAGGCGATGAGTGCGCCTGGGGCGCTGGCGGTGTCGATGTCGTCGGTGATGTTCGCCCAGTGCTCGCGGGGGTCGTGGCCGGCCTTGGCCGCGGCGGTCCACGCAGATTCCAAGATGGTGTACTGCTCGGGGTCTGCCTCGAGCTGGTGTGCGTGGGCGCGGGGCAGAGCGTCGAGGTAGTCGGGCAGGGTTGCTGCGGTGAACGCGGTGGCGGCGAGGTCGACCCCGTGCCGGTAGAGGCCCTCCACGCGGGCGGGGTCGGTGGCCTCGTCCAGCTCGGTTCGCAGGGTTTCGGTGGCGGTGCGGTGCCGGGTGTCGCGGCCCAGCACGGTGGCCAGTACCTCGAGGGGTTCGGGGGCGTCTGTGTCGCCTGCGGAGTGCATGTGGGCGTCTTCGGCGAACGGGTCCAGGGCCGGCTCGCACACGGCGTAGGCGCGGTTCTCGTGGCGGCCTCGGGTCATGGCCACGTACAGCCCAGCCCGGTCCACGGAGGCATCGACCACGGCGTGGGTGGTCTCCACGGTGGAGCCTTGGGCGCGGTGGATCGTGGAGGCGTAGCCGAGGTGGACGTTGCGGCGGGCGTAGTCGGCGGGGATGAGTTGCGCGGTGCCGGTGCCCAGGTCGACCACCGTCAGATCGCCCTCGTCGGTGAGGCCGGTGACGGTGAACATCTGGCCGTTGATGACCCGGCCCAGGGCGCGGCGGTCGCCGGTGAGCAGCAGCTGGTTCTTGCGGGCGATGACCACATCGCCCACCCCGACCGTGTCGCCGCGGGCCACACCAGTTTCCTGGCTGGTGTCCACGACGCCGGCCGCGATCCGGTCCGCGCGGATGATCTCGTTCATGGTGTCCACGTCGGCGTTGCGGGAGGCGATGATCAGGCTCTTGCGGCCCTGTGCGGTGTCGGCGAGGTAGGCCCCGACGGCATCGGTGAGCATCTGCTCCCGGTGCCCACCGCGCACCCACCCACGCTCCGAGTACAGGGTGAGAGCATCGGTGTCGCCGTCGCGCAGGGCGAGGGTCGCGGCGGCCTGCTCGGTGTCTTTACCGGTGCGCATGACCTGGTCGAGTTGGACCGTTCCCGGGGTGCGGGCCACCTCACCGAACAGACCGCCGGTCTCGACGGCGGCGAGCTGTTTGTGGTCACCGATCAGGCGCACCACTGCCCCGGACTGCTGGGCGATCTCGGTCAGCGCCGCCAGACTCTCCGTCGAGGACATTCCTGCCTCGTCGACCAGGAGCATGTCGCCGCGCCGGATCTTCGTTGGCAGCGCCGACAGGGTTTTGCCCGGCTGGCTGGGGTGCAGTCCCCGCCAGGTGAAGGTCAGCGAGTCGATGGTGTGGCAACCGGCGTCGATCTCCTCGGCGAGCACGCTCGCGGCGGCGGCAGAGGGGGCCAGGCCGATCACGGTGCGGCCCGTGTCACGCCAGGCGTCAGCGACCACCGCCATCGCAGTGGACTTGCCGGTGCCGGCCGGCCCGACCCCAGCGGCGACCAGAGTGCCGGCGTTGACCATGTGCCGGGCCAGGGCTGCTTGGCCGTCGTTGAGTGCCCAGCCGTTGTCCTGTTCGTGACGGGCCAGAGCGTTCTCGATGACCTGTTGGCCGGCGAACACCGCCACCGGGGTGGTGGCCGCATCCAGGGTGGTCTGCTCGGCGTCCAGGACGGCGCGGGTGGTGAACTTCTCAGCGTTGGCGCGGGCGTCGATCCCGGCACCGGAGGCGGTCGTCAGCGCCTGGGGCAGGGGAAGAACTTCCCCCGGTGTCAGGCAGATGACCTGCTCGCTCATGGGCAGGTCCATCACCTGATCGTGCGCCGCAACACGGTCAGCATCGGAGGCGAACCGGAACCCTTTGAGCACCGTCGACACCGCGGTGTCCACGTGCGAGCGACGGAACTGCGCACGCCTGGAAGTGACCGCACCGATCGCCTGGGCGGCCACGTCGCGGGCATGGGTGCCGGCGTCGAACACCGGCCTCGGCTGGCTCTCGTGGGCGTGCGCCCGCACCTGGTCTAGGAGCCCCTCGACCTTCTCGGCGCCGACGGCCTCCACGGCGATTTCCCGCCATGCGGCACGGTGCTCGGCCAACGACTGGGCGGCTTTTTTCGCATCGCGAGTGTCCAGGATGGCCTTTTGCCACAGGGCGTACCCGGCCCGCTGCGAGGGCTGACGACCGTGGTCCGCCACGTACTGCGCGACCAGCTGCTCGTACACCGGGCGGGCCAACGCCCGGCGGGAGGAAAACCTCTCGATCAGCGACCGGTCGACACCCTTGATCTCCCACACCGGAGCCTTGTCCGGGGACGGGTAGTGAGCAGCGAACTCCACACCCATCTCGCGGGAGAGACGGTCGTGCAGGGCGGTGTCATACCGTGCGGAGATCACCTGGTGCATCTGGAAGATCGCCTGCCCATCGAGCGACTTCCACGTCCCGTCGGGGGCCTGAACTTTGTTGGCGAGCAGCACGTGCGAGTGCAGATCCGGGTCCCCACCTCGGGTGTCGAAGTGGGTGAACTCTGAGGCGATGATGCCGCGAGTATTCACCTGCTCGATCCCGCCCGCACCCCGGCGGGTGTAGATCGCATTGTCCTCGGCCCAGGCCAGTGCTTCAGCCACGGCTTCGTGATGAATTGCGGCGATCCTCATCGCCGTCTGCTCATCGGCCAACGCCCACAGGACGCTGACACTTTTCACCGGGGAGAAGGTGAAGTCGAACCCGGACACTGCCTGCTGCACCTGGTCGCGTTCCCGGTTGACCCACGCGATGACATCGGCGCCGGAGGCGTGGTCGTAGCCGCCCTGCTCCAGGTAGAACGGGCGGCCGATCTGCTCGGCCATGACCGCCCGGTCACTGGTCGTGGGCAAGCGATTGTGCTGCTTGCGGAACTGCTTCTCGGCCGCAGCCAGCGCGACAAGAACGGGCTTGTCGGCGGTGTAGACGGGGAAGGCTCGACCGAGCTTGCATCCGGCCAAGCTGGTACCGGCGGCGAGCATCTCGTCGGTGTCCGGGTGCAGCCCCTCCCCGTACAGGGCAGCCATCTGCGCCTCGGTCACCTCAGCCCGGCTCTGCACCGCCTGGGAGGCAAGACCCTCGAGCCCGGAACCGATCCACCTGCCCGGTGGGGTGCCCTTGGCAGCGTAGTAGTCCGACAGGGTTTGCCCCGACTCCCGGGGGCCGTCATGGGTGGCCACAGAGCGCAGCAGGTACTGGTATCCAGTCCCGGCGTGCACGCCCCGAAGGCTCATCATGGACCCCAGCCTATGGGCCAGAGAAGCCCTGCGTCCACGGACGCGGGCCGCCCCGCCGCTGGCGGGGCCTTGACCAGGCATTCCCCCCACCACTGGGAGTGCATACTGTGTGTAGCCGATGAATGAGCGGTAGCGAGGTCTACAGGTTGCGGCTCAGAGCAGCGCATCGGTCAGCGCAGGGGGAGCGGTTGTTGATTGCGGGTGTCGTAGGGGGGCTCTAGGGTTTGGGCCATGGCTGCTACAAAGACTGATTCGCGTTCACAGACCGCACGGGCCCGTGCCCGTCAGGCCATGGCCACCGAGCTCGAGCGGGCGCGAAAGCGCGAGTCCACGCTCGTGACGGTGTTCTCGGCGATCGACGCACGCGCCGACGCCGAAGCTGCGTTGGGTGACGCGCTGATCGAGCTCCGGGACCTAGGGGTCGCGCAAGTTGACCTGGCCGAGATGACTGGCTGTCCGCCCGCGAGGTCGGGGTCGCCATCCGCACCGCGAAGGGCCACAATGCCAGCGCCAACGGTGAGGCCACCGAGACGACATCCGACTCCTCCAGCGACGATGACACCCATAGCGAGGAACAGCAGTCGGGCAACAACGGTGCAGAGATTCACTGACTCCCTCGACGATCCGTGGTTTGCCGACATCCCCCTGCCGGGTATGGACCTCGGGCCACAAACCCAAGCATCGGCGAGACGATCACGCCCGTACGATCCGACACTGCCTCCAACAGGCGCCGCGATCGAGGCTTTCTGGTCCCGGGTCGTCAAAGCACCCGGTAACGGATGTTGGATCTGGACCGGTGCGGTATCCGATGGCTACGGCAGGATCAGTTGGCGATCGAGCGGGGTCAGCCGCACCGAGTACGCCCACCGTTTCGCCCTTGTCATCACCAGCGAACTCGGCGACGGCGCGATCGGAGAACACCGCTGCAACGAACCACTGTGCGTGCGCGTGGACCCGGCACACCTCATCGCCTCCACTCAGTCCGCGAACCTGCTCTACGCAGTCGCCTGCGGGCGCACCGGAATCATCCGCAACCTCGCCCAGCGCCACGACCGTCAGGCCCGCTCGCTGGCCGTCCGCGACGCCGTCTCAGGTGGCTGGGACCCCGACGCTTACTCACGGGCATCCGGCAACGCCGCACCTCTCGACACGCCCCCACTGTTCTGAAGCTGAAGTACAGTCACCCACACCAGATGGCCTCGCCCCGGCGGGGCCTTTTCCGTTGGCGGCGGCCCGGGCCGGATGTGTCAGCGTGCCACTGTCTGTCGACGTTGCCCGCGCAGCTGCCAGTACCGCGGGATCGTCCATCGCAGCGGGGTCTTGTCGATCACCCACAGCGCTATCGTCGACCGATAGCGCGCATCGTGTCGCACCGCGAACGACCAATGGCCCACAAACCACGCCAGCAGACCTAACGCCGCTACCGTCGGCGCCCACGTCCGATCTTGCATCACACCGAGCAGGCCAATCACCGCGCAGAAGCCATCGGCCCCACGCGCGACCGGAGGCAAGGCCAGGGCGCCGCCCCCGACGACAGCGGTAGCCAGCAGTGCGGTGCCCGGATCCCACATTCCCAACTCCTCCGCTAGCGAAGAGGTCATGGCGCTCGCCGTGGAGCAGGGCACGGCGACCGACCCGCAGGTATTCGCACGCAACCACGTCGTCGTGGCGGTCCAGTCCGGCAATCCCCGGGAGGTCAGGGGTCTGGCGGACCTCGCCCGCCCGGAACTACGGGTGGGATTGTGCGATCTAGAGGACCCGTGCGGCCGGGCGGCCGACGTGTTGCTGGCCGCCGCGGGCGTGGTCCCCCCGGAGGTCAACCGGGATGAGGGGTCGCGCGCGCTCGCCGCCCGTCTGGCTGGCAACGAGCTCGACGTGGGGATCGTCTACCGCACCGACGTCGCCTTCTCGCACGGCTGGGTGACCCAGGCCGACGTCGACGAGCGGGATCGCGAGTTGGTCCAGGCGACGGGGATGACCCGGTACGTCCTGGCCCGCGTCCCCGGCGGGGAAGACGGGCAGGACGCAGGCGCGGAGCGCACCGCGGCCGGCGAATTCCGCCGGCTGGTGACCTCCGACCGCGGACGTCTCGCGCTCGAGAACGCGGGATTGGACGCACTTCCGCACTGACCCGGGAAATCCTCGTCCGACCCTGGATATCTTCGGCGACCAGGTGTTGGCTCACCTCGCCGGCAAGCACTTCCTGGACGGCGGACTCGACGGCAGGACGAACCCGTCCTGCTAGCCATGCGATCCAGGACCCGCCGCGCCCGGGTGAGACTATGGACCCCGTGCTAATCGCCTACGTAGATGAGTCTTACGACCAGGAGCTCTACTACGTCGGCGCCGCAATCGCCGACTACGACCAATGGGAACATCTGACCCAGCTCTACGTGGAAATCGGGCAACTGACCGCGGACCAGCACGGCACGGACGCCTCCGCCGAGTTCCATGGCCACGAAATCATGGGCGGGGCCGGACAGTGGGCCGCTCTACGGGGCAAGCACCGGGAGGCTGCCGGCCTCTACTCGGCCGTCTTGCGAGCCGCACAGCAGGCGGGCGTGCGCTACCTCTTTGAGGGCGTCGACGTCAGACGTCTGAACTCGCGATATCGCTACCCCGAGCAACCCCACACCGTGGTGTTTCGGCACCTGCTGGAACAGATCGACACCTACACCGCCCGCCACGGTGGGGACGAACAAGTAATCGTCGTCGCTGACGAGATCGCCACGAGCGCCGAACACCAAGACCAGTTCGGCGCTTACCAGGACTTTGGCACTGGCGGCTACCGGCCAAGTCGTCTCCAGCACATCTCCGCGCCCATCAACTTCGCCGACTCTGCCCAGACGCCCGGACTGCAGTCCGTGGACATGGCGGTGTACATCCATCACCGAGCCAACGCAGTGCGCAACCAACACCCCCGGGCCCAGGCAGTTACTGACCGGCTGGCCCAACTGATCTACCAGGGCACTTACCGTCAACGGACCTGGATGCCCTAAATAAAACGAGGGCTCCCTCACGGGAGCCCTCGGCAGGCAACGTTCCGGTAGCCGGCCCGTTGTGTCTCTCATCCTACCGCGCGGCGACCCGATCCACACGCCCTTTTTTGGTGCGTCCTGCCACATGCTGCACCGCCTCGAAGCGCCCGATAGCGGCCATACCAGCACCAATGCTAGTGCCGATAATTGTCGTTATGTAAAGTGAAGGGTGTCGAGTTGTAGATCCTGCGAACTCGACACCTCCCCGAACTGCCCCTCGCCCGTAGTACCCGACAGGCCGC
>NZ_JAWLRW010000021.1:0-17753 GCF_033142235.1 Rhodococcus sp. IEGM 1408
CCTCTTAGGCGGACCGCCACACCTTCGTCAGCCAGAACGTCGGCCCCGAAACCCCACCACTCCACGGGACTTACCCTGTGTTCGTGGCATCCGATTGTCCGAATACGGCAGCGGTCGTCTACGCCGAACACCGGTCAAGGTGTGCGGCGTAGAGGACCGCAGGCTGGGTAGTTCGACCCATCCCAGTGCCTCGCCACGGGCGTTTCATAGGGATTCGCGACTGGGTAAGCGTTTCCGCCGCAGAGAGGCACACAGGCCCGTCATCGGGAGGCGGGTTCCGCGTCTGCTGACGCCGCAGGGCGCCTACCGCGAACGAAGGCAAGAAACCCACCCTGGGGGACGAGTTCGATTTTGCACATGGCTGACGAACAGGCTCTGATGCTCGTCCCGAGGGACACAGGTGCGTCCCCATTTTCTCTGAAACGGGAATGCCGGGGGTGCTTAGTCGTATAACGACGTGCTAGCGCGACCTTCGCCCCTTAGTGTCAAGTGCCTTCCGCTAGGGCCTCGACCCGCTCCTTGATCCGATCCTGGAAGCGGTAGATGTCAGTGACATTTTCGATCTCTTCAATCGTTTCGGATTTGTCCGAACCGAATAGGCCGATACGATACTTGCTGCTATTGAAGTATAGTCGAACAATCGGTTTCCGATTGTTGTCATCGAATAGAATTGCGCAGTATGATTTTGCGTCCCGTAATGCCACGCGCTTCGGTTCGACTAGAGCGCAAGAGATTGCGCGGATGATCATGAATCCCTGAATCTCATCTTCGGTGGTCTCGATTTCAGAGGCTGCTGGTTCGATTTCCGTGGGCGGCGTTGGGGCGGATGATGCGACGGGGGCCTCCGTTTCATTTATTGCCTGGGCGCTGCGAAGGCGGCGAGATGCCTCATCGTTCAAGTACTGGGTGGAGGCTGTGGAGACGATCTTGTGGAAGAACTCGAGATTGCGGGCGGTCATCTTCCTGTCGCTGACCTGACCGGCAAGGAGTTTTACCCACTCGTCCGACGGGGCTTTGAAGATTGAGCTAATAACCCGCTTGACCTCGGACACATACTTCATTTCTTCCGCGACCGCAGTAATTGTTCCCGCGTCGAAATTCGACTTCGTGCAATTTTCCAAACTGGGGAATAGTCGCGCGTCAATGTCGGCGAGATCGAGAACCATGAATGGGCGCTCGTCCATTCGGTTGACTTTATCTAGTTGAGTGTAGAATTGGTACACTTCGCCGTTTGTAAGAATGGCGAACTCTGCATCGGTTACAGTGAAGTATCTAACCAATTGGTCGGCGTGATCTAGGCTAAGCGGAGATCCGACTGCCTTGCACTCGATGAGGAAACGGAAGTCGTTGCCCGATTTGATTGCGTAGTCAACCTTCTCGCCCTTCTTCTTGCCAACATCTGCGACGTACTCCGGGATGACTTCCCGTGGGTCGAAAATGTCGTATCCGAGAATGTCTCGGATAAAAGGACTAATGAAAGCGTTCTTCGTGGCCTCTTCTGTTGCGATCTCACCTTTCAGGTCCTTTACCTTTGCGGCCAACTTCTTGACCTTCTCTTCGATCTCTTCGATGCTCACTTCTGCTCCTGAAGGGTAGTGGCTTTGGCCTAAACGTGAACGTGCGTGTTCCACCAGTAGTGCCCCATAGAGTGGTGTAACTCGGTGGCCGAGATCGTCTCCGACATCCGTGTCGTTGACGGATGTAGAGCGGCCACCGCGTGATCCTTCGAGTCAACCGTCTAAAGAATCCTCGAGGAGTCATCGCGATGACCGCACCCCATATTGTCGACCCTGCAGGCCTGCTTGGCCAAGCCCTCGCCGAGGCATCACCGGATCTGATGCGCGAACTGCTGCAAACCATGATCAACGCCCTGCTGTCCGCCGATGCCGACAGCGTGTGCGGCGCCGAATGGAACGCCCGCAGCACCGAGCGCACCAACCGGCGCAACGGCTACCGCCACCGCCCCCTGGACACCCGCGTCGGCACCGTCGACGTCGCCGTCCCGAAGTTGCGCTCGGGCAGCTACTTCCCCGAGTGGCTGCTCGAGCGCCGCAAGCGGGCCGAGTCCGCCCTGATCACGGTGGTGGCCGACTGCTATCTTGCTGGCGTTTCCACCCGCCGTATGGACAAGCTGGTCAAGACCCTGGGCATCGATTCGCTGTCCAAGTCGCAGGTCTCACGCATGGCCGAGCACCTGGACGAGCAGGTCGCCGCGTTCCGCCACCGCCGCCTGGACGAGGCCGGACCATTCACTTTCGTCACCGCCGACGCGTTGACGATCAAGGTCCGCGAGAACAACCAGGTCGTCAAGGCCTCCGTCCTGCTGGCCACCGGAGTCAACGGCGACGGCCACCGCGAAGTCCTCGGAATGCAGGTCGCCACCAGCGAGACCAAAGCCTCATGGAACACCTTCTTCGCCGACCTGGTCGCCCGTGGCCTGGGCGGAGTCCGCCTGGTGACCTCCGACGCCCACGCCGGGCTCGTCGAGGCGATCGCGGCGAACCTGCCCGGAGCTGCGTGGCAGCGCTGCCGCACCCACTACGCCGCGAACCTCATGGCCGTGTGCCCCAAGTCCATGTGGCCGGCCGTGAAAGCCATGCTGCACAGCGTCTACGACCAGCCCACCCCGACCGCGGTGCACGAGCAGTTCGACCGACTACTGGAGTACACCGACGGGCGCCTGCCTGAGGTCGCCGACCACCTCGGCGACGCCCGCGAGGACCTGCTCGCCTTCACCACGTTCCCCGACGACGTCTGGCGCCAGATCTGGTCCAACAACCCCACCGAACGGCTCAACCGCGAGATCCGCCGCCGCACCGACGTCGTGGGCATCTTCCCCAACCGCGACGCCATCGTCCGCCTCATCGGCGCCGTCCTGGCCGAGCAGACCGACGAATGGGCCGAAGGCCGCCGATACCTCGGACTCGAAGTCCTCAGCCGCTGCCGACTCACACTGACCACCAACCCCGACGCCAGCTCGACGACGGAGGTGACAACCGATCCACTGATCCAACTACCCGCCTAACCACCAGCGAAGGATCAAAAACCAGTTACACCACTACAAGGGGCTTGACCGTTCCACCCGAGTGATATCGCCCAGTCTGGTGGGAGGTTCGACTAGGCGCTAGATGAACATGCTTCGAAAGTCGCGATTGCTCTAGGGGTGGTCCGATTCGGCCCACCCTTTCAAGCGTCCACTACGAGCCGCCCCGGCTTCCCTGCCGGTGGGGCGGAGCTGTGCTTCGGTCCCATCTTCACATTCGGGCAAGCGCTAGCCACTGCGCCTGACGCCTGCGCTTCCGTGTCCGGTGGTGAAGCATCCGTTTCACAGCCGGCCGAAAGAGCTGAGGAGACGGCAGCGATCAAAGTTCGACATTCACCATGGGCGTTAACTTAACCATGTTCACGGATCGTTGCGGCGGTTTCGTCTGTCGGTCAACCTTCTTCCATCTCCAGCGTCCGCATGAACTCCGTGCGCGACGGGTCCATCACGACGCGCACAGTAGTTTGATCCCGATCGAATCCAACTGCGATTCCTGCCCGCCGTCTGATGGGCCTCGGTGCAGTGAACTCGACTATTTCCCACATCAGGTTGCGAAAGTGGACGAGCCACCCCGGCCGATCCATCAAGATTCGTCGCGGTGGTCGTGGGCGCTTTGCCGGTTGCGGTACGCCCGCCGATATTCGGCCGGTGTCATGGTGCGCATACGCGTCATCGGGTACCAGCGCTCGCCGCATTCCCGGCATACGATGACGCGAGCGCCACCCGGGACGTGGGCAGAGTCCCAGCCCACCAGGCACCGGCCGGACCGCATGGGTTCGCCACAGTCGGGGCAGTGGTCAGGGTTGAACTCCTGGATGGACGACACCCGGGAATTCTCGCACAAATGTTCGATACCGATGGTGGTGGCTAGCCTCAGGGAAACGCAGCGGAATCCGGCCCGGCCGGCATCTGGCGATCAGCCCGGTTGCAGGGTCCGGAAGTCGCCGCGGTCAAAGCTGACGTGGAACCTCCTGGATTCGATCCGCCAGCCTTCGGGCGTCCGGGCCCACAGGTCCGAGTACTCACCAAAGCACTCGTACGACAACCCGGACTGGTCCCCGGCTCCCATGTGGAGCACCCGCGCGTACGTCCGGCTCCGCGCGCGGTCCTCGACGCCCTTGTATGCGAGTTGCACACGGTGATTGCCCAGTAGGTGTTGGGACGGGCCGCAGCCACCGAGGTGGTCCCGGACCTGCGCGACGATCGCCTCCCGGCCGGAGGCCCCATACCCGGTCGCGGAGTCGGTGAACAGTGCGCCGAGCCCGTCCCAGTCGCGCGTATCGAGTGCTGACGCCACGTCGGCCAACAACTCGATGATCTGATCCCTGTCACTTGTCATCCTCCCTTGGTAGCAGGGTCGCGGGGGGATCTCAGCTGCTCTCGCTAACGTGGCCGCCATGACCGACGTCCACGTCTCCCTGTCCACCGGCTGCGTCCGCGGCACCGACCTCGGGGACGTCGTCCGTTTCTACGGAATTCCCTATGCCGAGGACCCGGTCGGCGTCCTGCGCTTCGCCGCCCCGGTCCGCCTCGAAGCGTGGCAGGGTGTCCGCGACGCGACCAGGCCCGCCGCCACCGCCCAGCGGCTGCGGTTCGATCCCGATCCGGGGATCCCCGAGCAGATCGTCGCGGGCACCGACATCCTGCACGTGGACGTGTGGGCGCCGACTGACGGTGTTGACCACGGTGTCGACCACGGTGGCAACCACCCGGTGATGGTGTGGATCCACGGCGGGGGCTGGGAGTCCGGGTCCTCGCACCAGCCGTGGTTCGACGGTTCGGCGTTCGCGCGCCGGGGGATCGTCGTGGTGTCGGTGGGCTACCGGCTCGGGGTCGAGGGCTTTACGCCGTTCCCCGACGCCCCCGACAACCGCGGGGTGCTGGACTGGATCGCCGCGCTGGAATGGGTGCGCGACGAGATCGGGGCGTTCGGCGGCGACCCCGGCCGCGTCACCGTCGCCGGGCAGTCCGCGGGCGGGGGAGCGGTCCTTTGTCTGCTCGGGTCACCGCCGGCGGCCGGGTTGTTCCACGGGGCGATCGCGGCGTCGCCGGCGGTGCTGCGGGCGCCGGCCACCTTCGCGCCGAAGGGGGTCACGGCCGCTGCCCTGGCGGCAGGCGGGCGTGGCGCGGTCGACGAGTTCCACCGGCGCCTGCGTCGGGACAACCAGTTCACGCTGCCGTTCCGGCCGGTCGTGGGCGGGGACACGGTCCCGCTTCCGCCGCTCGAGGCGGTCGCCGGGGGCGAGGCCGCGGGTGTGCCTCTGCTCATCGGGTCCACCGCGACGGAGTTCGAGGCCGTCGCGGACAAGATCCCGGGGCCGGCGCTGGTGCCGGGGGCCGCGCTCATGGCCCTGTCGCAACAGCTCCCGAGGCAGGGTCTCCGGGCGCTCGCCCGACAGTCGAACGGTCGGTCGCTGCGGCGCAGCGTGGGCGCCGTGATCGACGCCGCCGCGATCCACTCCACCGTGGCCCGGGCGGCCGAGACGAGGGTGTCGGCGGGTAACCCGACGTGGGTGTACGACTTCCGCTGGGCCGGCGGCAACGGCCCCAGGCATTGCGCCGACCTGCCGTTCTTCTGGGCGGTGCCCCACGCGCAGAACGTGGAACGCTATCTCGGGGCGCCGCCGCCGGCCTCCCTGGTCGCGGCGATGCACGACTCCTGGGCCGACTTCATCACCAACGGCGCCCCGGGCTACCCCGCCTATGACTCTCCCGGGAGGCAGGTCATGGCGTGGGATGACCCTCCCTCGCTCGTCGAGGACGGACTCGCCGCGGTCCGGGAGGTCTGGTGGCCGGAGGCACGCTGAGTCGGCCTTGCTAGGCTTGCCCGGCGCGTGCCGGTGAGGTTCCCGGCGCGTGCGCGGGGCTATAGCTCAGTTGGTTAGAGCCGCGGACTCATAATCCGCTGGTCGCGGGTTCGAGCCCCGCTGGCCCCACCATCGTCTCGCGCACCCTCCACCGACGTGGGTCGGCCCGGTCGGGCGGGTCCGGGGCGCCCGGCTACGATCGATTTCCATGGTCGCCTCCCTGCTCGTCGCCGGTACGACCTCCGATTCGGGCAAGAGCGTCGTGACCACCGCACTGTGCCGGGCGTTCGCCCGCCGCGGCATCGCCGTGGCCCCGTTCAAGGCCCAGAACATGTCCAACAACTCGATGGTGGTCGCCGCCCCTCACAGCACAGGCCCGGGCGGCACCGGCGAGATCGGCCGGGCCCAGTGGATCCAGGCCCTCGCAGCAGGCGTGGCCCCGGAGCCCGCGATGAACCCGGTGCTCCTCAAGCCCGGCGGGGACCGGCGCAGCCACGTTGTGGTGGTGGGGCAGCCGGCCGGGTCGGTGTCCTCCCGCGATTTCGTGGACGGGCGGGCCCACCTGGCCAACGCCGCGTTCGCCGCCTACGACGACCTCGCCTCCCGCCACGACCTGGTGATCTGCGAGGGCGCCGGCAGCCCCACCGAGATCAACCTGCGCTCCAGCGACTACGTCAACATGGGCCTGGCCCGGCACGCGGACATGCCGGTCGTCGTGGTGGGGGACATCGACCGCGGCGGCGTCTTCGCCGCCCTCTACGGCACGGTCGCGCTGCTCGAGCCCGCCGATCAGCGGCTGGTCGCCGGGTTCGTCATCAACAAGTTCCGCGGCGACCCCACACTTCTGGCCCCCGGCCTGCGCCAGCTCGAGGACCTCACCGGCCGCCCGGTCCACGGGGTGCTGCCCTGGAATCCCGACCTGTGGCTGGACTCGGAGGACGCCCTCGCGGTCAGCCCCCGCGCCGCCGACGCCACCGCCACCCTGCGCGTGGCCGTGATCCGTCTGCCGCGGATCAGCAACTTCACCGACGTCGATGCCCTCGGCCTGGAAGCGGACGTGGAGCTGGACTACGTCACGGAGCCCCGCGACCTCGTGGGGG
The DNA here is from genome assembly GCF_033142235.1 of Rhodococcus sp. IEGM 1408. Lineage (NCBI taxonomy): Bacteria > Bacillati > Actinomycetota > Actinomycetes > Mycobacteriales > Nocardiaceae > Rhodococcus > Rhodococcus sp. IEGM 1408. The sequence goes on from NZ_JAWLRW010000021.1 coordinate 6,951, forward strand.
CGGACCTCGTCGTCGTCCCCGGGACCCGCGCCACCCTCGACGACCTCGCCTGGCTCCGCGCCCGGAGCCTCGACCGTGCACTCACCTCCCACGTCGAGCGCGGCGGCGCGGTGCTGGGGATCTGCGGCGGCTTTCAGATGCTCGGCGGGGAGATCGCCGACCCGGACGGCATCGAGGGCGAGCCCGGCGCGTGCGTGACCGGCCTCGGTCTGCTCGGCGTCACCACGCGTTTCGGCGCGGAGAAGGTGCTGCGGCTGCCCATCGGACGCGCGCTGGGCCAGGACGTGGGCGGGTACGAGATCCATCACGGGAGGGTGAGCGTCGGCGGCGGGCGCGAGCGGGTCGACGACGACGAGGAGTTCCCCGGCGGAGCCCGGCGGGGCCGCGTGTTCGGCACCATGTGGCACGGAACCCTCGAATCGGACGGCTTCCGGTCGGCGCTGCTGGCCGAGGTCGTCGGCGGCTCCGGCGGCATGGGCGGCGGCTCCGGCGGTGATGGCTCCGGCGGCGCGGGTCGTGCGCGCCCGGCGTCATCGGTGAGTTTCGCGCGGGCCCGCGAGGCGCGGCTCGACCTCCTGGCAGATCTCGCCGAGGAGCACCTCGACCTGGACGCGCTCTTGGAGTTGGCCCGCTCGGGTGCTCCGGAACTGCCGCTGCTGCCGCCGGGGGCGGGCCGGTGAGCGTGCTGATCCTGGGTGGGACCGCGGAGGCCCGCGAGCTCGCTGCGTTGTTCCACGAAGGCGGCCGGAGATTCTCCTCGTCGCTGGCGGGTCGGGTCGCGCGGCCGCGGCTGCCGGTGGGGGAGGTGCGCGTCGGCGGGTTCGGCGGCATCGACGGGCTCCGGCGGCACCTCACGGAAGCCGGCGTGACCGCGGTGGTGGACGCTACCCACCCCTTTGCCGCCGGCATCTCGGCCAATGCCGCCGCCGCCTGCGCCGCTGCGGAGGTCCCGCTGCTGCGGCTCGAGCGACCGGGCTGGGCCGCGGCCCCGGGGGCCGACCGCTGGCACTGGGTGGACGACCACGACGAGGCGGCGGCGACTGCGTCCCGCATGGGCAGGCGGCCGTTCCTCACTGTCGGCCGACAGTCGCTGGGCAGGTTCGTCGGCCCGCTGGCCGGGCACCACGCGCTGGTCAGGGTTGTGGACCCGCCGGAGGTGGATCTGCCCGTGCCGTGGCGGCTGCTGCTGAACCGCGGCCCTTACTCGGTGGCGGGTGAGCGCGAACTCTTTACCGATCACGGCGTGGACGTGCTGGTCACCAAAGACTCGGGCGGCGGTCACACGTGGTCGAAGATGGCGGTGGCCGACGAGCTCGGGGTGCCGGTCGTGGTGGTGCGACGACCCGGACCCGCGCCGGGCGTGTCCGTCGCGGCGTCCGTCGCCGAGGCCGCGGCCTGGGTCACCGCCCTCTGAGCCTGCCCACTGCCCGGCCGTGAGCTGACCGCCATTCCGCTGACCGGCCCACGCCGACCGCCGACCCGTCTACCAGGCCCACGCCGGCCCGCCCGGCACGGATGTTTCGTAACCACGAAGAAGCTTGACGTAGCCACTGCGGGAAACCGGCCGAAATTCCGCAGTGAGTACGACAAAGCTGGACGCCCACCGAGCGAGGCAGGTCGGCGCTCGGGTCGGACAGCGTCAGGGTCGGGCGGCGTCAGAGTCGGGCGGCGCAGAGACTCGGGCGGCGTCAGAGGCGGGCAGGCCGGCGCGTGGTGGCGACCCGCCGGGCCTGCCCCGCGAATCTCGCCGCCAGCGCGGGATGCCCGGCCCAGTGCGTGTGCAGGTAGGAGGCGTGGACCGAACCGTGGACGAACCCCTCCGGCCCGGCGCTGCTGGTCCAGGCGGGAGCCGCGCCCGGTCCGTCCGTGCTGGGCACGCCCGCGTGAGAGCCCGCCGCGCCCGCCGCGCCGGCGGGCGGGTTCACGGCCGTGCGGTGGAACTCGTGGCCGGTGACCTCGGTGCCGGCGGTCGCCAGGACGCTGTCGGAGACCGCGGTCGACCGGCGGTACGCCAGCGTGAGCCGCGGGGCCATGGCGGCGTCGGCGTCGATCGCCCCCACCATCGGCACGCCGTCGAGGCTGCGACAAAGGTAGAGCAGGCCCGCGCACTCGGCGACCGTCGGTGTCCCGGCCGCCGTCGCCGCGCGCAGCGCCCGCAGCATCGGCTCGTTGGCGGCGAGGTCTGCGGCGTGCACCTCGGGGAACCCGCCACCGAGGTAGATCCCCGCCGTCCCGTCGGGCAGTGACTCGTCGGCCAGTGGGTCGAACGGTGCCACCGAGCAGCCGGACGCCTCGAGGAGCTCGACCGTCTCGGCATAGCGAAACGTGAAGGCCCGGCCACCGGCCACGGCGATGAGCGGGCGCACCTCGTCGTCGTCACCCTCGTACGGCCGACCAGCACCCAGCGCCGCGCTCGCCGACCACGCCGCGCCCGCCAGCGGAGGCGCCCCGCGCGCGATGCGCATGACGGCCTCGAGGTCGATCGACGCGGCCACCTTCCCGGCGAGGTGGTCCAGCGACCGCGCGGCCTCCGGGCGCTCCGCGGCGGGGACCAGTCCGAGGTGGCGGGAGGGGGCGGTGACGTCGTCGTCGCGCTGGAGGACACCCAGCACCGGGATGCCGAGTGGGGCGAGCGCGCGGCGGACCTCGTCGGAGTGGCGGACGGAGCCGGCCTTGTTGAGCACCACCCCGGCGATGCGCACGGCCGGGTCGTAGGAGGCCATTCCCAGCACCACGGCGGCGATGCTGCGGGAGGCGTGCGAGATGTCCACGACCAGTACGACGGGGGTCCCGGTGAGCGCCGCGACGTGGGCGGTGGAGGCGAACCCGTCGCCGCCGATGTGGCCGTCGTACAGGCCCATGACGCCCTCGATCACCGCGACGTCGGCGGGCCGCCCGGTGCCGATCCCGGCCCCGCCCGCGCCCCCACCTGCGGCGGCACCGTGCAGCAGCAGCGGCACGATCCGTTCCTCGCCCACCAGGTGCGGGTCGAGGTTGCGGCCCGGCCGCCCGGTGGCGAGGGCGTGGTAGCCGGGGTCGATGTAGTCGGGGCCCACCTTGTGTCCCGAGACCTCCAGCCCGGTGCGGCGCAGCGCGGCCATGAGGCCGGTCGCGACGGTGGTCTTGCCGTGCCCCGACGCCGGTGCGGCCACCACGATGCGCGCCTGCGCGGTGCGCGCGGCTGCCGAGGCGGGCGGGTCGGGCGGGTCGGTCACCATTCGATGCCCCGCTGACCCTTCTGCCCGGCGTCCATCGGGTGCTTGACCTTGGTCATCTCGGTGACCAGGTCGGCGACCTCCAGCAGCCTGGTGTCGGCGTCGCGGCCGGTGATCACCACGTGCTGCCGTCCGGGGCGACTCGCGAGGGTGGCGACCACGTCGTCGACGTCCACCCAGCCCCACTTCATCGGGTAGGTGAACTCGTCGAGCAGGTAGAGGTCGTGCCGCTCGTCGGCCAGGCGCCGCTTGATCTCGGCCCAGCCCTCGGCGGCGTCGGCGGCGTGGTCGTCCTCGGTGCCGTCCTTGCGCGACCACGACCAGCCCGAGCCCATCTTGTGCCACTCGACCGGCCCGCCCTCGCCGGTCTCGGCGTGCAGGCGGGCGAGCCGTTCCATGACGGTCTGCTCGCCGATGCGCCACTTGGCGGACTTGACGAACTGGAACACCCCGATGTCCCAGCCCTGGTTCCAGGCGCGCATCGCCAGCCCGAACGCGGCCGTGGACTTTCCCTTGCCGGGCCCGGTGTGGACCATGACCAGCGGCCGGTTGCGGCGCTGGCGGGTGCTGAGCCCGTCGTCGGGCACGATCTCCGGCTGTCCCTGGGGCATCAGGCCACCTCGTTCCGGGGGCTGACGGCCCGGGGGCGCGCGGTGCGCGCGCGGGCTGTGTGAACGTCTACCGTGTCGGTGAGTCCCTCGGCGGTGACCTCGCCCAGCGGCACGTGCTCGGCGCCCAGGTGTCCGGCGAGCTCGGCGGCCAGGCCCATGCGGAAGCGACCGGTCTCGCAGTCCACCACCACCGACGCCACCCCGAGGGAGGCCAGCCCGGCCGCCGCGGCGCGGGACCGGGCGAGGGCGTGCGGGCCGTGGGTGGCGCGGCCGTCGGTGACGACGACGAGGAGGGCCCGCCGCCGCGGATCGCGGACGCCCTCGATCCGCAGGACCTCGGCGGCGGTGAGCAGTCCCTCCGCCAGTGGGGTCCGTCCGCCCGCCGGGAGTGCCGAAAGGCGGGTGGCCGCGATGTCGACCGAGGAGGTGGGCGGCAGGGCCACGTGCGCGCCGGACCCGCGGAAGGTCACCATTCCAACCTTGTCGCGGCGGCGGTAGGCGTCCAGCAGGAGGGAGAGGATCGCGGTCTTGACCTGCTCCATCCGGGTGCGGGCGGCCATGGATCCCGAGGCGTCCACGCAGAACAGCACGAGGTTGGACTCCCGGCCCTCGCGCACGGCCGAGCGCAGGTCCTCGGCGGCCAGCCGGAGCCGACCACCGCCGCGACCGGCCTCGCGACCCCGGGCGGCCTGCTGCGGCGCGGCCGACCGGATCGTCGCGGGCAGGTGCAGGTCGGACCCGGTGAACGCGCCCGCGCCGATGCGCCGGCCGGTGGTGGTCACCGCCCGGGAGCGCCGGCCGGCCGCGCCGTGACCGGTGCCGGTGACGGCGAGCAGGCGGGTCCGGTACGGCTCCGAGGCCGCGGTGACCGTGCCGGGCTCGGGCCGGGTGGGCCCGGGGGCGTCGGGCTGGGAGGCGTCGCCGGCCTGATCTGCGCCGTCGGCAACCTCGTCACCGGCCTCAATGCCTGTCTCGTCCGCAGAGTCGCGGTCGTACTCGGCCTGGCGGCCAGCGTCATCGCTCGCCTGATCGGCCGAGGCCTGCGCCGGGGTCGACTCTGCGCCGGGGGCGTCTGCCGGGGCGGACTCGGCATCCGTAGTGTCTGCCAGCGCGGACGCGTCTGCGGACTCAGACTGATCGGCGTCCTCGGCCGGCGCGGTCTCGTCCCGGGGGTCGGGGTCGGGATGGGGCTCGTCGTCGTCGCCCAGGAGCCGTTCCAACAGGTCCTCGTCGAGCCCCGGCGCATCGAACGGGGCGCGTCGCCGGCGGTGCGGCAGCGCCATGCGCGCGGCGACGCGGATGTCCTCGCGGGTGATCCGGGTCCGGCCCTGCCAGGCGGCGTGGGCGGCGGCGGTGCGGGCGGTGACGATGTCGGCGCGCATGCCGTCCACGTCGAAGCCCGCGCACACCCGGGCGATGGTGGTCAGCGCCCAGGGGGTCAGGCTCACCCGGCCGAGCACGCGACGCGCGGCGGCGATCCGTTCGCGCAGCGCGCGCTCGTCGGCGGCGTGGTCGGCGGCGAACCCCGCGGGGTCGGCTTCGAAGGCGATCCGGCGGCGCACCACCTCGGCCCGCAGGACGGGGTCGCGTGGCGCGGCCACCTCCACGGTCAGGCCGAAGCGGTCAAGGAGCTGTGGCCGGAGCTCACCCTCCTCGGGGTTCATGGTGCCGATCAGCACGAAGCGCGCGGCGTGCTCCACCGAGATGCCGTCGCGCTCCACGGTCACCCGCCCCATCGCGGCGGCGTCGAGCAGCAGGTCCACCACATGGTCGTGGAGCAGGTTGACCTCGTCCACGTAGAGCAGTCCGCGGTGCGCGCGGGCGAGCAGTCCCGGCTGGAACACCGTCACGCCGGCGGCGAGCGCACTCTCCAGGTGTAGTGATCCGGTGATGCGGTCCTCGGACACCCCGATCGGCAACTCGACCAGGCGGACCGGCCGCCGCTCGGTGGGTGCGTCGTGGGGGATCAGTCCGTCCGGCGTCTCAGAACCGCCGTCGTCGGGTGCGGAGGAGAAGCGGTCGCCGGTGACGACCTCGATCTCCGGCAGGATCCCGGCGAGGGCGCGGACCATCGTGGACTTGGCCGTGCCCTTCTCGCCGCGGATCAGTACGCCGCCGACCGACGGGGACACCGCGGTCAGGGTCAGGGCCAGCGCCATGTCGTCGGAACCGACGACAGCGCTGAAGGGGTAATGCTGTGGCATGGGGGCTCCCGCTCTCGTCTGCCAGGTGCGGTCAGCGCGAGGCCGGTCTCCGGACTTCCCGGCTCATCTCGGGCGATCGCGCTGGGCGCGGACGCCTGAGAGGCCGGGTTACCGTAGCGGGCCCTGTGCCGGATTCTCACCGGCTTCCCAGATTCTCCCCTCCGCCCCGCCTCGGGCGGGTCGTGGGGCACCTCGTGCTGTTGGGGTGAAGTTGTTGTGCACGGCCGAGGCTAGCCCAACGGGCTGACCCGGGGCGCCGCAGGTGTCGCGGTAGGGTTCCGCGTCATGAACGCACGGGTGGTGGTCGTCGGCATCGGCGGCGACGGGTGGGCGGGGCTCGACGAGGCCCGCCGTCGTGCCGTTCTGGGCGCCGAGGTGTTGCTCGGCGGGGAGCGTCATCTGGCGATGGTTCCGGGCGATGTGACGGCCGAACGCGTGCCGTGGCCGCGGCCGCTGCGGGACGGATTGCCGGCCGTGCTCGAGCAGTGGGCCGGGCGATCGATCGTGGCCCTGGCCTCGGGCGATCCGCTGGTCGCCGGGGTCGGCACCACCCTGATCGGTGTGCTCGGCGCGGACGCGGTGGAGGTGCTCCCGGCGGTGTCCTCGGTCGCCCTGGCCCGCGCCCGGATGCGGTGGCCGGCCGAGTCCGTGGCGGTGCTGCGCGACCACCGCACGCTCCTTCGCGAACTCGCGCCGGGGCGGCGTCTGTTGGTGCTGAGCGCCGACCGACACACGCCTTCGGAGGCCGCCGCGACGCTTGTCGGCGCCGGATTCGGGGGGAGCGCGCTCACTGTCCTCTCCGATCTGGGGAGCCCGTCGGAGGCGCGCGAGACCTGCGCGGCGCACGACTGGGCGCCCGGTCGTCAGGCCCCCGCCCTGCACGTTCTGGCCGTCGACTGCCTGGCAGATGCCACCGCCCGGCCGCTCGGGCTGGCGCCCGGTTTGCCCGACGATGCCTTTGAGAACGACGGCCAGCTCACCCGCCGTGACCTACGTGCCTCGGCCCTGTCCCGCCTCGCGCCGTCGGCCGGTGAGCTGCTGTGGGATGTGGGCGCCGGCGCCGGGTCGGTGGGCATCGAGTGGATGCGCGCGCACCCGTCGTGTCGGGCTGTCGCTGTGGAGGCCGATCCCGGGCGGGCCGCGCGGATCGAGCGCAATGCGGCCGCGCTCGGCGTGCCCGCGCTGGAGGTCGTCCACGGCCGGGCGCCCCAGGCTCTGGACGGTCTGCCGCGGCCGGACGCGGTGTTCATCGGTGGGGGCGGCACCGCTCCTGGCCTGCTGAGACAGTGCTGGGAAGCACTTCGTCCCGGCGGACGGCTGGTCGCGCATGCGGTGACCCTGGAGACCGAGCGCCTGGTGGTCGACGCCCGCGCCGAATTCGGCGGGGAGCTGACCAGGATCCAGGTCGAGCACGCCGACTCGATCGGCCGGTTCACCGGCTGGGCGCCAGCGCGGGCCGTGGTGCAGTGGGCGGCCGTGAAGCCCTTCGTCGCTGCGGCTGATACTTCGGAAACAGGGGAGAGCTCGTGACCGTTCACTTCGTGGGAGCCGGCCCCGGCGCCGCTGACCTGCTGACGCTGCGCGCGGCTGCGGCGCTTGCCGCCGCCGACGTGTGCCTGTACGCGGGGACGTATCTCGACGACGGGGTGCTCGACCACTGCCGACCCGAGGCCCGGTTGGTGGACACCCAGCATCTGGATCTGGACGGGATCATCGCCGAGATCGTCGCCGCCCGCTCCGAGGGGCTCGAGGTGGTCCGGCTGTGTTCGGGTGACCCGTCGCTGTACTCGGCGCTCGCCGAGCAGACTCGCCGCCTCGACGCGGCCGGCGTGCCGTGGGATGTGGTCCCGGGCGTTCCCGCCTATGCGGCTGCTGCCGCCGAGCTGGGCGTCGAACTAACGGTTCCCGAGGTAGTGCAGTCGGTGGTGCTCACAAGAGTCCAGGACCGATCCACCGTGATGCCGTCGACGGAGTCCCTGGAGAACTTCGCCGCCACCGGCGCCACACTGGTCCTGCACCTGGCGATCACCCGCACCCGAGAACTCGCCGGGCGACTGATCCCCACGCATGGCGCCGACTGCCCGGTGGCCGTTGTCGCCAATGCCAGCCGCCCGCATCGCGTGGAACTGCGCGGCACTCTCGCCGACATCGCCGACGTGGTGGAGGCCGCCGGGCTGCGACAGGCGGCGGTCATCCTGGTCGGCCGCGCGCTCGTCCGGCCGGGAGAGGCGGAGTCCTGGCTCTACGCTTCGGATCCCGAGCGTGAGTCGAAGCGGCGGAGTGTCGCCGATACGCTCGGAGGGGATTGAACGCGGACGGCGCCCGAGCGCGACCAGGGAATTCCACGTAATCCCGATTACAGTCCGTCGAGGTACCACAAACATCGACAAGACGCGCACGAGCGCTTGATCCTGAATGCACTTCAGGGAGTATTCGGCGGAAACGTACGCGGATCACAATACTATTCATCTACCTCTGGGGACTCCGGGGAGATCGACGCGCTGGTCCTTGCTGAGTGGCCACTCGTTGTCGAAGGTAAGGCGATCAGTCTGACGGAAGAAGGTCGCCAGGGTCGAGCACGTCGAGTCGAGACGAAGATCAAAGAGATCCTTGGAAAGGCCCTCGACCAGACAGATCGGGCGTTGAACTACATCCTTGAAGAGAAGGGACGATCGTTCTCGTCTAGACCTACTGGTCGAGCAGAAGATCTGCTACCGGCCGATGTCTCGGGCGGCACGGCAGTAATCGTCACGTTCGAGCGCATGGACCCCGTGGCGTTCAATGGACTGGAAGTGGTCGGTTCCGTTCGTCGACCAACCTGGGTGGTGTCGCTGACCGATCTGCTTATGGTGGCTGAAATCCTGGCAACGCCAGGCGAGTTCAGCCACTACGCGAAGATGCGAGGGGACATGGTTGCATCGAAAGCGATGGCAGCCGCGGAAGCGGATCTTCTCGGCGCCTACCTAATCGACCGCCTGCGCATCCTGGACCGATCGAGTTCGAATGAATTCGATCGTATATTAATAGGCTATTCATGCGACAAGTTAAACGATTTCTATACGCGGCGCGAGGCCGGTCTCGCTGCTGAAAAACCCGGAAGCGGTGTGCCTACAAATATCACGGACGCGCTGGCGAAGACGATGTACGAGTCCGGCTGGGAGCGCTGCGTCGACACGGTGATGTCGGAGCAACCGTCCACGTGGAAGAAGTGGAAACGTTTCTGCACTCGCCATAGACGTGGTGGCACGTTTACGGCCGGCAACGCTTTGTCACTTGCGCTCGTAGCGGGCGGCGAGCCGTCCCTCGATTCTTTTAATACGTCGATCACGCTCAACGTCCCTGTCCGCGGGTGAGAACTCTAGCGAAATGTAGTGCTCGGTGCGCCGCGCAGTGGTCCAGTAGTTCTTATTGTTTCGCCGGTGGGCGGGCTAATGCGATGATCGTCTGGTGACGTCACCCCAGGGCTTCCTCAGCGAGGCGCACCGGCAGCGCTGGGCGCAGGCGACGTACTCGATCCGCGCGTGCGAACTTGCTTTGGTCGGTGCGGTCGATCCGGCTCCGAACAGCCCCCTCGCGTTCGCTGATGCGTTGTACCCGTGGGAGAAGGTGTCGGCGTGGTCGCGCAACTATCTGTCCGCGGGCATCGAGCACATGCTGCTGTGGGCCGATCTGGTGGCACCGTACTCGTTCGACAAAGCTCACATCAATCATGTGCGGTACCGGCCGTACTTGCTCATGGGCAGGGCCGGTCTCGAGTCTGGAGCGCACGCGGTCTGGCTGCTGGCCGATGTCGACGAACCACACAAGTGCGTGCGCCGGTTCCTGCGGATGATGTACAAGGACTTCGGGTACCAGCGCAAGGCGCAGCTCGCGGGGGGATTTTCTGTCGAGCACATTGACCAGCGGATGACTGACACTTTGCAGCGCGCCGCCGACCTCGGGGTTGGTGTCGTGCCGAAGGATAAGCCGCCCGGCTACGAGGGGTTGGTGCGCGAGGCAGCGGTCACTGTCGGCGGTGACGCCGACCGTTGGGTGTTTTTGTGGAACGCGGCCAGCGGAGCGGGGCACGGTCAGAACTGGTTCGGCATGGTCGGCTACGACGTCGAGATCGGCGAGGAATACGAGCTTGGACACTTTCGCAGCACGCAGGTGCCGGACGCCGTATTCATCACCGAGGTTGTGGAGGCCGCTGCAGATACCCTGCTATGGGGGGTCCTGCGGTGGCTCGTTCTCGCTGGTTACCCGCCGACCAGACTGAAGGAATCGATTGTTCGTGTGCACGAACGCATGCCCAAGAAGGCCTAACGTTCTGCTCCGGGCGTGAGATCGTGCTGATGTGACGGATTCCCAGGATCACGTGGTCATTGCTGAGGGATTGGCTGCCTACGCCACGACGTACCTCGAGATGGGTGATGCTGCCGATGTCGTGCGAACGAAGCTCGTCGACCAGTGGGAACGCCTGGGTTCGCCGGCCGGGGTCTTTCGTGCTGCCGCTAGGGCAGTCTCGGATCAACCTCAACCTGTCCTTGAGTCTGAATCGCACTGGGTCTGATGGAGGCTCGGGCTATTGGATTCCGACCAGGCTCTGGTCGGTCCGTTTCGTAGCGTAGAACGTCTCCTCGAATTCTGCTGGCGGGATGTCGTCGAGGTACCCGTGCAGGCGCTCGTTGTTGTGCCAGTGGACCCAGCTCAAGGTGATAGTGCCCCGTGGGGTGGTGGGATTCGGATCGGCGTCTGGTCAGGCGCAGTGATCAACGAGTCGTGATTGATCGT
>NZ_JAWLRW010000022.1:0-15658 GCF_033142235.1 Rhodococcus sp. IEGM 1408
TACCTCAGATGGGTTACTGCGATGAAGGATATGTGGACCGTGGAGCAATTTCACGATGAAGCGAGAGGGCTAATCCTGAATGCCTCGGCGAAACTGGAATTCGCTAGTGAGGTGGCCCCTCCGATAGACGAGCGGTAGATATTCGGCCAGCACGGTCCAAGTTGAGGGCGCACCCTGAGGCCAGTTCAAGTATCGGGAGTGTCCATGCCCCCACCGAACGAGCCTGCATCATCCAGTAATGCTCATGGCCCACGACCCGAATCACGGCCCGAAGGGTCGAGTCCGCGCGAGATATAGCTCGACACCGCCAGCTTGTCATAACGTCTGGTTACCGGCGCAGGCCCACAGTCTCCGGGATGTGCACAGCCTCGCTCGGCGAGGACGACACCGCCATCCTTGACGCCACTGGAGTCAAGCGCGAAGCGGCCAATTGGCGAGGTCTCGGTGGGGGTACGTTGGCGCACGATCCCACTAGCGGCCGAAATGATGCTGAGCGAACCCGGCCATCTTGCGAGCACGGCAATCCGGGCAACGGTCACCGTGGCCGGCGCCGTGCTGCCGAACTAGTTGGCGGCTGCGTACGCTCCCATCACCGTGGCGGGAATGCGGCCGCGGTCAGAGACGTCGTGACCATTGTCGCGCGCCCACTCGCGAATCGCCTTGGTGTCCCCGGATGCGGTCTTGGTCGTGGCCTTGCGTGCAGTCTTGGACTTTCCGGTCACCCGATGGCCGGCCTCGATGTACGGCGCCATGAGCTCACGGAATGTGTCAGCGTTCTCGTCGCTGAGGTCGATCGAATATTCTTTTCCATCGAAGGCGAAGAAGAGAGTGTTCGCCTCGTTGCCCAGGTCAGAGCCGTCGATATCGTCGATGTACCGCATCTGAAAATGCTGTGCCATTGCTTCCCCCTATAGTGATGCCGTCAATCCTGAGTGGCATTATGCACCAAATGGAGATATCAGGCCCATTCACATTCCTGGCAAGCCTCGGCGCCGATTCCGCTGGTGGTCGGCCCGGCGTCGAGGTGTCGATAGAAGTCGATACGGGTTTTCGGACACTGGTGTCCTGGTGAATCAAGTTGGCTCCGGAAGCGTCCCGCAGGAAAGGCTAGATCGGCAGCGTCGTGCCGGTGATTGCGAAGTCCCGAAGCCAGCTGATGAAGAGTGCCCACACGCCACTGAACAGTGCTATGCCCACTGCGATGAGTAGGAGGCCGCCGATGATCTGGATTCGTCGAGTGTTGCGTTGTAGCCAGCCGACGGTTCGGATTGCCCAGGTGGAACTCCAGGCGACGAGGATGAATGGCAGCCCCAGTCCGAGGCAGTAGGCGACGATGAGCATGACGCCGCGCGTGCCGCTAAAGCCGCTTCCGGCGGCGACGGACAGTGCGGCGGCGAGCGTTGGTCCGAGGCAGGGTGTCCATCCGAGTGCGAAGACTCCGCCGAGGAGAGGCGCGCAAGGGGTCCGCTGGCCGCTGTCTGTTGGAAGGCGGAGCCGATACCCTGCGCGAGCACCAGGCCGTCCATCGGCGGCATGGCGGCGGCGAAGACGAGGTCGGCAACGTTCGTCACGGCGTGGCACTCTCGTCGTCGGCCACCAGTCCGGCGATGACGTCCCGAAGTTGGTAATCGGTGACGGCCGCCAGATACACGGCGGCCACCCGGTGTTGCCGGTCAAGCACGAGGGTTGTCGGCACGATCGAGGTGGGAAAGCCTCGGAGTGCACCTACGGTCGCGTTGGTCGGGTCCCAGATCGACGGGTAGGTAAGGCCGTTGTCGCGCACGAAGTCGACCGGCTTGTCGCGATTGGGATCACGCACGTTGATTCCGAGGACGGTGGCGCCCTGGGGTTCGAACTCCTCTTGAAGGCGCTGAAGATCGTCGACCTCTGTGCGGCAAGGCCCACACCATTGGCCCCACGTATTGAGGATCACCACCTCGCCTTTGTAGTCAGCGAGCCCGATGGTCTGGTCTGGGTCAAGCAGATCCGGGCCGGCGAGTTCGGCAACCGGTTTCCGTTCTTCCTCGGGGTAGTGGATCTCCAGCTGTCCATCTGGACTGACGAATTCAAACGTGCTGCCCTGCGCGACCGCGTCGGTGCCACTGCCACAACCGGAGAGGACTAAGGTGCCCGCACACAGGGCCGCCCAGAGGCGCGCGCGGAAACCGATTGCTCGGATACTGCCCATGCTTTTCACTCCGGTCTGCGACGGGTCATGGCCCCTCGGCTCCGAACCGGCGGTGCCGCATGGGGTGGCTCTCTCGAACGCCAGTGACGTGACCGGTACTGGCGAGATGGTCCCGCTGTCCGATCGTGCCATAGCCAATATTCGCCCTGTTAAACGCCCCAGAACGGCGCGGCAAGTGGGTGGGTTCCGGGGGTGGGCCGGCACACCTGCGCCCATTGGCTGTGTTGGCCTTGTGGTTTCGCCGTCTTTCGATGTGCGGGTGACACCGCCAGGGACAGTTCACTGAATCCTGTACTATTCAGTGCATGCTGACTGTTTCTTCGCGTCAAGGTGTGATGAACCGACTCGGTCGTGCGATGGCTGACCCGACTCGTTCTCGAATTCTCATGAGGCTGCTGGATGGGCCGGTGTATCCCGCCGAGATTGCCCAGGAGCTGGGGTTGACGCGTTCGAATGTGTCGAATCATCTCGCCTGTCTCAGGGATTGCGGGATCGTCGTGGTTGAACTTGAGGGTCGACAGAATCGGTACGAGATCGTCGACGGCCATCTGGCACGCGCGTTGAACGCCTTGGTCGAGACGACTTTGGCCGTTGACGAGAACGCACCCTGTCTGGACATGCAGTGTCCGGTCGAGGGTTGCTGCAGTTCGGAAGGGGGTCGGCGGTGACAACGTCCGCGTGTGGTTGTGAGCCGGCCGGGCCGGTGACCAGCCCTGACGAGTCCGCTTCGTGGTTGCGCAACGGTGCAGTCCTCATCCCGGTGTTCTCTGGCCTGACCCTGCTGCTGGGTTTGATCCTGGAGTGGTTCGCCGACGGCCCCGGGGCGGAGGCTGCGGCGGCGTGGCTGTTCTGGACAGCTCTCCTTCTGGGCGCCTCGCAGTTCGTTCCAGGTGCGGTGCGGGGTCTGCTCGTCCGGGGTCGGTTGAGTATCGGGCTGCTGATGACGATTAGCGCCGCCGGTGCGGTCGCGCTCGGGTTTGTCGAGGAGGCCGCCGCTCTGGCCTTCTTGTACTCCATCGTCGAGGCGCTGGAAGATCGGGCGATGGACAAGGCCCGCTCGGGCTTGCGGGCCCTGTTGGCCCTGATTCCCACCAGTGCCACCATCCTCGGCGCCACCGGTGCCGCCCGCACCGTGCCCGTCGAGTCTCTGGAGCGCGGCGACGTGCTCCGTCTGGCCGCCGGCGAACGCCTGGCCACCGACGGGATCGTTCGTGTCGGGCAGAGCAGCCTGGATGTCTCGGCGATCACGGGTGAATCCATTCCCGTCGAGGTCGGGCCCGGTGACGCGGTGTTGGCCGGCTCGATCAACACCTCCGGCGTCCTGGAGGTCGAGGCCACCGCCGCGGGGACAGACAATTCCTTGACCACAGTGGTCGAACTGGTTGAGCAGGCACAGACAGAGAAGGGGGAGCGGGCACGTATCGCCGACCGCCTGGCCCGCCCGCTGGTGCCGGGTGTTCTCATCCTGGCTGCTCTGGTCGCCCTGATCGGCTCGATCTTCGGAGATTCTGGACTGTGGATCGAGCGAGCACTGGTGGTACTGGTCGCCGCTTCGCCGTGCGCACTGGCGATCTCGGTGCCGATCACGGTCGTCTCCGCGATCGGTGCGGCCAGCAAGTTCGGGGTGATCATCAAATCGGGTGCCGCGTTCGAGCGCATGGGCTACCTCCGGCATGTGGCAGTGGACAAGACCGGAACCTTGACCCGAAACCAGCCCACCGTCACGCAGGTCCTCACCACTGGCAGCGCTGCCCAGGACGAGGTCCTGAGCTGGGCGGCCGCTCTGGAAACCCACAGCACCCACCCGCTGGCCGCAGCGATCACCGCCGCAGCTACCGAGGTCCCCGCCGCATCGGAGGTCACCGAGTCCGCCGGCGCGGGAATCGCCGGCCTTATCGATGGCGCGCACATCGCCGTCGGCAGCCCGCGCTGGCTCGACCCGGGTCCTCTCGCAGATCACGTTCACGCGATGGAGGGCCGCGGCATCACCGTGGTGGTCGTCCACCGCGACGACCACCCGGTCGGGGCCATCGGGGTGCGCGACGAGCTGCGTCCAGAGGCCAGCGAGGCCATGGCGTCGCTGGCGGCGAGGGGTATGGGCGTGACGATGCTTACCGGCGACAACGCCCGCACCGCTGATGCACTGGCCGCCGAGGCGGGGATCACTGACGTGCGTTCCGAGCTTCGTCCCCAGGACAAGGCTCAGGCAATCGCCGAGTTGCGTGCCGACGGCCGGGGGCCAGTGGCGATGATCGGAGACGGTGTCAACGACGCCCCCGCGCTCGCCTCGGCCGACATCGGAATCGCCATGGGGGCCACCGGCTCCGACGCAGCGGTCGAGTCGGCGGATGTCGCATTCACCGGCGATGACTTGCGACTGATCCCGCGCGCCATAGACCACGCCCGCCGCGGTCGTCGCGTCATCAATCAGAACATCATCCTGTCCTTGGCGATCATCGTCGTTCTGCTTCCACTGGCGATCACCGGAATTCTGGGACTCGCAGCCGTCGTCCTGGTCCACGAGGTCGCCGAAGTCTTCGTCATACTCAATGGCCTGCGCGCCGCACGCACCAGGCAGCTCGAGCGACCCCCGAGCACAAAAACTGCCGACCGCGACGACAGTCGGCACACGCACCAGCCAGCACCGCTCCCTCATTGACCCTGTGCCCGCGTGTCCCGCGCCGCACACCATCGGAAAAAACGACGGCAACCATCACAGCAACTCGGTATCGACCGGACGGCCTTGCGCTGCGCCCCGGCATCGACGGGAGGGCATCAGCTGCCAGGCACGACTGAGCCAAGAACCATGCGTACATCGATGGCCGAGACCAGTCCGAACTTATCGCTCGTTAGTGCTAACATCGCTATATGGCGATCAATGATGGGGTGCCCGATTCAGTGACGTTCGAGGATCGAAACACCTATGCAGCGTTGTTCCATGCTCTGGCGGAACCAACTCGACTGGCGTTGTTGGAGCATCTGGTCAGTGGTGAGCATCGGGTTCGGGATCTGGTCGATCACATGCATCTGGCACAGTCCACGGTGAGCAAGCACCTGGCTTGCCTGCGGGATTGCGGGTTGGTCAGAATGCGGATCGAGGGGCGCTCCTCGTGGTTCTCGCTGGCTGAGCCGGCCCGGCTGGCGGACCTGGTGGAAGCTGCCGATGCGCTGTTGAGTGCGTCCGGGGTCTCGCCGTCGCTGCGCGATCACCAGGACCACCACGACCTGAACCTCGGGCAGGAGTGAGTCAGGATGGGGCATAGCCACGGTCACGACCATGGAAGTACCTCTCCCCAGGCCGATCGCGGGACGCGTCGTCGGCTGCTAATCGCGTTCGGCATCACCGCGATCATCGTGGTGGCCCAAGCGGCGGGCAGCGTGGTCACTGGCAGTCTCGCATTGTTGACCGATACCGCTCATGCATTGGCCGATGCGTCGGGATTGCTGGTTGCGGTCATTGCCGCGACGATGATGCTGCGTCCACCCAGCAGTAAGCGGACCTGGGGATTCGCCCGGATCGAAGTCATCGCCGCACTAGGGCAAGCTGTCCTGCTGATCGTCGTCGGTAGCTATGCCGCGATCGAAGGCGTCCGCAGACTCTTCGAGCCAGCGGACGTGCCCGGCACCGAGCTGCTGGTGTTCGGCGTAATCGGCCTGGTCGCCAATATCGCCGCCATTGCGGTGCTGGCCTCCAGGCGAGGCGACAACTTCAACATGCGGGCGGCATTTCTGGAGGTGCTCAACGACGCTCTGGGGTCGGTGGGGGTGATCGTCGCGGCGATCGTCATCAACACCACCGGCTTCCAGCAAGCCGACACCATTGCCGCGCTATTCATCGCCGCTCTGATCATCCCGCGCGCGTTCACGCTACTGAGGCAGACGGTTCGGGTGCTGATGGAGTACGCGCCTACGGGGCTCGACCTGGATGAGGTCCGAGATCACATACTGGAACTGGACCATGTTCGGGACGTGCACGACTTGCACGCATCCATGATTGGGACCGGCCTGCCAGTTATCTCCGCGCATGTCGTGATCGATGATCAGTGCTTCGAATCCGGTCACGCACCGCAGATCCTGGAGGAGATCCTCACTTGCGTCAAGGAGCATTTCCCCGTCTCCTTCGACCATGCCACCATTCAACTGGAGACCGCCGCCGTGCGTGACCGTGAATCTCCCGCAGTCCGACACGCTTGACCCGCAACGAGCCGCCAGATGAACGGTTCACATTTCTGCACGATGGGTAGTGGGTGCCCAGCCAACGGACTGGCTCGGCGTGGCGGTGATGAAGGGATCGGCGGGCGCGGAGACGGCCACCAATACGGGGTGAACGTACGACCCTGAAGGCCTCGGCAAGGCTTGCCGACCAACGTCGTCACCGCCCGAACCCGAGACTGCTTTCGGCTCAGCTGGGACCCGGAGTCCGAAAGAGCGGCGGCCGAGTGGGCGCATGCGAGCAGGTCCGGTAGTTCGCCGGCAGGTGGACGGCCCGCATGAAACGTCGCCGATCACGGGGGTGCGCAGAGCAGGCGCGAATCGGACCCCGGGATACCCGCTTCCTACGATAGTGATCATGTCGCCGTCGTCGAAGGCACCCTCGTCCAAGGCTTCCGCCACCGTCAGACCGCTGCGTACCCGCGGTGTGGTGCCGGTCGTGGTGCTGCTCGCGGTCGTGGCGGCAGGTGTGGTGGTCCCGCTCTCGCGGATGTCCACGGACCTGGCGCTCGAGCTCCTCGGCGTCCCGGACCCGGGCCTGCTCACCACCGCGGGACTCCCAGCGGTCCGCGCGATCGCCGAGCTGCTGGCATCGGTGGCGGTGGGAATGGCGCTGTTCGCCGCGTTCTTCACCCCGCCGCAGAAGGACAAGACCCTCGACGTGGACGGCTACCGAGCGCAGCGAATCTCCTCGTGGGTCAACATCGCGTGGGCGATCGCCGCGGCCCTGCTCATCCCGCTGACCCTGTCGGATGTGTCCGGGCGCACGCTCTGGCAGTCCCTGCCGCCGGACCAGTGGATCGTGGCGATCACTCAGATCGAGGTGGCGTCCTCGTGGCGCTGGGCCGCGATCATTGCACTGGTCGCCGGGATCGGTCAGCGGCTCACCGTGAGCTGGCGCTGGTCGGTCATCTGGCTGGGCGTCACCGTGCTCTCGCTCCTGCCCGTTGCCGCGACGGGCCACGCCTCGGGCGGCACCGCCCACGACATCGCCGCCAACTCGCTGATCATCCACCTGTTCGCTGCCGCGTTCTACGTCGGTGGGCTCGTCGCGGTGCTCGCCCACGCGATGCGCGGCGGGGCACGGGTGGCCCTGGCCCTGCGCCGCTATTCGGTGGTGGCCACGGTGGCGATCGTCGCGCTAGGGCTGACCGGGATCATCAACGGGCTGGTCCGTCTGCACCCCGCCGACCTGCTGACCTCGACCTACGGGCTGCTGATTGTGGCCAAAGCGTTGTGCCTGGCACTGCTCGCGGTGTTCGGGCTGGCGGTGCGCCGGCGCATCATCAATCGCATCGAGGGAGCGTCGGCAGACGCCCCGGTGGACCGCGGAACGCTGCTGCGCATCGGATTGGTCGAGACGGTGATCATGGCGGGCACCCTGGGCCTGTCGGTCTCCCTCGGCCGCACCCCGCCGCCGGCACCGCTCTACGTGCCCACCCGGCAGGAGTCGCTGTTGGGTTTCGAACTGCCGGGGCCGTTCTCCTTCGAGACGGTGTTCGGTCTGTGGCGCTTCGACCTAGTCTTAGGTCTGGCCTCGGTGATCCTGCTGGGGCTCTACGTGTGGGGGCTGATCACCCTGTACCGGCGCGGTGACTCCTGGCCGGTGGGCCGGACCGTGGCGTGGGTGCTGGGCTGCGTGCTGCTGTTCCTGACCACCAGCTCCGGTATGGGGATGTACATGATGGCCGACTTTGCCAGCCACATGGTTGGGCACATGCTCATCTCGATGCTCGTCCCGGTCCTGCTCGCCCTGGGCGGGCCGTTGACGCTGGCACTGCGTGCGCTCCCGGCGGCGGGCCGCGGTAACCCGCCGGGTCCGCGCGAGTGGATCGTGGAGTTCATCAACAACCCGCTCTCCCGATTCCTCACCCACCCGATCGTCGCCTCGGTGCAGTTCGTGGCCGGTTTCTATCTTGTCTACTTCGGGGGGTTCTACGAGACCCTGGCGTCCGAGCACCTGGGTCACATGTTCATGAACGTGCACTTCCTCATCAGTGGCTACCTCTTCTACTGGGTGATCATCGGCGTCGATGCGGCGCCGCGGCACTTCTCGCCCTTCTACAAGCTCATGGTGCTGCTCGGTTCGTTGCCGTTCCACGCCTTCTTCGGCATCATGCTCATGAACTACAAGACCGTGCTGGCCGAGAACTGGTACGGCGGGATCGGGCTGCCCTGGGTCCCGGATCTGCTGCAGAGCCAGCAGGTCGGAGGCGGGGTCGCGTGGGCGGCGGGGGAGATCCCGCTGTTCATCGTCATGCTCGCCCTGGCCTGGCAGTGGTTCCAGACCGACATGCGTGAGGCGCGGCGCGGGGAGCGGCAGGCCGAGCGCGACGACGACGCCGAGCTCAAGGCCTATAACGACATGCTCCGCGAGATGTCCCAGACCGACCGGAAGTAGGGGACAAGCGGGTCCCCGCCAGTCGGCGGGTGCGACGACCCGGTGGTCTCCACCTCAGTGGCGAGCAAGCCCGCTACCAGGACGCGACACCGTCACGACGAAGGGGAATCGAGAATGGGCGACGAACTGAGTCACAGCGCAGGTAATCAGGCCGAGTTCACACGCTCGCACTGGCGGGCGATGCGAGACTTTGTGTTCGTCGGCCTCACCGCCATCATCGCGGGCGGCCTTGTTGCCGCGGTCACCGGTCCCAGCGGTTTCGATGAGGGTTCCTGGGTGGCGGCCTACCTGGTGCTGGTGGCGGGGGTGGCCCAGGTAGGGCTGGGCGTCGGGCAGGCACTGCTTACTGGCGGCACACTGTTCGGTCGCCTGCGTGTTGTCCAGCTCCTCGCCTACAACCTGGCCAATGGTGCGGTACTCGGTGGCACCCTGACCGGCTCCGTGGTCGCGGTGGCCGCGGGCGGTGTGCTGTTGCTGATATCGCTCACGTTGTTCCTGGCCACCGTGCGCCGGCTGCACACGCGTACGTGGTGTCTCGTGCTCTACCGGATCGTCATCGCCACCCTCGCCGTGAGTGTGCCGGTGGGCGTCGTCTTGTCAGTTGTTCGTCACAGCTAAAGCCCAGTACAACCGCGGGAGACCGGGAGAGCAGGGCCTCGTCGGCAGCCCGCACTGTCAGAGTTCAGGCGTCATAGGGCGCTGCTGTTTGACCCCGAGTTGACCATGATGCCCCGTTCTGCCAGCCACGCCGAGGGATCGACAGCTCGTGAACCGCCGTCGGCCCATACCTCGAAGTGCACATGTGGGCCGGTAGAAAAGCCGCGGTTGCCCATCACGCCGATTTGCTGACCAGCGACGACAGTGTCACCGACCTGAACTGTATTGCTCTCATTGTGGCCATAGACG
Organism: Rhodococcus sp. IEGM 1408; assembly: GCF_033142235.1. Lineage (NCBI taxonomy): Bacteria > Bacillati > Actinomycetota > Actinomycetes > Mycobacteriales > Nocardiaceae > Rhodococcus > Rhodococcus sp. IEGM 1408. The sequence goes on from NZ_JAWLRW010000022.1 coordinate 9,708, forward strand.
GTCATGAAACCGTCCGGCGACATGATCCGAATCCAGATGCCGAAACCGGAGGCCGGACCTGAATCGATGACGACTCCATCGGTCGCGGCGAACAGCGGCGTGCCGATGGCGTTGGCGACATCGAGACCCGAATGGGACGTGCCCCACCGGGGGCCGAAGGAGGACGTTGAGATGCCCACTGCCGGGAGGGCCACGTGGGGGCGCCGCGCCAGCTCTTCGGCGATCTCACGCTGGTAGTTGAGTTCGGTGCCCCTCTGCAAACTGCCGACGAAACCCGCGGCGGCGGGCCCCGGCTCGCCTAACACGTTCGTCTCATCGGAGGTGAGTGGGAGCGGAGCCGAGGGGGTGGCGGCCTGGGCATCTTTGGAGTGTGCGTCATCGGCACTACCGGTCGGGTGCTCGTCGGTCGCGAGGAGGACGATCCGCTGATCACTGACGGGAGCCGCCGCGGCAATAGAGGCACCCGCGGCCAGAGCCACGACCGCGGCGATGCTCCGATGGTTGTTCGGCGACGGCCGGCGATGGGCCCCGCGGCGCCGCCGCGGGGGGCTGCCGATCTGAGAGGCGTGCCTAGGTCCTGCTCGCTTCTCCACCGTCGCCCGCATCCCGTCGTCTAACCGTGATCGTTTCGTGACCTGATCCCCGTTAAAGGTAGTGGCTGACCACGCGGGGTCGCAAGGTGGCTGTGCGCCCGTGACGATCGTCACGCGGAGAACCAGTGAGGGGCCGGGTCTTTCGCCCGGGGTGAGGCCGCTGCTGAGCGTTCCGGGCGCGGAGGACTTCTCCCTGATCGGGAGAACGCATTCTCTCGCGGGGCCTGGGCCCCCGCGCTGGGGCTGATCACGGTCACGGATTACGCGTTAAGAGTGACACGATCGATACCGAGTTGTTATATTCGGTCGTGTTGCCGAGGACCTCGGTCACCCGCATCGCATAGACCTCGCGGGAACACATCACCCCGAACGATGGAGACAGCCCATGACCGACTCCACCCGGCCCGTGACCGTCGCAGAGCTCACCGAGCGTTTGGGCGTGCGCAGCGGGACGTTGGCCGGCGGTCGCCATCGTGTGGCCAGCGAAAACACGACGGTGTCGCGGTTTGTTGGTAGCGCCGTCGTCGGCGTAGCCCTCTCGGGCGGCCTTGGTCTGGCTTTCGCGCCAGCCGCCGCCGCTCAACCAGCCGCGATCGATCAGGCTCAGATCGTCGGGGCGATCCAGGCCGCGGCCGAGCAGTTCGGCATCGACCCCGCCGAGATTCAGAGGATCGGGGACCAGTTCGGTGTCGCCCCAAGTGAGGTCCGGCAGTACGCCGCCGGGCTTGGGCTCGGCTCCCTCGGCGAAGGCAGTATCCCGCAGATCGGGGGTGCGTATGCCCCGACCGCGGGCGCGATCACCTCGGGGTTCGGCTCGCGTTGGGGCAGTTTCCATAACGGCACCGACTTCGGAGCGCCCATCGGTACCCCGCTCCACGCGGCCAAGAGCGGCGTTGTGGAAGCCGCTGGCCCCGCCGCCGGGTACGGCATCTGGATCCGCATCCGCACCGATGACGGCGAGCTGCTGGAGTACGGCCACAATGACCAGAACTACGTCAGCGTCGGGCAGCGGGTCACTGCCGGTGAAGTGATCGGAACCGTCGGCAACCGCGGAGACTCCACCGGTCCTCACCTGCACTTCCGCGTGCAAGACGCCGCCGGCCAGTGGGTCGACCCGGTGCCGTGGCTCGCAGCACAAGGAGTGCTCGTCTAGCACCGTCCACTTCGGGTATGCCGGCCGCCGCACCGCGGGGGCGTGCTGGTGCTTGCCAAATTCCGGGCCGGTGTCGCGACAGATTTCTCTGGGGAATCTCGTCGGATGAGGGCAGACCCCCGGCCAGCTCCAGCTCTCCAGCCGGCCCGTGCGACCGGCTCCCGACGCTGTGGTGATGCGGGGGGTGATCGGACAGTCGGCACGATTACTGTTTGGCAGGTGAAACGGATCTCTCGCATGGTCAAACCGGGATGGTTGATCAGCCTTCTGTTTGTGGGCATCTTCGTCTACCTGTGCTTCACGATGCTTGCCCCCTGGCAGTTGAACAAGTACGAGGATCTCGAGGCACGCAACGACCAGCTCGTTGAGAGCAGCGTGGCAGGGCCGATTCCGCTGGACGAAGTGATCCGGCGCGACGGACCTCTAGGTGCCTCCGAATGGCATCTGGTTACCGCGCGCGGGAGTTACCTGCCCACGGAGGATGTCCTGTTGCGGATGCAGTCCGTCGACGGAAAACTCGTGTACCAGACACTTAGCGCGTTCCGCACCGACAGCGACACCCTGCTCGTCAACCGCGGATGGGTCCGCGTCGGCGACAACAACGCCGTCCCGGACTTCCCGTCCGCGCCGACGGGCCAGCTGACCATCACCGCCCGCCTCAGAATCCCGATGAATGCTCCCGCCCAACCCATCGTTCTGCACGATTGGAACATGGTGCGCAACATCGACCCCCCCGCCATCGGGGACCTCCTCGGCACCGACCTGACGCCCTATTACCTCCAGCTCGCAAGTGGGCAGCCCGGATCGCTCGAGCCGATGCCAGTGCCGTCCGTGGAGTCGGGCCCGTACTTGTCGTACGGCCTGCAGTGGATGACCTTCGGAGTCGTCGCTCCCCTCGGACTGGTCTACTTCGTGTGGAGTGAGCTACGCCAGCGCCGCCGTCTGGACGACGAGGACAACGATGCCGCCGAGGCGCGGCCACAGGGCGGGAACCGGGCAGCTGGTCCCGGCGAGGACGCCACCGCATCATTACCGGCCCCGTCGGGTGTTCCCACGACCACGGGAGGAGATGAGGGGACACCAGACGAGGCCGCGGACTCGGATCAGCTCGTGGCGGCAGCCATGCGCGATCGCTACGGTGATCGGTTCGCGTCCGAACAACGACGCAGCTGGCGTCGAGGCAACCGCTTCGACGTCTAATCGTCTGGACCACCGCGACAGCTGTACACGGAGTGGAACAAGGGTCGGGGGCGGGTCTGAGCGACGGCCCGCGTTGCTCTGATCCAGGAGAGTCTTCGCAGGGCTGTGATGCGCCGCCCCCAGTTGGTCGAAGATTGGTTCGGGACAGTCGTGTGCTGCTCGGGTGAGCGTTGCTAGACGAGGGTGATCCAGTATTCCCAGAAGCGGTGCGTGATGAGCAGCAGAACAAGTAGGTACCAGGCGGTAAGTATCGCGCCTCGGTATTCGGTAACTGCGGCGATGATGCGCGCGAGGCCCGCCGACCCGCTGTGGCGTAGTGGCTGAAGATTGCACAGGGTGCAGTACCAGAAGATCGGAATGGTTACCGCCCAGACGATCATGCAGTACGGGCACAGGGCACCGATGCTGTACAAGCTTTGGTAGATGAGCCAGTGGATGAACACCACCGCGAAGGTGACGCCTACTTGGATGCTGGCCCACAGCCAGCGTTGAAATGCTCCCCCGGCCAGGAGCGCGGTACCCAGGGCCGTGGTGGCGGCGAATCCGGCGATGCCGATGATCGGATTGGGGATGCCGAAGGCCTCGGCCTGCGCGGTGGTCATCACCGACCCGCAGGACAGGACGGGGTTGATGCTGCAGGACGGGACGTAGCCCGGGTTCTCGATCAGTGCGATCTTCTCCACCAGCAGCACGACCGCCGCGACCAGGCCGATGAGCCCACCCGCGATCAGCAACATCGCGAGCCTGCGGTGGGGGTACTGATCCGGGCCGGCGTGGGTGGAGTGTGCGACCGGGGCAGAACTATCCGAGGGCAGCATTGATGCTGTTCTCGAGATCGGTGACGCTGGTCGGCTCGAGACGCTCCCCGTCTAGGAAGAAGGTCGGCGTGCCACTGACCCCGAGGCTCTGACCGTCTTGTTTGCTCTGTTGGGCCTGGTGCACGAGTAGGTGACATCTGATCTGACTTGCCCTGCGGGGCGGGCCTGGAAGGATGCCAGCTGTGCCCAAGCCTTACCCCCAGGAGTTCCGCGACGACGTCGTCCGCGTCGCCCAGAACCGCGAAGACGGTGTGACGCTCGAGCAGATCGCCGCCGACTTCGGGATCCACCCCATGACGTTGCAGAAGTGGATTCGTAAGACCGACGTAGAAGCCGGGATCAAGCCCGGCACGACCGCCGCGGCATCCCAGGAACTGCGGGAAGCCAAACGTCGTGTGCGGCTGCTAGAGCAGGAGAACGAGGTTCTGCGCCGCGCTGCTGCCTACCTGTCCCAGGCGAATCTGCCGGGAAAAGGTGGTACCCGCTCGTGAGCGAGCTCGCCGCTGACGGCATCCCCGTCACGGTGGCGTGCCGGGTACTTGGAATCGCTCGTCAGCCCTACTACCGGTGGCTCAAGTGCCCGGTCACCGATGCCGAACTCGCCGAAGCGTACCGGGCCAACGCCTTGTACGACGCCCACCGTGAGGACCCGGAATTCGGCTACCGCTACCTCGCCGACGAAGCCGAGAACGCAGGCGAGAAGATGTGCCGCCGCACCGCCTGGCGAATCTGCTCCACCGGCGGCTGGACCAGCACCATCAGCAAGAAGGACCGCGGCAAGCATCGCAAGGCCGGCCCGCCCGTGCATGACGATCTCGTCAAGCGAGACTTCACCGCGGTCGGTCCCAACGAGCTGTGGCTGACCGACATCACCGAGCACTGGACGGCCGAAGGGAAGCTGTACTTATGCGCGATCAAGGACGTCTACTCAGGCCGCATCGTCGGGTATTCGATCGACTCCAGGATGAAGTCCCGCCTGGCCGTGGCCGCTTTGAACAGTGCCGTCGCCAGGCGGGGCAACGTGACCGGCTGCATCCTGCACAGCGATAGAGGATCGCAATTTCGCTCGAAGAAAATGCAGAAGGCCATCACCCGACACAGCATGTTCGGGTCGATGGGCAGGGTCGGGGCTGCTGGGGACAACGCGGCCATGGAGAGCTTCTTTTCGCTGCTGCAGAACAACGTCCTCGACCGTCGATCCTGGGCCAGCAGAGACGAACTGCGGGCCGCCATCGTGCACTGGATCGAACGGACCTACCACCGCCGCAGACGACAGGACCGCCTCGGCAGATTGACCCCCATTGAATTCGAGACCATCATCAACCACGAGGCCCCTCAGGCCGCGTGACTAACCCTGTCACCTAACCGTGCATCAGCCCCGTTCGATGCGCTCGAGGGTGGCCGGGTCGTTGTATGCGCTCTCGAAGCGATCCATATCTAACCCCAGTTCCTCGGCATAGCCGAAGAATGTGTCCATTTGCGGGGTCTGTTGGTGGCCCCACTGCTCGGGTGTGTCAAACAGTTTGCGGTACATGGCCTCGAACTGGCCTTGCTCGGCGGCGGCCTCGGCGGCCAAGGCCGCCGCCATAGAGTTGTCGTGCAGGGGCATGTGGCGCACCACGAACGTCACCCGGTCCCCGTACCTCTCTCGGAGGTCCTCAATTGTCGGATAGAGCGCGATGCAGGCTTCGCATTCGAAATCGAGGAACTCAACGAAGACGGCGTCACCGCCGTCAGATAGCCGGGGACTGTCCTCACGCACCAACACTCCGGTGCCCGGACTGTCATCGGGACGTGCCTGCTCGGAGCCGGAATCGTTCCCGGCAGCCAGTAAGGCCACAACCAGGACGACCAGAGCAGCCGTGATCAGCGCTAGCGAGAGTTTCAGGTTCTTACTCAACAGATTGTCCGCTTTCCGACTCGTGCGTGCCCTGACGTGATCACTGAATGATATTCGGGCAGCCGTAGCTTCAGCGGTGGGGCTGGGCGACCGGTGCGTACCTCTGACTGGCTGTGCTGTGGTCCATGCGTGACGCACCTCCTTCCCTGCCGGTCGGTGGCCGCGACCCGGCGGGGGTGTTGATGCGGGCAGTGGGTTGTCAGATGAGTTTCATGGTGGTCAGGCAGGTGAGGTCCTGGTCTCCGGTGGCGATCGGAACAGTGGCCGACTTGTCGTCGTAGTCGATG
>NZ_JAWLRW010000023.1:0-9928 GCF_033142235.1 Rhodococcus sp. IEGM 1408
AACCCAGGTCAGCCCGGGCCACTCAGACGCCCGGGCGCACCCGACTGCACATAACCACGGACTGAGCCGAATAGGTGTTATGCGCAGCTGCGCATAATACGTACGTCCGAACGTGGGCCGGATTCACCTACGTGGCGTTCATCGTCGACGTATTCGCCCAACGCATCGTGGCGTGGAATGCAGCGACGACCATGGCCACGGACTTGGTGATGACGCCGCTGCGCATGGCGCTGTGGCAACGGGACCGCGAGGGACGCCCGGTCGAACCGAAATCGCTGATCAGCCACTCCGATGCGGGCAGTCAATATACATCTGTAGCGTTCACCGAACGCCTCGCCCTCGAGGGGATCGAACCGTCGATCGGCAGCGTCGGCGACGCCTACGACAACGCGCTCATGGAGACAATCAACGGACTGTACAAGGCCGAGTGCATCCGCTCGTCCATCTTCCACGACGGGCCGTACAAGACGATCTCCGACGTCGAGTACGCCACCGCCGCATGGGTCGAGTGGTACAACAATGAACGGCTCCACTCAAGCCTGGACTACGTCCCGCCCGTCGAGTTCGAGCAGAGCTACTACGCCGCTCTCAACCGAGAGCTGCAACCCACATAGGGAGCGGCGGAAAACCTGGGGCGGTTCAGTGTCGAGATCGCCGCGTCCGATCCGTTCCACAGCTACAAGCGGGCCGTCGATGACGAACTCGACGACGCCACCGCTGTCCTCGACGCTTTCCATGTCGTCAAGCTCGCCCTCGGTGCCGTGGACGAGGTCCGCCGTAGGTTGCAGCAGCAGATCTGCGGCCACCGCGGACGCAAAGGCGACCCCCTCCACGGAATCCGCGCCATCATCCGCTGCGACCCGGTACGCCTGACCGAGCGGCAGTGGCGACGGTTCAATGACGCACTGGCCGCCGACCCCAGGCACGAGGAATTGTTCATCGCCTGGCAAGTCGCCCACGAACTCCGACAGGCCTACCACCACACCGACCTTCAGACCGGGCGCAGCGCTGCGGGAAGGTACTCGCAACCCTGCCGTCCTGCCCGATCCCTGAGATCGCCCGCCTCGGCCGCACTCTTCGCAAGTGGAAGGACGCATTTCCCGCGTACTGGACCACCGGCTGATCAACAACGGAGGAACCGAAGCGATCAACGGCCTAATCGAACTCCACCGGCGCCTGGCTTGCGTATACCGCAACCGGGACAACTACCGCCTGCGCATGCTCCTCATCGCCGGTGGGCTACGAAACTGACCCCACACTCAGATACGAAGAGCCACGAAACGTCGTCGAGCGTTCCTTCGCTCTGGCCAAGCAATGGCGAGCGCTGGCCACCCGATACGACAAGCTCGCCATCACTTACCGTGCCGCCGTCACGCTCTGTTCGATCCTGACCCGGGTACGCCTACTGGGAGACACGCCCTAGCAATGATTGCAATTCTCAGTGCGGAAGCATTTTCTTGACGACTGCTGGCACCCCAGCGACAAGCGTGTAGTCCTCCACGTTCTTCGTCACCGCAGATCCAGATCCGATAATGGACCCACGGCCGATAGTGAGCCCCTGATTAATCGCCGAGTTTGTACCAACCATCGCTTCCTCGCCCACGGTGACCTCGCCAGAGATCGCGCACAGCGGGTTGACCGTCGAGAAATCGGCTAGGACGGAATCATGCCCGATTGTGCTATTCAGATTGATGTGAGCGTGCCGCCCAATTGACACGTTCGTGGTGACGGATACATGCGCGCAGACTACTGCGCCGGGAGATATATGGACATCGGCCCCGAACGTAGCCGAACTGTGGACGAGGGTCGCGGGTTGGAGTCCTGCAGCGGTCGCAGCGTCATCCAGCGTTCGCCGGATGGCTCCGGATCCGATGCCAATCGAGTATTCGCATCCCTCTGGGAGGTCATTTAAGCTGGCGCTTGGCCCAATGTAATGAGCGCCGATGCGGGAAAGCCGGTCCATGTCGGGTTCACCGTCGTCAATGAATCCGATGAAGTCAAAACGGTCTGACACGGAATCGGCAAGCTGGCGGTTGAGGTCGTGCACAATATCGAGGACTTCTCGGCCGAAGCCGCCCGCGCCGATAATCACAAGTGGAGTTGGCATGTGGCCGAGCATAGTGGGAGCACCGCGTGAGCGTTGTCGGTCAGAAGCCGCTACCCCTGAACTCCGGCATCGTAGCTTCCCCTTCTGCGGAGACTCCCTCCCGGCGGAGCACTGTCCACGCGGTACGCGCAAGGATCCGTATGTCGAGTCCAAGCGAACAGTTGTCGACGTACGCTACATCGAAAGCGAAGCGTTCGTCCCAGCTTTGCGCATTGCGGCCCGATACCTGTGCGAGACCCGTCAAGCCGGGGGGCACCTCCATTCGGCGGGCTTGCTCGGGCGAAAAGCGCTCCAAGTAACGCATGAGGAGAGGGCGGGGGCCAACAAGGCTCATATCGCCGTTGACGATGTTCCAAATTGTTGGCAACTCGTCGATACTGGTAGCCCGAAGAAGCGATCCCAGACGCGTCATGCGGGTCGCGTCGTCGATCCAGCCCCTGTCAGGTTTAATCGGGTGCATCGTACGAAACTTGCGCATCATGAACGGTCTCCCATCGAGACCGGGTCGTGTTTGTGAGAACAAGACGGGTGAGCCAATCGTCGCCAGGATTCCTAGCGCGGCAATAGCTTGCACTGGAAGTGTCAAAACGAACAGCGGTACCGCGATGGCGATGTCGAACGCACGCTTTGCTCTGTACGGCATAAGTTGAACTCCTCGGCGATGCAGGGGGTGCGCGTGGCCAGCGATAGTCAGACGGTTAGGGTCCTGCGGCTAGCATTGCATCAACGTCCCCCCCTACGAAAGGTGCGTCCCTGTGTCTCGCATCCTCATGTCCAAGGCGACCGTCGGTCCCGAGGAGGAGGAGGCCCTGATCAGAGCAATTCGGTCCGGCTGGGTCACTCCACTGGGCCCAGAGGTGGACGCGTTCGAAGCAGAAATTTGTGAACGGACCGGTCGGCGGCACGCACTGGCGCTGTCGTCGGGTACCGCTGCCCTGCACCTTGCGCTGCTGGAGCTGGGTGCACAGCCGGGGGTGTGCGTCGTCCTATCATCGATGACCTTCGCTGCCACCGCGAACGCAGTTGCCTACACGGGCGCTGAGGCTGTGTTTGTGGACTCGCGGGAGTCTGACGGGAACGTCGACGCGGAACTGATGCTGGAAACGATCCGAGTACTACAGAGCGAAGGTCGAGACGTCGTCGCTGCGCTCCCTGTGGACCTCTTTGGTCGCTGCGTGGAGTACGACGTACTCGAGTCTGGGTTGGCCGAACTAGGAGTTCCGATGTTGGCTGATGCCGCGGAGTCCCTCGGGGCAACGTTCAAGGGGAAGGCCGCCGGCGCCTACGGACGCGCAGCCGCGTTCTCTTTCAACGGCAACAAAATTATGACCACGTCTGGGGGTGGGATGCTGGTCTCAGACGACGCTGAGCTGATTGATCGCGCGCGTTACCTGTCCACCCAGGCTCGGCAACCAACTCCGTGGTACGAGCACACCGAAGTCGGTTTCAATTACCGGATGTCCAACATTTTGGCGGCCATCGGACGTGCCCAGTTGGCCAAGCTGGACGACTTCATCGTCCGTCGCCGAGCAATTCGCCGAATGTACGTTGACGCGTTCGCGGATATCGATGGCCTACGGTTTCTGGGGTCCGCTGAGGATCTAGATGGCACTGCAGAGAACTGCTGGCTTACAGCCATAGATTTGGGAACGGAAGTCGGAGTCACCGCCAACGAGATGGTCGCTCACCTTGACGCGAGCGACATCGAGGGGCGACACTTGTGGAAACCCATGCACTTGCAGCCAGTGTGGAAAGACTCCCGAGCTTTCGTCAATGGCGCGTCCGAGACGTTATTTCGGCGAGGGGTTACCTTGCCGAGCGGGTTTGGACTAATGGACAGCGAAATTGAGCAGGTCGTTGGTGCAGTCCGTAGCAAGCTAGGAAAGTCTTGACGGCCGCGCTGAAGTAACTTGCGCTATGAGGGTCTTACCTGACTCTCGAACTGAAGCCGCGAACCGGGGTGTGGTTCGTGGTCCGATCAGCTGGGGCTTCCTCCAGCAACTAGCTGGCCTCGTCCTGTTGACGGATTGTCGAATCTGCAGTCAGTATGTCGTCTAGACGGTGAATTTTGAGATTTTTGCTTGGAGGCACGAGGTGAACAGGTAGCGCAATAATCTCCGCGCTTCGGGCTCCAGAGGGCGACGGCTGGCGAGTCTTGCCCGTCAATTCATGCCTCAACATTCACGAGGCCTAGCATAGACACTTGTGTAGACGCTAGGCGAGAGTTTGATCATCCTCGCTACTGTGGAAAGCCTGCTTCTGCGCACCGGTGACTGGTTTGGCTAGCCGAAATCGTCGTAACTCGCCGTAGCAGTCCGTGAGACGGCATGCGTTGGCGCTGAAACGAGAGGGCCAGCGATGCCACTTCTGCACCGAACGGCGGGGTAGCCGCCAGTTCGAGGCGAGGCCCGATGCCGCGGGGATGACTGGGGCCGCAAGCCTCCGGTGTCCTCGAAGGGCGTCTTCGTGTGGCCGACTGGTATGCGTTACGTGCCCAGTTGGAGCGCGGTTTCCCGGATGGTTCGGAGGGGGACGGTAGTCGAGCAGCCAGTCTTGTGGCCAGACTTGGCACTTCTCGCCAAAGCCGCAGTGCTCAGAAAGCATATCGTCGTTTCCTTGGCTCGGACCGGAGACGGATCTGAGGCTGTGTCGGGGTTGGGTTGCGCAGGGGTGTTTTCACTCGGGTTCCTGGCATCTACGGGATCAAGGGGCGGAACCGGGGTTGGTGGTCCCCCCGAAAGCCAATGGGTAGCAGTCGTTCTCGGTGAAATGTGCGTATTGTCTGCACTCGTGCTGATAACCAGAGGAACGGCTGAACCAGACAGGGGTGTGGCCAGGCTCGCCTGGGTCGACGTTCTACGAGGGCTCGCGATTCTCGCGGTGGTCCTTTACCACGCCGATTTGCAAGTGAGCCTCGGTCTTGACACCCGCCTCGGTGTCATTACCACGATCAATGACACAATCGGCCCGTTCAGGATGCCGATCTTGATGTTTCTGTCGGGCATCCTCCTCCCGATCTCCCTGGCCAAACCAGCCAATATTTACCTGAAGGGCAAGTTTGGAAAGATCGCCTGGCCGTATTTCGTTTGGTCTTTCGCCAACCTGGCGGTGTTGGTCGCGGCGTCTTCGGCGAGGGAGGAGGTGGTCGGTCTCGGCCACTTCGGGCGGGTATTTTACGCTCCGCCCACCTACCACTGGTACCTCGCTTACTTGGTGGTGTTCTACGTCCTGGCTCTTCCCTTCGCCGGTTTGCCGCGGGTCCGATTGGCCACGATACCGCTAGCACTGGTGGGAGCCGCCTTTTCAGATGGGCAATGGGAGCGATTCCTGTTTCTGTGGGCGTTCTTCATGGCCGGCGACTTCGTTGCGAGGCACTGGGATCAATTGAAAGGCCTGGTTTCCCGCCCCTGGGTTGTGGCAATTTGCGCGATAGCAGCTGTCCCCGTTCTCTTTAGCGCAGCCACCGGGGATGACCTGCGATACGACTCTTGGTGGGCGGTCGGCATCCTCGCCGCCGTGTTCGCCCTTCGCCCTCTGATGCAGTTCGTGGCTCCCACCTTAATTGGAGTCGGGCTGGCAGCGGTAGGTCGACAGTCCATCGTCTATTACGTGTCGCACTACTTGGTCATTACATTGGCTTTCCACGCGCTTACCCGACTGGTTGGGGTTACGTCGCCTTGGCTGCTGTTCGTCGTGACGTCTGTGGTCGCCTTGGCCCTGGGTTTCATCTTGGTCCGGCTTCGTCGCTACAGCGTCGTGGGGTGGCTTTTTGAATGGGCCCCGAAGCGCGAGCTATCGGCTGATTCTCGCGCGCTGCGTTGACGGTGGAGGACGGCGTCTAGACCCACGTACGGATGCTATTGGAGGCTCAGCTTGGTCTTTTTGTGCAGTTGGAATTGTTTGAGCTACTTCGGAGATGCCCTGTAGGTGAACTCCCACTTCCTACAAAAGGTAGAGTCCCGAGTGGTCGATTTGGTCTTGTGCGGTGACCGCATTGAGCCGTCTTAGCGAATTTAGCCTGATCACGGTCATTTCGGTGTGGTGCTCCAAAAAATTCATCGGTGCCCAAGTAGCGAAGACGTGGGCCCGGACCCTGCGTGCCCGTTGGCCATCGGCCCGGCCAGCACAAGCGCACCCGACCCTTACCGGTCACAATCCAACGGCAAGTTCGAGCGTTTTAGCGCACAATAAGCAATGGATGGGCCTATGTCCAGCATCGCGACTCGACCGACGCACGTAAAGCGCCTCTGCTGCAGGGGCTGCAGCTCTAGGCTCACCCTCGAGACCACTCGATTGGGAGCGGGCCCGGTCACCACTCACTTGAACGGGCAACCTCTTAGACGTCACACCTAGTCGTCCGCAACCCACCCGTAGCGGTAGTCGGTGTTAGTCGATGGACGTTAAGGTGTTAGTATTTTCTAATGTTATCGATGATCGCAGGGGTCCGACGCTATTGGGATTCCATCAAGGGTGGCATTTCGTTGGAATACTGCGGTTGGTGAATATTCGTCTTACTGGGGTCCACCGGTATTGCCTCCGGGGGCCGTTCGTCGTTTGACGAGTTATTGCGCTTGGGGGCCAGCAGTAGCGCCCGTGGGGGCCACCTGCTCTTAGGCTCCTTCCGCCGCGTGTATAGGGCACGCGGCGGAAGGAGCAATCCGTGATGGTACGGAAGATTAGGGCGAAGCTCGTGTTGCAGCTTCGCGCCGAAGGCCTGTCAGGCAGGGCGATCGCCGCCTCGCAGGGCATGTCCCGCAAAAGCATCGCGGCGGTCCTGGAGGCCGCCGATGCGACCGAGACGAGCTGGGACGACGTCGTCGAGCTCACCGATGAGCAGGTGTACGCCCGCTTGTTCCCAGGCCGCGGGGAGCACGAGAGCGTGTTCGCCCAGCCGGACTGGGAACAGGTCCACCGCGAGATGGCCCGGGTCGGGGTCACGCTCAAGCTGCTGCACGGCGAGTACACCGACCGCTGCGCCACCACGAGAGCGCCGGCGATGGGCTATGACCGATGGTGCAAGACCTACCAGCGACACGTGATGGTCACCGGCGCCGCCTCCCGCGTCGGGCACAAGGCCGGCCAGACTGTCGAGGTCGACTGGTCCGGCCCCACGATGGAGCTGACCGACCCGGTCACTGGGGCGGTGACGAAGGTGTACCTGTTCGTGGCGTGCCTGCCGTTCAGCAGGTACGCGTTCGTCTGGCCCAGCATCGACATGCAGCAGGACGCGTGGCTGCGGGCGCACGTAGCGATGTTCGAAGCCTTCGGCGGGTCGGTGCCGCGGATCGTGTGCGACAACCTCAAGACCGGCGTGATCAAGCATCCCCGCGACGGGGAGATCGTCCTGAATGACGCCTACCGGGAGATGGCCGCCCACTACTCGGCAGCGGTCCTACCAGGGCGTATACGGCGGCCGAAAGACAAGGCGAGCACCGAGAACACCGTCGCGCACGTTGCGACCTGGGTGATCGCCGGCCTGCGGGACCGGAAGTTCCACACGGTGCCCGAACTGGCCGAGGCCATCGGGGAGCGAATGGACGCCTACAACCGCGAGCCGTTCCAGAAACGCCCCGGTTCCCGGCTGAGCGTGTTCGCCACCGAGGAGCAGTTGCTGCTGACGCCGCTGCCGGCGGTGGCGTTCGAGATCAGCCGGTGGCTCTACGGCCGGCGGGTCGGCCGCAATGGGCACGTGGTGTTCGAGCGCAACTTCTACTCGGCCCCGCTGGCGCACATCGGCACCAAGGTCGACCTGCGAATCACCGCCCGCACGCTGGAGATCTACCGCGGCACCGAGAGAATCTCCAGCCACCTTCTGCTTCCCGAGCAGACGGCAGGCCAGTACCGCACCAACGACGCCGACCTGCCGGCCGGCCGCCAGTACGAGCAGTGGGATGCGCCCCGGGTACGGGCGTGGGCCGAGCGGGTGGGGCCAGCGGCGGTGATCGTGGTCAACCGGATCTTCGAATCCGTGCCCGTCGACGAGCAAGGCCTGGACGCCGCCCTGGCGGTGCTGCGCCTTTCGCGGCGGTTCTCGGCAGAGCGGGTCGAAGCCGCCTGCGCCCTGGCGCTGACCGGACCGGTGCGCTCACCCCGCTACGCGCATATCCACCCCATCCTGGCCACCGGCCAGGACAAGACCGCCGCCCTCGGGCCATCACGGACCGAGCCCGAGCAGGCCAGCGGGTACGTCCGCGGCGCCGACTACTACGCCAGGAGCGCCCGATGAGCAGCATCGATAGCGAAACCAAGCGCAAGCTCCGCGAGATGGGCGCGCAGTCACTGCTCGAGGCGCTCGAAGCGCAACACGACGACCACGTGGTCGGCATGAGCTTCGGCGAGCGCCTTCAGCTGGTCGTCGACCACGCCCACGAGAGCTTCAACCACTCCAAGATCGACGGACTCATCCGCCGGGCCAACCTGCGCTACCCGGGCGCGGATCTCCGGCGGGTGGACCTGGTCGAGGAGCGTGGTCTGGACCGGGCCGTACTCGCGCAGCTCGCCACCTGTTCGTTCATTCAGAGACAGCAGAACGTCGTCTTCCAAGGCTTCACCGGCTCGGGCAAGTCCTACCTCGGCTGCGCCCTGGCCAAGCAAGCCTGCCAGCACCGGATCCGGGCGCACTACATCCGGATGCCCGACCTAGAAGAAGCGTGGGCCTTGGCCAAAGACAGACCCCAGGGCCAGAACAAGTTCCTCAAGAAGTACGCCGCGTTCTCCCTACTGGTGATCGACGAATGGCTCCTCGACCACCCCGACGAGACGATCAGCAGGATGCTCCTCGAGCTCCTTGAGCGGCGCTACGACACTGGGTCGACAGTCTTCTGCACGCAGTACCCCAAGAAGGACTGGCACCAGCGCCTCGGCTCCGGAGTCCACGCCGACGCCGTCATGGACCGTATCGTCCACAACACCATCTGGATCGACACCGGCACCCACAACATGCGTGAGCACCTCGCCGCGACCCAGTAGCTAACCACCCCGGCGGGGGCCGGTGGCCCCAACAGAGAAGATCACCGGCCCCCAACGGCAATACTGCTGGCCCCCAAACGCAATATCCGGTGGCCCCCAAGCCTCCAAATACTCAGTTGGTGCGGAGTCCTCACGCCAAGGCGCTCCACGTGCTGCGACGAGCACGAGTGGGCACTAGACGAGTATCTTAGACTCACGTTCTGACAGCATCAAGTACACCACTTCGACGTTGAAGTCATCTCAGTTTGACCTGCCGCGCTGATTTCGGACAGCGGAGTTGATGATCTCTACGCTGCCGTTGCCGGCTGGATGTCAGCGTAGTGCACCTCGTTCGGCCGCTTGTAGCCGAGCGCTGAATGACGTCGCCGGGTGTTGTAGAAACCCTCAATGTAGCTGATGACGTCAGGCCTGACCTGCGGCTTCGTGTCGTAGACGGTCCGATGCACGCGTTCGTTCTTCGATGCCGAGAAGAACGATCCGGCCATCGCGTTGTCCCAGCACACGCCCGTTCTGCCCATCGAGGAACGCATCCCCAGATCCGTGACCAGCTTGCTGTAGTCGCCCGAGGTATAGACGCGGCCGCGGTCCCGCCAGCTGTTCAATCACCGTCGTCGCGGCAGCGTTCTTCAGCGCCGTCTCGACGAGCTCGGTGCGCATGTGATCGGCGGTCGACCAGCCCACGACCTTCTTGGAGTAGCAGTCGATCACCGTGGCCAGATAGACGAATCCCTGCCAGGTGTGGATGTAGGTGTTATGCGCAGCTGCGCATAATACGTACGTCCGAACGTGGGCCGGCTTCACCTACGTGGCGTTCATCGTCGACGTGTTCGCCCAGCGCATCGTTGCCTGGAA
>NZ_JAWLRW010000024.1:0-8872 GCF_033142235.1 Rhodococcus sp. IEGM 1408
GCCAGGGCTGTGTCGTCACCGATTGCGGAGACCTCGACGCGCAAGCCGGAGTCGGTGGCCACCGTGCCGGCGACCACTTGCTCGCCGATCTCACGGCGGACCGCCTTGGACTCGCCGGTGACCATGGATTCGTCCATGCTGGCCGAGCCGTCGATAATCTTGCCGTCGGCGGGCACAGAAGCGCCGGGGCGGACGATCACGACGTCACCGACCGCCAGGTCGGCTGGTGCGACTGTGACCACGTCGTCGCCGTCGAGCTTCTCGGCCTCATCGGGTAGCAGTGCCGCCAGGGAGTCGAGTGCAGAGGTGGTTTGCGCCAGGGAGCGCATCTCGATCCAGTGGCCCAGCAGCATGATGACTACCAGCAGGGCCAGTTCCCACCAGAAGTTCAGCTCAGGATCCAGGATGCGCAAGGTAGCGCCCCAGGAGGCGATGAACGCCACCGTGATCGCCAAGCCGATGAGCAGCATCATGCCGGGTTGACGAGCGCGGACCTCGGAGAGAGCGCCGGTCAGGAACGGCCGGCCGCCCCAGAGGTAGATCACTGTGCCCAGGATGGGGGAGACCCACCACACCCATCCGGCGTCGATGAGGTGGTAGCCAAGGAGGTGGGCGAACATGTCGTTGAAGCCGACCACCGGTACCGCCAGGACGAGCATGATCCAGAAAAGACGTCGGAACTGTCCGACGTGGTCTGCGTGCCCGGCATGACCGCCGTGGTCTTCATGTCCGGCGTGATGCTGCCCCGCCTGGTCGTGGCCGGTGGTGTCATGGGGCGCGTCCGGGTGATGATGCTCGGCTACCGCCGCGCCCCTATCGTCGAGGCGCCCGGCCGAGTCGCCACCGGATCCGTGCCGGTGGCCGTGGTGATGATGATCGTGCGGTTGACTCATTCGTTCACTTCCGTCTTGTCGCGTGCGGCCCGGTTGGCGTGATCTTCGGGCCGCAGGCGTCCGGGGGCTTCGATATTCACTATTTCCGAGGGAGTGGAACAGCAAGAACACGACTCCCTGAGTGTCCAGGACGATGTCCGCCTCGCGCAGCCGAGGCGGCTCGCGGCAAATTGATTTGGATCAATGAACAATATTTTGTGGTCCGTAGACTGAGGCTATCGATCGAACACATCAGTGCACGGTCGGCACCGGGAATTCAGTAGAGAAAGGATCACACCATGAGTACTTCCACCACCACTCACACCCTTCTTCGCGCCGAGGGCTTTTCCTGCCCGTCGTGTGTGTCGAAGATCGAGAAGCGGGTGGGTCGACTCAAGGGGGTCGAGAAGGTGGAGGTCCACTTCGCCTCCGCGCGTATCGAGGTCGACCACGACCCGGACGTCACCAGTGTCGACGACATCGTCGCCGCCATCGCCAAGGCCGGCTATACCGCCCGCCCTTCGGCGTTCTGACCCCTCGGGCCGCCCACCCCGGACGAGTCCTCTCGTCTTCCGGAGTTCGTGGGCGACCACACCGACTTTTCATGTCCTGAAAGGACACAACGTCATGAACGGTTTCCGCCGATGGGTTTACGGCAAATGGTCGGTCCCGACTAGTGCCGGTGTGCTCATTGTCATTTCCTTGCTGCTCGAGCATGTGTTGAGCGATGCGCTCAATCCGGCGATCAGTTCCCAGTGGTGGGTCGATGCCGGCGAACACGCCACCACGTCGGCTGAATTCACACTGGCCAATGCGTTCATGCTCGCTGCGGCGATCGTGGCCGGCTACGGCATCGCCGTCGCGGCGATCCGCGCACTCCTTGTCAAGCACATCGCCATTGACCTCCTCGTGTCGATCGCGGCGATCGGCGCCATCATCATCGGCAACTTCTGGGAAGCCGCGGCGGTGACGTTCCTGTTCGCCATCGGTCACGCACTCGAGGCGGCGACCATCAACAAGACCCGCTCCGCCCTGGCGGAACTTGTGGCCGTGGCCCCAGACTCCGCCATCGTCATGCGTGACGGCGAACAGCAGGAAGTTTCCGCTGCCGAAGTGCGGATGGGCGAGATCGTCCTGGTGAAGAACGGCGCCAAGGTGCCGGTGGACGGCCAGGTCGTGGCCGGCACCGGCGCGATCGACGAGGCGTCCATCACCGGCGAGTCCATGCCGGTGGACAAGGCCAAGTCAGATCAGGTTTTCGCCGGCACCGTCTCCCGCGGCGGCTTCCTGCAGGTGCTCGCCACCGGCATCGGCGCCGATACCACCCTGGCGCGCATCATCCACCGCGTGGAGGAGGCACAGGACGCCAAGGCCAGGACCCAGGCGTTCATCGACCGGTTCTCCGTCTGGTACACCCCGGCCGTCATGGTCCTGGCGCTGGTGGCCGGTCTGATCTCCGGCGACATCGTGCTGGCGCTGACCCTGTTGGTCATCGGCTGCCCCGGCGCGCTGGTCATCTCGATCCCGGTCGCGATCGTCTCCGGAATCGGTCGTTCCGCCCGTAACGGCATCCTGATCAAGGGTGGAGAGTTCCTCGAAACCTCCGCGAAGATCTCGGCGGTCGCCGTCGACAAGACCGGCACCCTCACCGAGGGCCGCCCGCAGCTGACCGACATCATCGTGTTGGCCCCGGAGTTCGACCGCACTGACGTGCTGCGGTGGGCCGCGGCCGCCGAGGCCGGATCCGAGCACCCGCTCGCCCGACCGATCCTCGACTCCGCTCGCACCGAAGGTGTGGCGCCCGAGGGCATTCCGGGCGCTGTCACCCCGGTGCCGGGTAAGGGCATCGTGTCCGACATCGAAGGCCGGAGGGTTCTCATCGGTAACGCGCCGCTGTTGGAGCAGTACGGCGTCACCGATGACGTGGACGCCGCGGCCGCGGCGAGGAAACTCGCCGCGGCGGGTAAGACCCCGATGATCGTGGCCGTGGACAACGCGGTCATCGGCGTGATCGCCGTGGCAGACCGGGTCCGCGAGGATGCGCCGGAGATGGTGCGGCGCTTGCACGACGCCGGCGTCGAGAAGGTCGTCATGCTCACCGGCGACACCCGCCTGGTGGCCGAGGCGATCGGCAAGGCGACCGGGATCGACGAGATCCACGCCGGCCTCCTCCCCGAGGACAAGCTCGACGCGGTATCAAAGCTGCAGCGCGAGGGTCACACCGTGGCCATGGTCGGCGACGGCGTGAACGACGCCCCCGCGCTGGCCACCGCGAACATCGGCGTCGCGATGGGTGCAGCAGGGTCGGCCGTAGCAGTGGAGACCGCGGACATCGCCCTCATGGGCGACAACCTGCTCAAACTCCCGGAGGCGATCGGTCTGGCCAAGCGCACGGTGGCCGTCATGCGGCAGAACATCGCCATCGCCCTGCTCACCGTGGTCGTTCTCCTGGCAGGCGTCTTCTTTGGCGGGGTGACCATGTCCATCGGCATGTTGGTCCACGAGGGCTCGGTGCTCATCGTGATCCTCAACGCCATGAGGCTCATGCGAAACACCCAAGGCTCCACCGCGATGCCCAAGAGCGAGCGGGTTCGCGCGCAGTCCGACAGAGAGAAGATCCCGGCCTGAAGCCGGCCGGGCGCCCGGGGCACCGCGTGAATCCGCCCCGGGCGCCCGCTCGGCCCCCGATCTCTATCCACCCACTACGGGCCGTTCACCCAGAATGGCTGACCAATCCCACCAGGCAAGGAGCAGGAAATGAGCAAGCAGGATTTCTCCATCGAAGGCAACGTCGAGCACTTCACGATCGAGGACGTGGCCCGGGCGAACCCGGACTTCCGCAAGGTCCTGTGGACCGGCAAGTACGCCCAGATCGTTCTGATGACCATCCCGGTCGGCGGTGAGATCGGGGACGAGGTCCACGAGAACACCGACCAGATCCTCACCTTCGTCTCCGGCACCGGCGAAGCCGACCTGCAGGGCCACACCCACGTGGTGGAGTCCGGCGACCAGTGCGCGGTAGCCGCGGGCGCCCGACACAACTTCCGTAACACCGGCGACGAACCCCTTGTGCTCTACACCATCTACAGCCCGCCGGAGCACGCCGCCGACAGCGCTTACACCACCAAGGACGAGGCCGACGCTGCCGAGGCTGCCGGCGAGGACGAGCCCCCCAAGGCCTGATCCTGCCGCTCGGGGAGGCCGGCCACCAGTCGGCCTCGCCGGACCGCTGTCGCGCAGTACGTCGTCTATTTTTCCCGAGTATCCGCACATGAAAGAAGCTGTTGTCACCATGTCCAGAGTTCTCGTCTTCAACGATTTCGGCGGCCCCGAGCAGCAGGAGCTGATCGACCGCCCGGCACCGGAACCGGCTGCCGGCCAGATCGCCATCCGGGTCGTCGCAGCCGGCGTCAACCCCGTCGACTGGAAGATCCGGCAAGGGTTCCTCGGCCGCCAGTGGCCGCTACCCGCCCCGATGGGGCGGGAGGCCTCCGGCGTCGTCACTGCGATCGGCGCGGGAGTGGAGGACTTCGCCATAGACGACGAGGTCCTCGGCGAAGTGGCCCCCGGCCACGGCGCCTTCGCCGAACACACCGTGCTGCGGGCCGACAAGACGGTCGCCAAGCCCGAGGAGATCTCGTTTGCGGACGCGGCCACGATTCCGGTGGCCGGCGCCACCGCCTACGACGTCACTCACCAGATCGAACTCGAGGCCGGACAAACCCTCCTGATCCTCGGAGCCGGCGGCGGGGTCGGCCGGATGGCCGCGCAGGTGGGCAAGGTCCACAAGTTCACCGTCCTGGGCGTCGCGAGCAAGTCGAAGAAGGACCTCGTCGAATCGTCGGGCGCCATCTTCGTCGAGTCCGGCGAGGGGGTTGCGGACCGGGTCGCCGCGGCGGCCCCCGACGGCGTGGACCTGGTCGTCGACCTCGTCGGAGGTGACGCCCTCCGAGCCGTCGCGCCCCTGGCGAAGGACCCGTCGCACGTCCTGACCACAGCGGACCCCGACACAGCTCGCGAGCTCGGCGGGGCAGTAGTCGAGCGCACGGAGGAGGCTCTGGAGAAGATCACCGGAGTCATCCAGTACGGACTCGTGGATCCCACAGTCACAGCGCGCTACAGCCTCGACGACGCCCAGCAGGCCATCGCCGCCGTCGAGTCCGGCCACACGACCGGCAAGGTCGTTATCGAACCGTGAATCGCAGCCCCACCAAGAAGACTGAACATGCAGGAATCGTCGGAGAGGAACCAGACAAATGAGAATTGTGATCGGTGCGCCGGGCAACGGCGCGATCCTGAAGGACGAGCTGAAGGCGCAGCTTGAGGCTGACGACCGGGTCAGTGCGGTCGTTGACCTGTCGAGTGCGGACATCACCTACCCGCAGGTGTCGTTCCTGGCGGCACAGGCCGTCCGCGACGGGAAGGCCGATCGCGGGATCCTGGTCTGCGGGACCGGCATCGGGACAGGTCCGTAGCCCGCCGGCGATGAGGAGCATCCGCAGGCGATAGTTGTCGCGGTTGCGGTAGCCGCGGGCCAGGCGCCGGTGGAGTTCGATGAGGCCATTGATCGCTTCGGTTCCTCCGTTGTTGGAGCGGCCGGTGGTCCAGTACGCGAGGAAGGCGGCCTTCCACTTGCGGAGCGTTCGTCCTAGTCGGGCGATTTCCGGGATCGGGCAGGATGGCAAGGTCGCGAGTACCTTCTCCGCAGCGCTGCGCCCGGCTGGCAGGTCTTTGTGGTGGTAGGCCTGTCGGAGTTCGTGGGCGACTTGCCAGGCGATGAACAGTTCCTCGTGTCGGGGGTCGGCGGCCAGGGCCTCGTCGAACCGCCGCCACTGGCGCTCGGTGAGCCTGTCGGGGTCGCAGCGGATGATGGTGCGGATCCCGTAGAGCGGGTCGCCTTTACGTCCGCGGTGACCGCAGATCTGCTGCTGCAACCTCCGGCGGACCTCGTCCACGGCGCCAAGGGCGAGCTTGACCACGTGGAAAGCGTCGAGAACAGCGGTGGCATCCTCGAGTTCGTCATCGATCGCTCGCTTGTAGCCGTGGAACGGATCCAACGCGGCGATCTCGACGCCGCTGGTGAAACCCTTGCCCCGCGCGGTGAGCCAGTCTGCGAACACCACCCCGGAGCGGCCTGGCACGAGGTCGAGCAGCCTGGCCTGTACTTTGCCGTCCCCGTCGCGGGTGAGGTCGACCATCCCGGTCAGTTCCTTGGGGCCGCGCTTACGTCGGGAGACATGGTGCCAGATGTGTTCATCGACGCCGAGGGTGCGGACGCCGTCGAAGCGGGCCGGATCATCGGCCAACGCCTCCAATGCAGCCTTGACCGGCGTCCACACCGTGTGCCACGCGGTACCGAGCTGACGAGCCAGTCCGCTGACGGTGGCGTGCTCCCGGCGCAGCTGTCCCACTGCCCACTCCACGACGCGGGCCGTGGTGGCATGCCGCGGCGAGGCAAGCCCAGGCAGGTTCTCCACGAACGTCACACGTTCGCACGCCCCGCCTGGGCAGACGAAGCGGCGTTTGCGCCAGATGATCGTGACGGGGCGGCCGAACGCGGGGATGTCGACCAGACGCACCACCTGCCGTCCATGCCCCACCCCGGCGGCGCCGCAGTCCGGGCATCCGACCGGTCCCGGCTCGGATTCGACGGTCACCTCCAGGTGCTCGCCACGCAGACGCGCATCAAGGACGTACACGTCGTCGAGCCCGACGAGAAGATCGCAGCGGACACAACGGGGCGCAGGTGCGGTTCCGGTGGCAGACCGGCAGCACCCGATAGGCTCAGACATGGGTCGAGGCCCTTTCAGGATCGGATGTAGTGGTACTTCCAATCCTTCAGGGCCTCGACCCTCTCGTCTCCCTACCGCCTCACCGGCGTGTCGTCCTCACCCACGCTCAGATGCGAAGAGCCATTAATCCCGCCACGCGAGGCGGTGGTCAGACGCAGCAGGAGGTGGGCAGTTCGGTGTGGAAGGTGCCTGCGACCAGGCGCAGAGCTTCGGAGACGGTCAAATAGGGGGCCCAGGTGTCGGCAATCTGGCGGGTGGTCATCCCGGCTGTGATGGCGTAAGTCGCCGCGAGCATGACTTCTCCGGCGTGGTCTCCGATTGCGCTGAGTCCGAGGATTCTTCCGGTTTCTGTTTCGGCGACCATCTTGATCGCCCCGCGGGTGTCCTGGTCGACTAAGGCGCGCGGCAGGTCCTCGAAGCTCATCACCCGGGATTGGCAGCGGTGCCCGGCGGCCCGGGCTGCGGCCTCGGTGAGCCCGGCGGTGGCCAGGTGGGGGCGGGAGAAGATCACCGCTGGCAGTCCGGTGTAGTCGACGACCTCGCCTGGGCCCTGCGGATCGGTGCGAAGGGCGTTGGCCGCGGCGGCTTTCCCGGTGGCAGCAGCGACGTAGACGAACTGGGGTGCCGAGGTGGCGTCACCGGCGGCGAAGACGCGCCGGTTGGTGGTGCGCTGATGCTCGTCGACGAGGATGAATCCGTCCGGGTCGGTGGCGATTCCTGCGGCTGGCAGGTTGAGGCGGTCTGTGGACGGGCGACGCCCGGTGGCCACTAGTAGCCGTTCTGCGCAGTGGCTGCGGCCCGAAGCGGTACGGACTGTGACCTGTGCGTTCTGCCGGTCGACAGAGGTGGCGTGCTCCTCGATCACCGTGATCCCGTCCTGAGCCAGGGCCTGGCGAAGGATGGCGACCATCTCCGGCTCGGCAGCAGGGGTGATCCTGCCGATGATGGTCACCCGGGTGCCCAGATGGGCGAAGAGTTGGGCCTGTTCGATACCGACGTAGCCACCGCCAATGACGATCATGGAGTCGGGCAGTTCAGTTAATTCCATGGCGGTGGTCGAGGTCAGATGCTCCACCTCGTCCAGCCCGGTCACCTCCTTCGGTAGTGCCGGTTCTGCTCCGGTGGCCAGTACCACCGAACCGGCCGCCACCGGATCCCCATCCATCACCAGAGTGTCGGGATCGAGGAAGGAAGCCTCCCCACGGCGGATCTCGAAGCCATGGGCGTTCGCGACGTCGGCGTACTTGGTCTCTCGCAGTCGAGTGACCAGCTGGTCCTTCTGCTTGACCAGCGCTCCCAGATCAACGCCCCGGGCGAGGGTGGGGACCCCGGGGAAGGGATTGGTCAGTGCGACCTGGCGGGTGCCGGCAGCGGCCAGCAGCGCCTTGGACGGGACGCACCCGATGTTCACGCAGGTGCCGCCGATGGTGCCGTGCTCGATCACCAGCACCGTCCTGCCGGCCTGGCGAGCGGTGATAGCGGCCGCCATGGCTGCCCCGCCGGAGCCCACCACCGCCAAATCGAATTCGAAACCCGGTTCCATCAGATGGCCCCTCTCTTTCTTCGCTCATTAGGATGGACCTTCCAGCGCACTGGAAGGTCAACCCAGGCGGTCTCGAAGGAGCGGTAATTCCAATGAGGATCGGCGAACTGGCTGCCACGGCGGGCACCACTCCGAAAACCCTTCGCTACTACGAATCCGTGGGCCTGCTCCCGCCCCCACAACGAACCCTCAACGGCTACCGTGACTACCCCGAGCACGTGATCTCCCGGCTCGATTTCATCCGGCGGGGCCAGAGCGCGGGACTATCGCTTGCCCGCATCGGTGAGATCCTCCGGATTCGCGATGACGGACAGGCACCTTGCGCTCACGTCGACACGCTCCTGGTGACTCGACTGGACGAGATCGACCAGCAGATAGCCGATCTCTTGCAGCTGCGTCAGGCAGTCGCCCAGCTCCAGTCCGCCAGCCGCACAGTGGACCCTGCGACCTGCCAAGCCGAGACGATCTGCCGCTACCTCTGACTGGCGGTGCTGTGGTCCATGCGGGACGCACCGCCTTCCCTGCCGGTCGGTGGCCGCGACCCGGCGGGGGGTTGTTGATGCGGGGAGGGGGGTTGTCAGGTGAGTCTCATGGTGGTCAGGCAGGTGAGGTCCTGGTCTCCGGTGGCGATCGGAACAGTGGCCGACTTGTCGTCGTAGTCGATG
>NZ_JAWLRW010000025.1:0-7621 GCF_033142235.1 Rhodococcus sp. IEGM 1408
GGCAGACCGTCGAGGCGGCCACCCCCAGACCCCGGGCGATCGCCCTGATCCCCGCCGGGATCGGCAGGTCACACATGGCCTGGATATAGACCCGATCGAACAGGCTCAACCGGCGATAGCTCGCCAGCCCGCTCAACGGCCGCCGGGCCTCGGCCGTCTCGACAACCACGCCCACGCCACCGTGCCGGCCCACTTCAAACGTCATGCCAGCGAGCTTGGCCCACCTCCACGCCGTAGCCACGCTGACACCCCACTGCGCCGCGGCTTCACGCCCGGTACTTCCCTCCAGCAGCGAGCGACACAGACCCGCCCGCAGTCTCCAGTCCAGCTCTTTCGGCACCACACACCCCGATCAGTCAGGGTGTTGCGCTGGCTACTGGAGACCACCCTCGGGCGATGCGTGCGGAACGCTCTTGGCGACGGGGAAAGACGGATCAGATGACACCCTGGGCCAGCATGGCATCGGCGACCCGACGGAAGCCCGCGATGTTGGCGCCCGCGATGAGGTCGCCGGGAGAGCCGTACTCCTCGGCGGTCGCGGAGGTCGTGGCGTAGATGTTGGTCATGATGCGGTCGAGCTCGGAGTCGACCCGCTCGAAGTCCCACTGGAGGCGACCGGCGTTCTGCCGCATCTCCAGCCCGCTGGTGGCCACGCCGCCGGCGTTGGCGGCCTTGGCCGGCCCGAAGAGGATGCCCCGCTCCTGGATGACCTGGATGGCCTCCTCGGTACACGGCATGTTGGCGCCCTCGGCAATCAACCGGCAGCCGCTGTCGGCGAGCATGCGGGCGGAGTCGCCGTCGAGCTCGTTCTGGGTCGCGCACGGCAGCGCGATGTCGCACTCGACCTCCCACACCGGACGCCCCTCGACGAACGTGCAGTTCCCGCGCTCGGCGGCGTAGGCGGAGAGCCGCTCGCGGCGGACATCCTTGATGTCGGAGAGCAGGTCCAGGTCGAGCCCGTCCTCGTCGAGCACGTAGCCGGAGCTGTCCGAGCACGCGACGACACTGGCGCCCAGCTGTGCGGCCTTCTTGGCGGCGTAGAGGGCCACGTTGCCGGAGCCGGAGACCACCACGCGGGAGCCCTCGAAACTGAAGTCGGTGTCGCGCAGCATCTCGCGGACGAAGTAGACCAGGCCGTAGCCGGTGGCCTCGGTCCGCGCCCAGGAACCGCCGTATCCGACGCCCTTGCCGGTGATGACCCCGGCTTCGTTCCGGCCCGTCACCTTGCGGTACTGGCCGTACAAGTAGCCGATCTCGCGGCCACCCACGCCGATGTCGCCGGCCGGCACGTCGAGGTCGGCGCCGATGTAGTGGGCCAGCTCGGCCATGAACGACTGACAGAAGCGCATGACCTCGGCGTCGCTCTTACCGTGCGGGTCGAAGTCCGAGCCGCCCTTGCCGCCGCCGAGGCCGAGGCCGGTGAGTGCGTTCTTGAAGACCTGCTCGAACCCCAGGAACTTGAGCGTGTCCTCGTCCACGGACTTGTGGAAGCGCAGGCCGCCCTTGTAGGGGCCGAGGTCCGAGCTGAACTGCACACGGTAGCCGCGCTGGACCTGGATGACCCCGGCGTCGTCGACCCAGGGGACGCGGAACGAGATCACGCGCTCGGGCTCGATGATCCGCTTGAGGATCCCGCCCTCGACGTACTCCGGGTGCTGTTTGATCACCGGGACGAGCGATTCGAGGACCTCGTGCACGGCCTGCCGGAAGAGGTGCTGCCCGGGATTGCGTCGCACCACGGTGTCGAGCGCGTCATGCAGTGCGACGTCAGCGTCGGACATGGGACCTCCGGTCGAAAAGTCTTTGGTGATGACGCGAACGCCTTTGCCGAAGAGGCAGCCTAGCGCCAGTACGGACCAAACTCCGATTCAGCACCGGCGCAAAACAGCCGAATGAATTCACTCAGATCACACGAATAACACGTGTCACACTGGACTCAGGAATCACATCTCCGTAATCTGGGCCCAGACCGGTCGACCTCCGTCGTCCCACCGTGCATCACGGAAGGCCCTCATGCGTACCAGCTCGAAGTTCGCCGCCCTCGCCGCCGCCGCGGCCCTGGTCGTCACAGCGGCGCCCGCCGGCGCGGCACCCTCCCCGGCCCCCGTATCGCCTGCGCCGGCCGCCGCGCAGGTGCTCCCCACCCTCGCCGACGCACTCGCGCCGCAGCTGACGTCCCTGATCGAGGCCCTGCACCGCGATCTGGGCCTGACCCCCGAGCAGTTCCTCGCGCAGGCCGGGATCGGCGAGCGACTCGCCGCGGTCAGTCCCCGCTGGGCGCAGGAGTTCCGCGACTCGTTCGGCGGCGTCTGGTTGGACGAGAAGGGCACTGGCCTGGTCGGTGTCGTCGCCGGGGAGGCCGGGGACCAGTTGCGCTCCGAGGCCGCCGATGCCGGTTTCACGGTCCGGGACGTGGCGCTCACCACAGATGAGCTCTCCGCGCGCGAGCGTCAGGTGGGAACGATCGTCGAAGGCCTCCCCGAGGAAATGCGCGCACTCGTCACCGGAGTGCGGGTCGACCCCACCCGGAACGAGGTCGTCGTCACCACCCGCGGCGGTGAGGCCGCCCAGCTGGGGAACCTCACCGCGCGACTGAAGGACCTCGCCGTCGTCGACATGATCGAGGCCCCCGACCCCGCCTGGGACACCGCACCGTTCGGCAGCGAGGGCGGCGGCACCCAGTCCGACGGCGAGCCGACCATGGACGGACTCGAACCCGCCACCACCCGCGCGGGCGCCGAAGCCGGAGCCCAGCCGGGCGCGCAGGCGCTCTCCCCGGCCGGCGGCGACTCGGGTTCGCTCGGCAGCCTCGCGCTGCTGGGCGAGGCCGGGATCATCCCCGAGGGGCCCATGCGCACCATCATCGACCTGCTGGCCGGCCTGACGCCGGGCACCGGCTCGGTCATCGACGGGATGAACGAGACGGTCCCCAACCCCGTGACCCCGGTCCCCGCCGACCAGCGCCGTGCCCAGGTCGCCCCGGCCGGACCCGTCGTGGGCGGAACCGCCTACCAGGTCCCCGTCCCCGGCGGGCTCCTCGAGTGCTCCACCGGCTTCAACGGCGAGCTCGGGGGCACGACTGTCGTCATCACCGCCGCGCACTGCGCCGGCGCCGACGGCACCCGCGCCGCACTGGCCGACGGCGTGGAGTTCGGCACCATGACGCGGACCAGCAAGGACCTGATCGACACGGCCCTCGTCGCCGTCGACCCCGGTTTCGCCGACCGCTTCCGCACCAACCTGGTCGGGACGGGCCCCGACACCACGCAGGCGATCACCGGGACGGCCGACCCCGTCGTCGGACAGAAGGCCTGCAAGAGCGGGTTCCGCACCGGCTTCTCGTGCGGCACCATCTCGGACGTCGGCGCCCAGATCGATGTGGCCGGGTCACGGACCATCGCCAACGCCTTCACGGTGGACCTGTGCGCCCTGCCCGGTGACAGCGGCGGTGTGGTGTTCTCGGGCGACAAGGCCCTCGGGATCTCGAGCGCGTCCAACGTCGCCGACACCGGCACCTGCGCCAACGCCGCCGCGGTGGCGGAGGCGGGCCGGTTCACCCCGCGCCTGTCGGCCGTCCCGATCTCCGACGTGCTGGCCGCGCACCCGGGACTGAGCCTGCGCACCAGCTGAACCGATCAGAAACCGCGGGCCCCGTACCCGAGGAGAGAGCGCCGAGTAAGGGCGACCTCAACTCGTGGAACGGGGCCCGCGTGGCTTACCTTTAACCACAAGTCCGTCGAGGGGCACCCCCAGGTCTTTCTGAGTGCTCGTGCGACGAGAAAAGCTACGAAAGGCCACGAACCATGTCACCCGTGACCATCACTCTGGGGACGATCGGTGTCCTGCTCAGCCTCTTCTGCTGGGCCTCCTTCATCCTCGGCGTCAGCACCATGGTGCGGAGCATCATGTTGGGCCAGAAGGACGGCTTCAACCGCTTCGGTCCGGTCCTCGCGCGGTCGAAGAACGTCCTCGTCGAAGTGGCCGCGCACACGCGGATGGCCAGGAAGAAGTCCGTGGGCGCCTTCCACTGGCTCGTCATGGTGGGCTTCATGCTGGGCTCCTTTGTCTGGTTCGAGGCGTACATCCAGACGTTCAACCCGCGCGGCGGCTGGCCGTGGGTGTCCGATCAGGCGTGGTACCACCTCGTCGACGAGCTCCTGGGCCTGGGCACGGTCGTCGGCATCACGGCGCTGATCATCATCCGCCAGATCAACATGCGTCGCGGTCTCAACCGCTTTGTGGGATCCGACCGCAAGGCCGCCTACTTCGTGGAAGCCGTCGTCCTCCTCGAGGGCCTGGGCATGATGTTCGTCAAGGCCGGCAAGCTCTCGCTGCAGGCCGCGGACGGCCACCACTTCCACTGGGCCACCGACTTCGTCACCGGCCCCATCTCCACCATCCTGCCGGCCAACGAGCTCATGGTCTCGGTCTTCGCGCTGGTCAAGCTCCTCACCGGCATGATCTGGCTGTACGTGGTGGGCCGCAACATCACGTGGGGCGTGGCCTGGCACCGCTTCGCCGCGTTCTTCAACATCTACTTCAAGCGCGAGGCCGATGGCCGCACCGCGCTGGGCGCCCTCAAGCCCATGACCATGGACGGCCAGGCGCTGACCATGGAGAAGATCGAGGAGCTCACCGAGGCCGACGAGAACTTCGAGCCCACCCTGGGTGCGGGCGCCATCGAGGACTTCTCCTGGAAGGGCTGGCTGGACTTCTCCACCTGCACCGAGTGTGGCCGCTGCCAGGAGCAGTGCCCCGCCTGGAACACCGGCAAGCCGCTCAGCCCCAAGCTCATGATGATGGCGCTGCGCGACCACGGCGCCGCCAAGGCCCCGTACCTGCTCGCCGGTGGCAAGACCACCATGGGTGAGGAGACCGGACTGGTCGATGCCGAGGGCAACCCGGACGAGAAGAAGCTCGCGAAGATCCCCGAGGCCGCCCGCCTCGAGGCCCAGCGCCCGCTCATCGGCCACACCACCGCCGACGTCTCCGACGACCCGATGCTCGCCGGCATCATCGACCCCGAGGCCCTGTGGTCCTGCACCACCTGTGGCGCGTGCGTCGAGCAGTGCCCCGTGGACATCGAGCACGTCGACCACTTCATCGACATGCGTCGCTACCAGGTGCTCATCGAGTCGGAGTTCCCCACGGAGCTCGCCGGACTGTTCAAGAACCTCGAGAACAAGGGCAACCCCTGGGGCCAGAACAACTCGGGCCGCGACGACTGGATGAAGACCCTCGATTTTGAGATCCCCGTGGTCGGGTCGGACATCGAGGACTTCTCCGACACCGAGTACCTCTTCTGGGTCGGCTGCGCCGGCGCCTTCGAGGACCGCGC
The DNA here is from genome assembly GCF_033142235.1 of Rhodococcus sp. IEGM 1408. Lineage (NCBI taxonomy): Bacteria > Bacillati > Actinomycetota > Actinomycetes > Mycobacteriales > Nocardiaceae > Rhodococcus > Rhodococcus sp. IEGM 1408. Next base: position 5,339 of record NZ_JAWLRW010000025.1, read on the forward strand.
CAAGAAGACCACCCAGGCCGTGGCCACGCTGCTGCACACCGCTGGTGTGAAGTTCGCTGTGCTGGGCCAGGGCGAGACCTGTACCGGCGACTCGGCCCGTCGCGCGGGCAACGAGTTCCTGTTCCAGATGCTCGCCGAGCAGAACATCGAGACCATCAACGGCGCCTTCGACGGCGTGCCCACCCCGGAGCGCAAGGTCGTCGTGACCTGCGCCCACTGTCTCAACACGCTCAAGAACGAGTACGGCGAGCTGGGCGGCGACTACCAGGTGGTGCACCACACGCAGCTGCTCAACCGCCTCGTGCGGGAGAAGCGTCTCGTGCCGGTCGCCCCAATCGAGGGCGGCGTGACCTATCACGATCCGTGCTACCTCGGCCGCCACAACCAGGTGTACGAGGCGCCGCGTGAGCTCATGGACGGCTCGGGCGTCACCCTCACGGAGATGCCCCGCCACGGTCAGCGATCCATGTGCTGTGGCGCCGGTGGCGCCCGCATGTGGATGGAGGAGACGGTCGGCAAGCGCATCAACGTCGACCGCGTCGACGAGGCACTGGCCACCAAGGCGACCAAGATCGCGACGGGTTGCCCGTTCTGCCGCGTGATGCTCTCCGACGGTGCCGACGCGCAGACCGCCGGCACCGAGCAGGAGGGCAAGGTCGAGGTCGTGGACGTGGCCCAGCTGCTGCTGCAGTCCGTCACCCGCGAGGGCACCCTGCCCGAGCCGCGGGAGGCCTCCTGGCTGGAGCAGCCGAAGCGGGATCTGACCACGGCCGGGAAGGGTGCTGCCGAGTCCGGGTCCGCCACGGCCGCTGAGGCCCGGACCGCGGTCGCCGAGCCCACCGAGACCAGGGAGGCCGAGGCCGAGCAGGCCCCGGACAACCCCGTGATCGACAAGGGCGAGGGCGCCGAGGTCGCGGCGGCGGGCACCGCCGGCACCGTCAGTGCTGCCGAGGCCGGTCCGTCGGCCGCCGATTCCAAGGGCGCACCGAAGTCGGGCGGGCTCAAGCTCGGCGGCGGTGGCAAGGCGCCGGGTGCTCCCAAGGCCCCCGGCCAGTCCAAGACCGAGGCTCAGTCCGCGGTCAAGGACGCCGAGCGCACCGAGGAGACCCGGCAGGCCGCTGCGGGCACCGCACCGGCGACGACCGGCGCACCCAAGACAGGTGGCCTGACCCTGGGCGGAGGAGCCAAGGCTCCGGGAGCCCCCAAGGCCCCGGGTGGCGCCAAGGCTCCCGGTTCATCCAAGGCCGCCGCCCCGGCCGCCGCCGCGGCATCCGAGTCCGCGGTCGCCGAGTCTGCGGCCACCGAGACGGCCACCGCTGCGCCCACCGGTGCCGCCGCCGCTGCGGCCGAGCCCGCGAAGCCGGCCGTCGGTCTTGGCCTGAAGGGCCGGGCCAAGGCTCCGGGAGCACCCAAGGCGCCCGGCACCAAGGCTCCTGCTGCCGCCCCGGCAGAGCCCGCCGAGCCGACGGCCGAGCAGTCCGCGACAGCGGCCCCCGCTGAGGTCAAGGATGACGCCCCCACGGCAGACGCCCAAGCCCCTGCGGCTGACGCCCCCGCGGATCAGAGCCCCGCAGATCAGGCCCCCGCTGCCGATGAGCAGAAGACCGACGCGGCGGAGACGCCGAAGAAGTCCTCCTCCCTCAAGGCCAAGAAGGCCGGCGGCTACGGCATCTCGCTGAGCTAGTCACCGGAGAACAGACGTGCGGCCCGTGATCAGAACGCTGATCACGGGCCGCACGTCTTCTGGTCGATTCGGAGATCCCGGCGATCAGACCTGAGCTACGGGATCTGAGTCCGCTATCGATTTCGGCGCGGTCCCCGCCCACGGCCGTGGCCTGCTCAGGATCCGGACGACGAACCGCTCCCCGGATTGCACCCCGTCGCGATCATCATGGCGTCCGGGACTACCGGGCGCCATGGTTCGAACTGCCACGCCCGCCGCGTCGGGTCGACCACCCGGGCGAAGACCCAGTGGCAGGAGAACTGCTGGTGCATGCCCGGGGTATCGACGCCGGGTTCGAGAGCTACCAACTCCGCCCACGCATCCGCCTCGTCCCTGGGCCCCCAGCTGGTGCGGCCGGCTTCGGTCGGGGTCACCCGGAGCGCACGATCCGTGAGCCCGTTGACCCACTGCACGTCCGCGATGTACGGCGAGGGTTTGTGGGAGTCCGAGGACGCTGATCCGGTGGTGACAGCGAGGAATCCGAGCGAACCGGTGGCCGAACCGGCGGCCGGCGCGGCGGCGGCTGGCGCGGCGGCGGCTGGCGCGGCGGCGGCTGGCGC
>NZ_JAWLRW010000026.1:0-6340 GCF_033142235.1 Rhodococcus sp. IEGM 1408
CGATCTTCTCGGCCAACTCGTCAGCCCGCTTGCTGGCGGCGTCCTGCTCGCGCTCGAGCTGCCGGCGCTCGTGACGACTACGGCGGGATGACTCGATCTGTACCTCGGCATCGGCCAGCCTCTCGGCGCTCACCAGCTCGTCGGGCGTGACGGACTCACCACGGGTCAGTCGGGCACGGATCGCGGCCCATGCGTCGCGGAGGGTGGTGGTCTCGGTGAACTGCTCGGGGGTCTCGGTGCTCATCGGGCGGCCTTTCGGTAGAGGTGCGCGTGCCATGACGCGGGATCGGTCGGGGTCTCGGTGGTCGGGGTCGGTTTGCCGAACCTGCGGGCGTGCCACCCGGCGGGGCCGGTCGGCTCGTCCTGCTCGGGGGTCTCGGGGTCGGTCACTGGTTGTTCCTCTCGTCTCGCGCGAGGGGGGCTATTTCGCGTCCCTGTTTCGCGTTCGGGGGTTCTCATGCGGCTTTCCCGTCCTCGAGGTCGCGGCGTTCCTGCTCGGCGCGTAGGGCGGCGTTCTCGGCGGCTATCGCTCGGTAATCCGGTTCGGGCGGGGCGGTCATCATGTCGAGCGTTTCGGCCGGCCACTGCTCAGTGACAAGCGCGAGGACCAGGAGACGGCGCACCCATGACTCGGTTAGCCGCTGCGTCTGTAGCGCCATTTCGCGCGGATGCGTGGCGGTGAGTCGTCGCAACTCGGCCAGCTTTTGATGCGCTTGGGCTGCTGGTGTTCCGGCTATTGGCGGGGCGGTGGGGGTCTCGAGGCTCACGGGGCGGGGTTCCTTTCGTTGGTGTCCGGTGTCCGGTGTCCGCCGTCCCCCCTCTAAAGAGTGGGGGAACGGACGGACATGTCCGCGCTCATGTCCGTTTCGGGAAACAAGAGCGGACAAACGGACATCAGGCGGCAGGTGGGAGCTTGTAGAACGGGCGCATATCGGACCCCACGTTGACCAGAGAACCGTTCCCTACCAGCGTGTTTAGGCTTCTGCTGAAGGTTGCGGAGGGCATGTCTGCCGCGTCCCGTAGGTCGGCCTTGCTGGCACCGGTAGAGGCGAAAACGGACACAAAAACGGACAACAACTCACGTGCTCTACCGGCCATGTCCGCGTCCTGGCGGACACGGTGGACACCCAAAGTGGCGGACTTAGTGCCAGGCACATCGGAGAGGGTGAGGTCGTGCCGGTCCTCGGGCGGACCGTCCTTGCGCTTTGTGCGCTTGAGGGTGACGGCCGCGCCGTCTTTGGCGGTTTGGTAAACCGTGTCGCATCCGGCCTCGAGGGCGGACGATCCGCGCACGGTCCCGTTCTTTCCCGCGTGGTGAACGATGATCACGATTCCGCGACCGGACGGGGTGGCGGCCAATAGCCGATAAGCCGAATCCACGACGATGCCCATGTCTCGCGCGCTGTTCTCTTCTGCCCCAGCCGCGTTGCGGGCCAACGTGTCGATCACGACGACCGCAAACCCCTCTGCCTCGACGTGTGCGGCGAGTTCTTCGACCGATTGGGACTGGGTGAGGTTCACCGAACCGGGCAGGACAGAGAACCGCTCAGAGGGCACTTTGGTGCCCCACGCGGCTTCCCACGAGTCGAGCCGAACACTGATTCCCTGCGCACCCTCGGCGGCCACGTAGAGCACCCGGCCACGGTCCACGGTGCGGCCCTGCCACGGCTTCCCCGTGGCGATGCACGCGCACCAGTCAAGGGCCACGAACGACTTTGCGGACCCCCACGACCCGGCGAGCATGGCGACGGTTCCCCGGTCGAGCGTGTCCGCGATAAACGGTGTCGGCTGCGGGAGTCGAGCGAGGCCGGCGCGGTCCACGATGCGCGAGGCGAGGGACGGGCGGGCCGGTGCGGTCGGGAACTCGTGAACAGTCGCCAGGTACGCATCGAAGTCGGGGTTCACGCGGCACCCCTCACGCTGGCGCGGAGGGCCTGCCCCGCGAGCGAGAGTGCCGCCCGCTGCTCGGGCGTGATGTTGGGATCGCGCCACATTTCCCGGAGCAGGTCGAGCGCCGTCACTGTGTAAGGGTCCGGTCGGTCGACGTAGCGGTCCGGTCCACGGTGCGGATCACGCCGGCCAGAGGCCAGCGGCTCGCACCTCGAGGCGGCGTCCCGGTATCGCTTGTATGCGTTAAAGTCTGCGACGTTTCGATTATTGGGGGGCACGTTTCGCACCGTTTCTCCCTGATAGCCTCAGGGATAGAGATTCTTTTTCGACGCCCCGTGGCCTGCCAGCCGTAAGCGGGGCGTCGTTTTTTGTGGGGTCAGTCGGTGGCGGGTAGAGGCGCGAGCATCTGCTCGAGCTCGTCCATGTCGATCAAGGTCGTGGCGTGCGACCGGTAGCGAGTCAGGTGGCCGGCTGCAAGCCAGCGCCACACGGTTCTTTCATTGCGGTGGGCGACTGTGGCGGCCACGAATATCGGGACCAGTCGCCTAGGTGTCTGTGTCGGCATACGTCACAGACTGGCACTAGAGAGGGGGTGCGAAACGGCCCCGCGAGCGCTGGTGAACGTCGCCCGACGATGGGCCAAGAACCGCAGGTCAGCCAAGTTTCACTACTAGTGCCTACTGTGTGTGCGCGTTGGTTGATGTTGGCGTGTGTTGAGTCGGGCACGAGTAGTAGACGCGACGGCGCGTGGAGTGGAACGGCGAGCGAGACGAGAACCGGAAGCACGGGAGGATCAAACCGTGCGGCGGTGGGGTTCAGACCCGGGCAATCAAAGGTGCAGGAGTAACCGCCCCTGCCTTAGTGCAGGGAATGCGCGTCTATCTTTTCGACTACACAGGTCGCTCGGTGAACTGTTCCCATGTCCACGTCGAGACCTTGCGAGCGATACCCACAAGACGGCCGGCGCGTGGGTCGTCCAGGTCCACGCGCTCGGCTGCGAGTAGTTCCTCGACAACGGCCTCGGTGAACGATTCCAACGTGTCGTGATCCCACCGGACGGCGTACGCGTAGAACCGGCACCGGTCGAACGACGACATGCGCCCGCTACGCAGTAACCGGGCCTCGCGTTCGGGGAGGTCGCCTAGCCTCACGTGATCGCTGCCCGTCATGCGCCCATCCTCGTCTGTCCCCTCGCGCCTGTGCGCTCTTCTCTCGCCCTTCCCTTGCCCTTTCCCTCTCCTGTTCCTGCCCCTGCGGGACTCTCAGGCGGGCTAGTGGTGCGCGGCTCTTCGTTGGAAAGTAGGTGGGGGAGGGAGGGAGAGCGGTCCCTGTGCATCGGAACCACCTGGGGAAACGCGAGCGGCCCGCACCATCTCAGGTACGGGCCGTTTCGCGTCTCTTCGCCGGAGCCAGCGGAGCCGGTCGGTCGGTCGGTTGGTCGGGTCACGGGAATTAGTCGCTCACCCAAAGGCCGGGATGTGAATGCAGGTCCGCGCGTAACGCTGCGCCTGCGGTGCCCCGGTCGGGCTTTCCTTCTAAGTAAGCCGGGGGGCCTGCACTCTCGATCTGCCCAGGCCGCTCTAGTACCGGACACCGATGCTCTACGGTCCAGTCGGGGGCAGAGAAGTACGCCACCCTTTAACGGCCGGCCACCGGGTCCAAGCCGGGGGGAGACTGAATAGGTGCCTTTCGGCTGCAAGCCGCGCAACCTTAGCGACTCACCCACAGTCTGTGTTGACTGTCCACGTCTTCGCGGTATCGTGGTCCGCAGAGTTATTGAGCTTGAGAATCCCTCTGGAACCGGGCTGGCAGGCCCCCAGGGGGATTCTCTTATTTCGGTGTGCGGCTGACGCTACATAGAGGTGACGACGATCCCCCGTAGCTCGCGCGCGTGTCTCACGAGATAGCGCCGGTATCCCGCCGTCCACCCATGCGGTACGTGCTCGGGGCTTTCGCGGCGTAGTCCACGCCTTCGAGCGTGCGCGCGCGTGACCGCTCCATCTGTGAACGGGCGCGGGCCTCGGCGCGGGACCAGTCAATAGAGGCCGCGTCTTTCCCCTCGAGCGGGTCAGGCTTCTTCTTGCGGAGCTGGTCCCGGCGGATGCGACTCATACCCATGCGCCGATAGTCCCACGCGGGTCACCGGCCAGGAATGGGGCAACACCGGGCTTAGCCGGACTTCACTGCGTCCCACTTGCGCCGGAACCATCCGGCCTGCGGCCTACCGGCACCCGGCGCGGCCGTAGGCGGCGGCGTGGGGGCGGGGTGGGGTATCGGCATGGGTGTCGCCGGTTCGACCGTCTGCGGGGCACTGGGGGCGACTTCTCGTGGTGCTTCGATCATGCGGCGGTAAACGTCCCGCTCGCGTTCGGCTGCCTCGCGTAGTCGGCGCTCGGCGTCCCTCTCGACTGTGAGGACGCGGGCATCGGCGCGGACGGACACCAGCTCGAGGCGCAACCGTGCGAACTCGTCGGCGTCGGCCCGGTCCTCGAGGACGGGCACCGGATCGGGCAGGGTCGGCTTGCCCTGCCGGAACCCCGCGGCCCCTAGTGCCTCTGGCGCGATCTGCCACGCGCCGGCCTCGTCTTTGGTCGCCTCGAGACGCCCCGATTTGATCGCCTCGAGGATGGTCGAGCGTGCCGCCCCGGTCTCGCGTGCCGCTTGCGCTGCGGACCACTTGAGCGCGTTAGCGGACCACCGGGCGGTGCCGGTGTCGGCGGCGGGTGTCGGGGTGTCGGGCACGGCATGTAGCGGGCTGGTGTCGTGGCCGGTGTCGTCGATCATGTCGTCAGGGTGCCGCCCCTGCTCAGCGGGTGTCGATCGACACGCCGGGCGGCATGTAGCCGCCGGGTGTCGGGGCGGTGTCGGCGGTGAGTGTCGGGGCGCCTGCGTTGCGGGTCTAGGTTGCGCGATCCGGTGCAACAGCGGCACCCGAAACGGTTACACCTCGGCGGCGTCGGCGGCGGCCCGGAGCTGCGCGGCGTCCTGCCCTATGTAGACCTTGCGGACGCTCGCGGGGTGCCAGCGTGCGCCGCCCTGCGCGGTCGCCACCTCGTCCGCCATGAGTCGATCCGCGACGGCCTGCCACGTCGATCCGGCGTCCCGCTCGGTCACGATCCGGGCCACCACGGCGCGGTCGAGGGTCGAGGGTCGGCCTAGACGGACGCCCTGCGCACGCTTCACGGCGAGCGCGGCCTTGGTTCGCTCGCTCACGAGGTTGCGCTCGTACTCGGCGGCGGCGGCCATGTTCCCCAACATGAATCGGCCGGCGGCGGTGCCCGTGTCGATCTGGATATCGCACATGACCAACCCCCACCCCTCGGCGGCGGCCAGGGCGTCGAGGTCGAGGACACGGGCGGCGGAACGGCCAATGCGGGACAGGTGCGAGGCGACGAGTCGGGACGCTTTCCCCTCGGCCACGGCGTCGAGGGCGGCGGCCAGGCCGGGACGCTCGAGCGGGGACACTGTGCCGGATACGCCCTCGTCGGTGAACCATGCGACGACGTGCCACCCCTCGACCGCTGCGCGTGCCTCTACCGCGGCCCGCTGCGCGTCGAGACCTAGACCGGACACGGCCTGTTCCTCGGTCGAGACCCGGAGGTAACCCACCACGGCGTCGGCCGGTGCTGCGGGGCGACGCTTGCGGGGTTTGCGTGGCGCGGTCATGCCATCGACTTTAAACCATACGGTCGTTTGGTGTAAAGAAACATGCGGTAATCGTTCCCCAACGTGAACCGGCCAGCGGTCCCTTTTTGCGGCTCGTCCGGTCGAGGTCTCCCCTTTTGTGCGTGGTCCGGTCCCGTCGCAGGTGCCGTCCTTTTTGGCTGAGTACCGGGACAGTCGCAGGTCCGCGTCCCTTTTGTCCCGTGACCGGTCACGTTGCAGGTCAGAGACGAGAACACCCCCACTGCCTCGAGGGCAGTAGGGGTGTCTCGTACCGGCCACGGTTGCGCCGAACCGGGGACGGCAACGGCAGGGGGAACCGCACCGGGCGGCCCATCTTCCCGCGCTGCCGGGATCAGGGGGTTAGTAGACGCTGCCTCGGAGCTGGTCGAGACTGCGACGGCGTGCGGACTTGTCCGCGACGTGCGGCAACTTCTCTGCCACCACGCCGTGCCGGCGGTACTCGGTGCCGTTCCACGTCGGGGTGCGGTTCTGGTAGTTGGCGTGGCCGTAGATCACGCGGTCGCCCTGCGGATACGGCTTGTCCATGCTCGACACGACGGGCGCGCCTGCGCTGCCAACCTCGGCGGCGAGTGCGGTCACGGCCGCGTTGTGCGTCTTGGTTGCCTCGAGCTCGTCCTCGACCGTCCGCAGGTAGGACTCCCACGCTGCGGCCACACGCTCGTCGGACGCGGCACGGAAGTCAGGGTCGATCTTCTCGGCCAACTCGTCAGCCCGCTTGCTGGCGGCGTCCTGCTCGCGCTCGAGCTGCCGGCGCTCGTGACGA
>NZ_JAWLRW010000027.1:0-5103 GCF_033142235.1 Rhodococcus sp. IEGM 1408
CCTCGCGGGAGGGGTGTGTTGTTTCAGATACTGCACAGTGGACGCAAGCGGTTCTTCGCTTAATTTTGTGTGTAAGCCCTCGGCCGATTAGTACCGGTCACCTCCACGCATTGCTGCGCTTCCAGTTCCGGCCTATCAACCCCATGGTCTGTGGGGGGCCTTAACCACGCAATGGTGGTGAGAAACCTCATCTTGGAACAGGCTTCCCGCTTAGATGCTTTCAGCGGTTATCCCTTCCGAACGTAGCTAACCAGCGATGCTCCTGGTGGAACAACTGGCACACCAGAGGTTCGTCCGTCCCGGTCCTCTCGTACTAGGGACAGCCTTCCTCAAGTTTCTTACGCGCGCGGCGGATAGAGACCGAACTGTCTCACGACGTTCTAAACCCAGCTCGCGTGCCGCTTTAATGGGCGAACAGCCCAACCCTTGGGACCTACTCCAGCCCCAGGATGCGACGAGCCGACATCGAGGTGCCAAACCATCCCGTCGATATGGACTCTTGGGGAAGATCAGCCTGTTATCCCCGGGGTACCTTTTATCCGTTGAGCGACACCGCTTCCACGTGCCGGTGCCGGATCACTAGTCCCTACTTTCGTACCTGCTCGACGTGTCAGTCTCACAGTCAAGCTCCCTTGTGCACTTGCACTCAACACCTGATTGCCATCCAGGCTGAGGGAACCTTTGGGCGCCTCCGTTACTCTTTAGGAGGCAACCGCCCCAGTTAAACTACCCATCAGGCACTGTCCCTAACCCAGATCATGGGCCGAGGTTAGACGTCCAATACGATCAGAGTGGTATTTCAACAACGACTCCACACACACTAGCGTGCATGCTTCACAGTCTCCCACCTATCCTACACAAACCGAATCGAACGCCAATACCAAACTATAGTAAAGGTCCCGGGGTCTTTTCGTCCTGCCGCGCGTAACGAGCATCTTTACTCGTAGTGCAATTTCGCCGAGTCTGTGGTCGAGACAGCAGAGAAGTCGTTACGCCATTCGTGCAGGTCGGAACTTACCCGACAAGGAATTTCGCTACCTTAGGATGGTTATAGTTACCACCGCCGTTTACTGGGGCTTAAATTCTCAGCTTCGCCTTGCGGCTAACCGGTCCTCTTAACCTTCCAGCACCGGGCAGGCGTCAGTCCGTATACATCGACTTACGTCTTCGCACGGACCTGTGTTTTTAGTAAACAGTCGCTTCTCTCTGGTCTCTGCGACCACACCCAGCTCCCACCGCGAAGGTGTTCACCGAGCATGGTCCCCCTTCTCCCGAAGTTACGGGGGTATTTTGCCGAGTTCCTTAACCACAGTTCTCTCGATCGCCTTGGTATTCTCTACCTGATCACCTGTGTCGGTTTGGGGTACGGGCCGTGTATGAACTAACTAGAGGCTTTTCTCGGCAGCATAGGATCACTGAATTCCCCACAACGGGTATGCATCGAGTCTCAGCCTTAATGTGACACGGATTTGCCTATGTCACGGCCTACACTCTTACACCAGTACAACCACTGACTGGCCCAGCTACCTTCCTGCGTCACCCCATCGCTTGGCTACTACCAGATCAGGTCCCGCGCATCCGGTCCACGTCATCCCGAAGGATGCTCTAGAACTTTCAGGGCGGTTAGTATCACTGATTCACCATGGGCGCGCACACACGGGTACGGGAATATCAACCCGTTGTCCATCGACTACGCCTGTCGGCCTCGCCTTAGGTCCCGACTCACCCTGGGCAGATTAGCTTGACCCAGGAACCCTTGATCATTCGGCGGACGAGTTTCTCACTCGTCTTTCGCTACTCATGCCTGCATTCTCACTCGTGTGGCCTCCACGCCTGGATCACTCCGGCGCTTCTATGGCCACACGACGCTCCCCTACCCACCCACACACCTGCCCGGAGGAGGTTAATATGTGAGTGCCGCGGCTTCGGCGGTGTACTTGAGCCCCGCTAAATTGTCGGCGCAGGACCACTTGACCAGTGAGCTATTACGCACTCTTTCAAGGGTGGCTGCTTCTAAGCCAACCTCCTGGCTGTCTCAGCGATCCCACATCCTTTTCCACTTAGTACACGCTTTGGGGCCTTAGCCGGCGATCTGGGCTGTTTCCCTCTCGACTATGAAGCTTATCCCCCACAGTCTCACTGCCGCACTCTCACACCTCGGCATTCGGAGTTTGGCTGACGTCAGTAACCTTGTAGGGCCCATCGGCCATCCAGTAGCTCTACCTCCGAGGTGAAACATGCGACGCTGCACCTAAATGCATTTCGGGGAGAACCAGCTATCACGGAGTTTGATTGGCCTTTCACCCCTACCCACAACTCATCCCCTCAGTTTTCAACCTAAGTGGGTTCGCGCCTCCACGACGTCTTACCGTCGCTTCACACTGGCCATGGGTAGATCACTCCGCTTCGGGTCTAGAGCATGCCACTACGGTCGCCCTATTAGGACTCGCTTTCGCTACGGCTTCCCCACACGGGTTAACCTCGCGACATACCACTAACTCGCAGGCTCATTCTTCAAAAGGCACGCCATCAGCCCTAAAGCCTCTGACGGATTGTAAGCACACGGTTTCAGGTACTATTTCACTCCCCTCCCGGGGTACTTTTCACCATTCCCTCACGGTACTAATCCGCTATCGGTCACCAAGGAGTATTTAGGCTTACCGGGTGGTCCCGGCAGATTCACAGCAGATTTCACGTGCCCGCTGCTACTTGGGAACACAAATCGCCCTGCCACAAGGTTTTCAGGTACGGGACTCTCACCCTCTCCGGCCGACCCTTCCAAGTCGTTCCCCTAACCCGCGGTCATCAGCGCCCGATCCGGCAGAATCAAGGTCATCGTGCCCCACAACACCACACACGCAACCCCTGCCGGGTATCACACGCATGCGGTTTAGCCTCTTCCGCGTTCGCTCGCCGCTACTGACGGAATCACTGTTGTTTTCTCTTCCTGCGGGTACTGAGATGTTTCACTTCCCCGCGTTCCCTCCACACACCCTATGTATTCAGATGTGGGTAACACGCCATCACGCGTGCTGGGTTTCCCCATTCGGAGACCCTCGGATCACAGCTCGGTTGGCAGCTCCCCGAGGCTTATCGCAGCCTCCTACGTCCTTCATCGGCTCTTGGTGCCAAGGCATCCACCGTGTGCTCTTACACACTTACATTCACAAAACAATTAAAGATGCTCGCGTCCACTGTGCAGTTCTCAAACAACACACACCAACCCCAACCCGCACCAGGACCAACCGGCCGCAAGCACATCGGGAATCAGTGCCATCAGAAACAACCTCACACCCCCCACGTTCAAGGGATGCGACGGTGTTGTTTCAGACACCCAACAGTGTGTTTTGTCCGCACCCCACTAACGCCGGCACCAGATCCTGCAACCTGGTACCGGGCGATCACCGCGGGGTCCTACGCAATAGTGTTCCACCCAATGAGCCACCCGGCGCACCACATTCGGGCACGAACCGAGCGCTAACTCTGACCACCAAAAAGGTGGTGAGTGCTCCTTAGAAAGGAGGTGATCCAGCCGCACCTTCCGGTACGGCTACCTTGTTACGACTTCGTCCCAATCGCCAATCCCACCTTCGACGGCTCCCTCCCACAAGGGGTTAGGCCACCGGCTTCGGGTGTTACCGACTTTCATGACGTGACGGGCGGTGTGTACAAGGCCCGGGAACGTATTCACCGCAGCAATGCTGATCTGCGATTACTAGCGACTCCGACTTCATGGGGTCGAGTTGCAGACCCCAATCCGAACTGAGACCAGCTTTAAGGGATTCGCTCCACCTCGCGGTATCGCAGCCCTCTGTACTAGCCATTGTAGCATGTGTGAAGCCCTAGACATAAGGGGCATGATGATTTGACGTCATCCCCACCTTCCTCCGAGTTGACCCCGGCAGTCTCTCACGAGTCCCCACCATTACGTGCTGGCAACATGAGACAGGGGTTGCGCTCGTTGCGGGACTTAACCCAACATCTCACGACACGAGCTGACGACAACCATGCACCACCTGTATACAAGCCACAAGGGAAACGACATCTCTGCCGTCGTCCTGTATATGTCAAGCCTAGGTAAGGTTCTTCGCGTTGCATCGAATTAATCCACATGCTCCGCCGCTTGTGCGGGCCCCCGTCAATTCCTTTGAGTTTTAGCCTTGCGGCCGTACTCCCCAGGCGGGGCGCTTAATGCGTTAGCTACGGCACGGAATCCGTGGAAGGACCCCACACCTAGCGCCCACCGTTTACGGCATGGACTACCAGGGTATCTAATCCTGTTCGCTCCCCATGCTTTCGCTCCTCAGCGTCAGTTACTACCCAGAGACCCGCCTTCGCCACCGGTGTTCCTCCTGATATCTGCGCATTTCACCGCTACACCAGGAATTCCAGTCTCCCCTGTAGTACTCAAGTCTGCCCGTATCGCCTGCACGCCCCCGGTTAAGCCGAGGGATTTCACAGACGACGTGACAAACCGCCTACGAGCTCTTTACGCCCAGTAATTCCGGACAACGCTCGCACCCTACGTATTACCGCGGCTGCTGGCACGTAGTTAGCCGGTGCTTCTTCTGCAGGTACCGTCACTTTCGCTTCGTCCCTACTGAAAGGGGTTTACAATCCGAAGACCGTCATCCCCCACGCGGCGTCGCTGCATCAGGCTTCCGCCCATTGTGCAATATTCCCCACTGCTGCCTCCCGTAGGAGTCTGGGCCGTGTCTCAGTCCCAGTGTGGCCGATCACCCTCTCAGGCCGGCTACCCGTCGTCGCCTTGGTAGGCCATTACCCCACCAACAAGCTGATAGGCCGCGGACTCATCCTGCACCGAAAAACTTTCCAACCCCCACCATGCGGCAGGAGCTCATATCCGGTATTAGACCCAGTTTCCCAGGCTTATCCCGAAGTGCAGGGCAGATTACCCACGTGTTACTCACCCGTTCGCCACTCGTGTACCCCCGAAGGGGCCTTACCGTTCGACTTGCATGTGTTAAGCACGCCGCCAGCGTTCGTCCTGAGCCAGGATCAAACTCTCCATAAAAGCTTCTCAGCACTACGAAAAGCACAATCCAAGCAAAAAACAAACCAGATAACTGGCTGTTCAAAAAA
>NZ_JAWLRW010000028.1:0-3833 GCF_033142235.1 Rhodococcus sp. IEGM 1408
ATCGATCCGTCACTACCGATGTTCGGGATTGTCGAATCCGTCTTTCCGGGCGAGTCCTGGTCGAGTTTCAACAGCAAAGTCATGCTCATGACTGAGCGACTGGCGACGCTACTACACGAGTGGGCACCATCTCGACGTTGACTGCGTTTGAGCCGGGAACCCTCGTGCAGTGCGCTGGCCCTCAGACAGCTAATGGCCGTCCTCGCGGGTCGCAACAGCGACCCTCTAGCCCGGTCGCCTCAACTTGCGCGATCGCAGTCTCGATGTGGGGTTCCTCCTCCCGATGCGGCGCAATGTCCCAGCGGTAGATCACGACGGCATCACGACCGTCGGCTGCGCCGCACCGATGGTGGCGATCGCGGGTCAGCGCTCGAGCTGGCACTGGAGGGCGTTCTGGATGACTGGCAGGGCGGGCTGCTCGAAACCGGCGGTGCGGAGCCCAATGCGGTGGAGGTAGCGCTCATCGTCTTCGGCGCGGCCATCCTCGTGCCGGGCGACCTCGTTGACCTCGAGCAGGCCGAACCACTCCAGCGTCTTGCGCGCGGCCGAGTAGGGGTCGCGGTGAATGCCGTAGCGGCACAGCCTCACAACGCCAGGGAAGGCCCGCAGTCCGTCCTCGTCCCACGACCCCAAGCCGCACGCGGCCATCAGCAACACCGCGATCTCGGAGTCCTCGAGCACATGTAGCCAGCCGTTGAGAATGAAACCGGGCGGCATAGCGAACGCCATTTCGGAGACCTCCGGAACGGCGTACTCCTCACGCTCTCCGAGGGCTGCGGCGCCAGCCTCGTGGAGCGGGACGAACCCCTCGAAGCGGTTGCGCTTTCCCGGCTTGCCTGGGACGTCGACAAGCCCGGCGGCCTCTAAACACTTCAAGGCGCTCCCGACTGTGCGAGCGCGCTTGTCTCGGCCACTGTAAAAGAGCCCGCTCGCGTTGCTGTCAGGCGGCAGTGCAGCGACCAGGTCGGCCCAGCCAGTGTTCCGACTGTCGCCCGCGATCGGGATCTGCAGTTCCGCGAGGTGGGCCGTGGCGCCTGGCTTGCGATGCAGCTGCAGCAACGCGAGGACCGTCAGCTCCAGGCGTAGCGCCGAGCCTTTGCTGGAGGAGATCCGGGTCGCCGGCGGCCGGAGTTCGCGCGGGGGCGCCCTGCGGTCCGAACTGTCTCCCTCGATGGGGTCGGTCAGATGCGCGAACTGCGGGCGCAGCCGAAGGCCTACGGACTGAAATTTGGAAGCCGGCCGCTTGTACTCCAAGAGCTTGGTGCCGATGGACGCGAGGTGGGCCGAGAGCCCCTCCATCTGGAGGCGCAGCAGCCGGCGCTGGAGCTGCTCGTGCTCCTTCGTGGTGGGCTTGCGCGTCGAGTCGATGACCATTTCGGGCACGACTTCTCACCTCGTTATGTCGAGCCAGTCGGAACGTCTCAACCAGCCTGAGTGGCGAGTATCTAGGTCTAAAGGAACCTGGTCGCGACTGGCCGGTTAAGGCGTGTCTCTAGTCTACTGGATCGCCGGTCGGCGGTGTGTCTTCATTGAAGTCACACAGCGCCATCCGGGCGCTCGACCCCCCGAGAGGAGGACGCGTGGACACGCAGCATCAGTCGCCCCAGCGGGCACCGAACAAGCCGCGGCGGCCTGGCGACCTGAGTTGGATTCGTCTCGCTCTTCAGGTCATCCAGACCGCCGCCACCCTGATTCGCACATGGCACGACCTGTGAGGTCGTAGCGGTCGGAGGGCCCAGCTGGTTGCAGCCGGCTGGGTCCTCCGGCACTACACGCGCACTTTTCGAGATTAGTACGCCCGGGCGCACTCCCCCACTTCGAGCTGGCGCGCCTTCGCGATGGAGGATGTCTGCTCGAATGCCAGATTCGACCCCTCGGCACCTCGCTTCCCACCTACTCACCCTCAACTCGACTCCAGGCCCCTGCGCCACAGCACTGTCTCGTTTGACGATCCCCAACCAGCACAACAAAGGTGCGGGCCGGACTTGATCTGGCCTGCGCGGGAGGTCAGAAAAATCGTGCTGGTTAACCGTCCTGCATGTTGGTCCGGCATAGGCAGCCTTTAACGGCCTATCGTCGCTGAGATGGACGGAATGCTCATCGGGTATGCCCGATGCTCAACCCACGGCCAGGATCTGCGTGCGCAGCGCACAGCCCTCACACGTCTCGGCGTCGACATAGATCGGATCTACACCGACCGCGGGTTCACCGGCCGCAACCGCGACCGCCCCGGACTACGGGAGGCACTGGCCGCCTGCCGCGAGTTCGACACCCTGATCGTGACCAAACTCGACCGCCTCGGCCGCAGCGCCGTAGACCTACGCGCCATCGCCGACGAACTCCAGACAAAAGGGACCCGGCTCAGCATCGGCGGATCGATCCACGACCCCGCCGACCCAACGGGCAAGCTGTTCTTCGGCATGCTGTCGCTGATGGCGGAGTTCGAGTCCGACCTCATCCGCGCCCGGACCCGTGAAGGAATGGCGGAGGCGAAGAAGGCCGGCCGACTCAAAGGCAAACAACCCAAGCTGTCCGCACTCCAGCGCAAACGTCTGCTCGCCGACTACGAGTCCGGCGACTACTCCGCCAGTCAGTTGTGCGAGATCAGTGGGCTGTCCCGGTCGGCGATGTACGCGACACTGCGCCGCGCCCGAGACGAGACCTGACCACAGCGTTGACGTTGACCGCTGCAACTCCCGGTGCCATTCGGTAATCAGCATTAAGTTCTAGGTAACTCTAGGAGAGTGAGACGCCAACGTGAATTTTACGGACCTACCATGGTGGACTGCCGAGCGAGTGTCCTCAGCGTCAAACGCCGGCGTTCTAGTGGCCGCACTTGTCACTGCAGTAATCGCACTTCTCGCCATATTCCAGACGAAGAGGATCATCGAGCAGAACGAGAAGGCGAGAACCGAACATTCGCAAGCTTCGCTCGACTCCCAGAACAAACAGGAAGAGTACAATCGAATAGCATCCGAATCGGCTGCGCATCAGGCGAGGTCGGTCGAGCTCCAGCGCGAGGCTGTCGAACGAGCTAACCGCCCCATGATGACTGTCCGCTACTTGCCTCCGCAGAATGAGCGGAGCGTCCTCGAGTTGGAGATTTCGAATGCGGGAAGGTCGGTCGCTTACGAAGTACGTGTCACGTTTGAACCCGATCTACCAGCTAGACACCTCGATGTCCTCAACGAGAACTCCCATCCAAATTTAACCTTCCACAAACCCAACATCGACCTCCCCCGAACGGTGTTCGTTGGACGTATCTTTCAAACTTGGGTTCCTGGACAATGCGTGACCGCCCCCTTCTGGGTTCAGCATATGGATTACCAGGTCGGAGACCGCGCCTCCTTATCCGCCGAGGGCATCCCAGCGAACCAGCTGGTACGCATTAGCTACAGAGGCGAAAATCATGTTCGGTATAGCGATACCTTTGAGCTAGACCCAGGGATCTGGGCCGCGATGCTGTTCTACGAGACTGATGTGAAGAAGCAGCGGAAGGCGCTGGAAAAGATCGCCAAAGCCGTCGAGAAGCGGTAAGCCGATGTCGACGATTCACCCTCTGATCTACCTCTGAATGCTATTGACACTCGCTGGACTCGGTTACCGTCATTGCGAGAGGGCACAGTTGCACCATGGACCCCAAAGAGACACGTGCCACGAGGAGCAGTAGGACCCTGTGAAACAGGAGCGATATGTGACTCTCAACTTCGTTTGGCGGGATTTCGCAGGTTCGTTTGGCGGTGTCAGGTGATGCCTATGACGAGGGTGGATCGGGCGGCTTCGACGACGTCGTCGGTGATGGTGTTGAGCTCGTTGATCTGCATGATGCGCTC
>NZ_JAWLRW010000029.1:0-3221 GCF_033142235.1 Rhodococcus sp. IEGM 1408
TACTGGTCAGGTGTCGGGTTCTGTGGTGTCGGGTTCCTGGTGGAGTTCGGGGTAGGCGCTCCAGGAGACGCCGCTGATGAATGCGTGGCGTTCGGTTGTCTGAGCTCTGTATCCGAATTGGGTTGCCGCGATCGCTGGTGGAATGCTGCGGACCAGCTCGCGCATGGCGCTGTTGCGTGCGCCTCGAAGATCGATCCCGTTGTCGCGGAGCTTGCCCATCAGTGACTGCGGGTTGATGTGATGACCTGCAGTGACTCCGGGGAATAGCCACTGGGATGTTCGGTTGGCGGCGGTGGTCATGTTGGGCCGCTGTGCGATGAGCGCGTTCACCGGGTCGGCGAGCGGATGCGGGAGTGCTACCTCGGCGTCGGCGAAGCGGATCCATAGGCTGCCGCTGTCGTCGATTCTCAGTGCGTCCAGTTCGATGGCGGCGATGCGCGAAACTGGTTGCGCGCAGATCAGTAGCAGGACGGTGGCGGCTTTGACCCACACCGGGGTGTCACGGTGTTCCAGGATCGTCGTCAATTGGGCGTAGCGCTCATCGTCGCTGGTCATAGGGTGGGTTCGAGCCCGCCGGTAGGGGAACTCCAGGTGGGCAGCCATGTGTTGATGCGTGATGCACCATCTGACGAACATTCTGGCGGTGCTGCGGGTGGTCGGCCCGGTAGCGAGCCAGGTGTCTATATCAGGCTGCGTCGCTTCCGCCAGCGGCGTGTTACGGGTGTAGAGCCAGTTGACGAAGTCGATCGCCACGGTGATCTCCTGCTTGGCGTTGGCGATTGGCCCGTTCTCCAGGGGTTGGCGCTGCGCGCGGGTGCGGAGGTTGCGCAGGTGATGCCAGGTGGCGAATCCGGTGATTACCTGCTGCGATTGGTGAATTGGTGTGGAGGCGAGCTTGTTCTCGAGCCAGCTGGTGAAGCGGTCAAGGTTGCGGTCATACGGCGCGAGGATTCCGCAGCTGATGAACAGGTCCCGTAGGTGACGTGCGGTGCGTTCGGCGGGGTAGTGGGCGAAGGTGTCGTGACTGATGATCAAGCGGTGTTGCGCGAACCCGTCCAGGAGCTCGCGCACGTCGGGATTGCGCAGCCAGATGAGCGCACTGCGGGGGTGGTCTTGGCTGGTCAGCGCATCGAGTAATGGCTGCAGCTCGGTGGAAATATGGTCGGTGTCGGCGGAGGTGAGCAGGGCGGCCAGGTCGTCGGTGAGGCAGCATCGGGCGCAGAGTCCGCGGCGGTGGGGTTCGTCCTGGTCGCCGCAGCGGGTGCAGGTCAGTCGGGGGTCGTCGATTCCGGCGCAGTCGGTGCAGATGGCCTGGTTGCCTGAGAGGCCGGGCAGCAGCTGGTCCGGGCTCTGGCAGCGGGGACACGTTCCGCGGCGGCGGGTGGCCTGTTGGTAGCAGCGGCGGCAGACGAAGCCCTCGGGCCAGCGGACGCCGCGATGTCGCTGATCGTCGTGGCACCGTGTGCAGTGGTACTTCGATGTGTCAGCCATGTGCTCGCCGCCGCGGATTGTCTAGGCCGGCGGGCCGGGTCGGTGGATGTGGGCCCGCTTCGGTCGCAGCGGTCCATCAGCTGCGGGGGAGACGTCGGTGGCGGTGCGTCGTGAGGGGGCGGTGTCGACGCGGAAGTCGCAGAGGTCCTCGACGGTGCAGTCAAGGACGTGGCACAGGGCGCCGAGTAGGGCCAGGGGCAGCCTGTCCGGGGTACGCCCGAGGAGGCGGTAGAGCTGGGAGGCGGAGAGCTCGATACCGACGTCGTGCAGCGGGGTGATCAGATCAGACAGGTTGTGCATGTCTCGGTCGGTCATGATCTGGCGTAGTCGCCACTGGTAGGCGATCCGGTGCTTCATGTCTCGGTGGTCCTTTCGGGCAGGCGGTCGGCTGCGGCGCGTAGTGCGGCGGCCACGACGCGGCTGCGGTAGTCGGGGGATACGAAGGTGTAGAGCGAGGTGGTCGAGGCGTACTCGTGTCCGACCTGTTCTTGGATGAAGCGGGTGTCGTAGCCGGACTCGACCAACAAGGTGACGTAGCTGCGGCGCAGGGAATGGAAATCCTGGCCCGGGTCGGTCAGGCCGGCGGTGTCACAGAGCTCGGCGAAACTGTGGGACAGTGCCCCGTTCGAGATTCGTTCGGATCGTTCGGTCGGAAACAATGCGGTCCCGGCGGCCCGGTCAAAGCCCGTGCGTCCCTGGTCGATCCACTGCTCGAGGCAGTCGATCACCCACGCGGTCTCTGGGACGGTCAGGACGCCGCGCCGTTTGGCGGGGGAGCCTTTGCCGGGCTTGCCGTATCGGACGTAGCAGACCCCGAACTGGCCGAACTGCCGTGCCCGCGGGTTTGGTCCGAAGTCGGTCAGGTCCAGCATGCGCACTTCGTTGCGCCGTAGGCCCCACGCGTAGGCGACCTTGGTGATCGTCGCGGTTCGCAGCGCCACCATCGCCCCTTTCGCGCCGACCTCGTAGCGGTGGGTGACCTGCTCGTCCGCGGTGTCGCACAGGTCCTGCAACTCGTCGGTGCTGTACGCCCGTTTACGCGGGTCGCCGGGACCCTCGTGTACATGGCGGGCCGAGTTGGCCTCGGTAATGATCTGTACGGGATGGGTGGCGAACCGGTCCTGGCATTGCTGGGCCCACTCGTAAGCCGGGTCGAGCAGGTAGTCCATGAAGTGCCGCAGCGCACCCTGGTAGCTCAGGATCGTGCTGTGGGCGAGACGGTGGATCCCGCGCAATTCGGTGATCCAGTCATCGGCCATCACGGGCGTCCAGGCCCACGGGCCGTCGACCTCGCAGAAGTCCTGGAACCGACGGATCGTTGCTACCTGCGCTGAGATGGTGCCGGCAGAGAGGTTCCGTGCCATTTGTTGGTGGGACCAGCCGGTGACCATCGCCTCGAACACCGCGGTTTCCGGTCGCAAGACAGCGATACCGTCGGCCAGCTGCAGCCGCGCCGATCCCGGAGGAAGATCCTGCTTCGACATCTCGCACCGTCCAAAAATGGCTCGCGATATGTGCGAAAGTATCGCACTTTATGCGAATCTCGACAAGAGGCTGCAGGTAGCAGCGCCGCCACCATTCAGCAATCGGCTGGCGGTCCCGGTCCCACAAGGGCGGAAGTGCTGGCCCGGCGCCTGTTCACGCGCAGGTCACGCGGCCTGTCGGG
Source organism: Rhodococcus sp. IEGM 1408 (assembly GCF_033142235.1). NCBI lineage: Bacteria > Bacillati > Actinomycetota > Actinomycetes > Mycobacteriales > Nocardiaceae > Rhodococcus > Rhodococcus sp. IEGM 1408. The sequence continues at coordinate 3,158 of NZ_JAWLRW010000029.1, forward strand.
TACTACGGGCGAGGGGCAGTTCGGGGAGGTGTCGAGTTCGCAGGATCTACAACTCGACACCCTT
>NZ_JAWLRW010000002.1:0-307132 GCF_033142235.1 Rhodococcus sp. IEGM 1408
GCGGCCTGTCGGGTACTACGGGCGAGGGGCAGTTCGGGGAGGTGTCGAGTTCGCAGGATCTACAACTCGACACCCTTTACTTTACATAATGTAGATTATCGGCACCTCGGTAGCGGCTCGGCCGGATGCGGAGCTCGACTCGGTGTGTCACCATCCAGTCAGTGCACTGCTCCGAATAGTCAGCGAGGCGGCACCGTGCCGCTCAGTAGAGAAAGGTGCGACATCATGCGCGGATCGGTCGAGAACGTCTTCATGTTCATCCACAACCCTCTGGTGGATCTCTACCAGTGGCTCCTCAGTGTCCTTCCGGCGGACATGGCCTGATTGCCCCGGCGGCACAGCGTCGCCATGCTGATCGTGAGGCCCCGGGCCAGCGGATGTCGTGAGGGCACCTTGCGGGTCTTCTCCGGGGCCTCACGATCCTGTTGTCAGGGACCTCGATGGGCGCCGAGGCGTCCCCGATTCGTCACTGTGACGTTTTTAAGATGGGTCCCCGCATCCGGGGATGGCCCGCGACATCATCCGCCGATCGCGCCGGATGCCTGTCGGACCACGGCAGCGCCTGTTCGAGTTGACCGGCCAGGCGGAGCAGCATCGTTTCTCCCCCGAGCTGAGCGGTGAAGTGCACTCCCATCGGAACGCCCTCCGGCGTCCAGTGCAGCGGGAGCGACAGTGCCGGGCGACCGGTCAGGTTGGCCAACTGGGTGTACGGCACCCAGCTGAGGTTGGCGTCGATGATCGACTCCACGAACCCCGAGTGTCGCAACAGAGGCGCTGTGCGGGTCGCGAGCAACGCGGCCGCGCCGCGACGGGCCAGCGGCGGGGTGTCCAGGGCGCCGATGTGCGGCGGGAGGTCGGCGAGCGTAGGCGTCATGAGCAGGTCGTAGCCGGAGAAGAACGTGGTGAGTTCGCGGACGTACTGATCTCGCCGCATCACGGCGTCGAGGTAGTCCACACTGCTCTGCGCTCTGCCGAGTGCGGCCACGATCCGCGTGTCGACCTCAAAATCCCGGTCGGCGCATCCCGTCAGGCGCCTGGTGTCCTCTACCACCCACGCGAGGTACGCGAACCAACTGGTGAGGAAGTCCCGGGCCAGCGCCAGGTCGTCGACGGGCTGGGACTCCAGGATCTCGACGTGATGACCGAGGTCCTCGAGCGCTCTGGCAACGGTCTCGACGGCAGCCACAGCCTGCGGGTGCGGCGCGGAATTGATCGACGACGCGGTGCACACCCCGATCCGCAGCCTGCCCGGATCGGCCCCGACCTGCGACAGGAACGACCGGGCCGGGATGGCCGGGACGTACGGGCCGCTCGGCTCCCCGCCCACCAGCACGTCCAGCATCGCGGCGGAATCGCGGACCGACCGTGAGACGACGCCGTTCGTGGCGGCGCCGTGCATCGCCTCCCCGCGGCCCGGACCCATCGGTACCAGTCCGCGGCCGGGCTTGAGGCCGACGAGGCCGCAGCAGGCGGCCGGGATGCGTATCGAGCCGCCGCCGTCGCTCGCCCCCGCGACGGGAACGATGCCGGCCGCGACCGCAGCCGCCGACCCACCTGAGGACCCGCCGGGGCTGCGGCTGGTGTCCCACGGATTCCTGGCGGCGCCGAACAGGTCCGGCTCGGTGATCCCCTTGGCCCCGAATTCCGGGGTGTTGGTCTTGCCAAAGACGACCAGGCCCGCGTCCAGCCACCGCTGCACCACGGTCGCGTGCTCGACTGCCGGCACCCCGGCCAGTGGCCGCGAACCGCTGCTGGTGGGCGTGCCCTGGTAGTCCTGACCGAGGTCCTTGAGGAGGAACGGCACCCCGGCGAACGGACCTGTCAGCTCCTCACCCGCCCTGGCGCGAGCCGTCCCGTCCATCCGGCGGACGATGGCGTTGAGCTCCGGGTTGACGCTGTCGGCGCGCTGGATCGCCGCCTCGAGGAGTTGGTCGGCGGTGATCTCGCCGTCTTTCACGAGGGCGGCGAGCCCCAGGGCGTCGTGACTCCGGTACTCGTCAAAGCGCATGGGTCGGGAGTCTACGCACGGAAATCAGCGGCTGGTCCGGTTCCGCCCCGCGAGCCACGCGCGCCACGCACCGGTGGACCACAGGGCCCAGGCCACGAGGACCGGCTGGAAGAACAGCCGGACCAGCCGATCGCGATCGGTGTCGAGCCCGAACGCGGCCGTGCCGGTGACGTACTGCGAGATGTTGCCCGGGAAGACCGCGATGAAGAACGCCGCCGTCACCCCGCCGACCGCCGGGCGGAACCGGGCCGGCGCCAGGATCAGTGCCGCCCCGAGACCGAGCTCGACCACCCCGGAGGCGACCACCACGAAATCCGGGTCGAGTGGGACCCACGTGGGGACCTGGGCCTGGAACTCCTGGCGCATGGTGGTGAGGTGTCCGGTGCCCGCGCCGAGGAGTGCGGCACCCAGGGCCCATCGGCCGAGGTGACGGACCAACTCCCCCGCACTGCGCCGGCGGTGCGCCGCACCGCGCCCGCGACGCGAGTGCGTCTGGGCATTCGAGCTCTGCTGGGGCTGGTTCAGTTCCGTCATGAGGGAAGTGTTGCGCACAACTGAGTTGAGCGCAACCTAATTTTGGGCGATAATCGGGGGATGGACTCCGATCTCCGGCTCGAACAGCAGGTCTGCTTTGCCCTCTACGCGGCCTCGCGCGCCTCGACGTCGGCCTACCGGCACGCCTTGGCGTCGGTCGGCCTCACCTACCCGCAGTACCTCGCGTTGCTCGCCCTGTGGGAGGAGGACGGGCTCACGGTCCGTCAGTTGGGTGACCGGCTCCTCCTGGATTCCGGCACCCTCTCCCCTCTGCTGTCGCGACTGGAGCATGCCGGGCTGGTCGAACGGTCGCGGTCCGCCGACGACGGTCGGCGTGTCCTGGTCCGCCTCACCGCGGCCGGCGCGAGGCTGCGCGCCGAGGCGGAGACGATCCAGTGCTCCCTGCTCGACAGGCTGGACATGCCGGAGGAGGACCTCGCCCAGCTGAGGACCCTCGCCCAGCGCCTCGTGACCTCGCTCGAGCGTGCTGATCGGGTCGAGGGCGCTGACCGGCTCGATCCGTAGGACTCAGATCGTGACGGGTTGCCGCAAGAGCGTCTTGAGCCTGGCGGGCTCGACCTTGCGGGGATCCGAGAGGTAGATCTCGTGGTGATGGCCTGACGGGGCTGCGCCCCGCGCGGGGATGACCTCCTCGTGCATCTGCGCGAGGATCGGCCCCTCGTCGTCGTAGGCGCCCACGTGCAGCGTCTGCACCGCGGTCCCCTCGGCATGCTCGGTGAACCGCACTCGCTCGTTGGCGTCCGGCACCCTCGTCGTCGTCACCCTCTCCAGCGCGGCGGACAGGATCTCCGGCGTGATCCAGTCGGGCTGCCAGATCATCATGGCCCAGCTCCAGGCCGCCTTGTCGCGTGCGGTGAACACCCGTGGGTCGTCGGCGTACCAGAGTCCCTCCAGGGGGCCGACGGTGTGCACCCGGCCGAGCTCGGCTCTGGCGGCCGCGCGTACGGCATACGAGGTGGCGTACAGCGCCTCGACCGCCCGGCGATAGTCCTGGGAGGTGTTGGGATCCCCGTGGCCGTCGGCCATGAGGAACCGCATCGGCGGGACCTCCACCACGTCGAATCTGCCGACTTTTCCGGTATAGAGATCCCGACGTTCGCGCTTGATGTCGTAACTGGGCGTGCGCACGGCCATGCGGCACACCCTACGCGTTCGCCGGACCCGCTATTGCCGGTCGTGGGATCCACTCCGTCAATCAAGGTTGACGACCGGTGCGGGTCAACGTAGGTTGACATAGGAGGTGAGGGAAGTGGAGACGACGTTCAATTTTGACGACGACGACGAGGCCGGCCCGGTCGCCCGATTGGCTGCCATCGCCGAGGCGAAAGCGGCTCTCGCTCGTGCGGAGTCCGCTGCGATCAGGCACGCCCGGATGAACGGGTTGAGCTGGGCGGAGATCGGGGTGGTCCTGGGAGTGAGTAAACAGGCGTTGCACAAACGATTCGGAAAGAAGGCCTGACCCCGGATGACCCGGACCCCACTCGGACAGCTCCTGCGCCCACTCGTCACCCTCGCCCCGAGCCCACCGCGGTTGCCGAACGCGATCAAGGCGGGGCTGACGGTACTGCTGTGTCTGGCGATCCCGACCCTGCTGGGGCGGCTCGACCTCGGCCTGCTCACCGTCACCGGGACCTTCGCCGTCCTCTACGCCCCCGCGGCCCCGATCCGTCGGCGTGCCGCAACCGTCGCGGGTATCGGGCTCGGGCTGATCACGGCGACCGCCCTGGGCGCCTTCACCGCGGGCTCCTACCTCGCCTTCGCGGTGACGGCCATCCTCTTGGCGATGGTCACCGCCGGCCTGTGCCTGGCGCTCCGGGTGGGTCCGCCCGGCTCGTACTTCCTGGTCCTGTGCGCGGGCATCGCCTACCTGGTGGTCGGCGAGCACGGGGTCCAACCAGCACTCGTCCCGGCCATGACGGCGGTCGGCGCGGCCGTGGCCTGGCTGGTGACGATGGCAGAACTCCTCCCGGACCCCCGGAAGCCGGAGCGGCTGGCCGTCCACGACGCGCAGCGTGCGGTCGCCGCGTACGCGGACGCCTCACCGGGTCCCGACAGCCGACCACGACACCGGGCAGCAGCGCTCGCACTGGCCGCGGCGGAGGAGGCCGTGGTGGAGGGGATGTGGACGCCCTCGGAGTCGATCACCGCCGATCTGGCCGCGGCCCGGCGCGAGTACAACGACCGTGCCGCGCGCGCGACCCTCCACATCGTGCCCGGCGAAGACCCGGCGTGGGACCCCCGCAACCCCGACGCCGGGCGCTGGCTGGCCGGCTCCCCGGAGTCCTCGGATGTCGACCTGCCCTCCGCCGCCGCGGCCGAGCGGGCCGAGCACGCGATCACCGACGACGAGCGCAGACACATCGGTTCACTGCGCTGGCGGCTGAGCAACGGACTGCGATGGCCCGGTGAGCCGTGGTCGGTCGCGGCGTCGGTCGGGGTGGCGACAGCGGTGTCGATCGTCCTCCTGACGGTGTTGGCCGGATCCGATCAACCCCACCTGTACTGGGTGATCGCGTTCTCGGCGCTGGTCCTGCACCAGGGTGGCCCCCGCGCGGCACGGACCTATCGGGCTCTGCACCGGCTGACCGGGACAGTCGTCGGACTCGGCCTGTTCCTGATCGTCGCCACGATGCAGCCGTCCGGATGGTGGTTGATCGGGGTGATCGTGGCGCTGCAGTTCGCGATCGAGCTGCTGGTCACCCGCAACTACGGCCTCGCCGTCGCACTGATCACGCCGCTCGCGCTGCTCATCGCCTCCGGCGGGAACGTCCCCGAGCAGCCGCTCCCGCTGGTCGGCGAGCGACTTGTCGACACCGTGATCGGCGTGGTCGTGGCGCTGGCCGTGCTGTGGGGCCTCGGGCGCCGGGCGCACCACCGGGCCGTCCGGGGCGACACGAGGCGGGCGCTCCGCGAGCTCGCGGAATTCGCCCGCGGTCACACGCAGAGGGCACTGGAACCCACGTTGGCCTCCACGTTGCGCGACCTGAACACCAGCAACTCACTGCTGATCGCGGACGGGTACGGCCACTCCCCCGAGTCACGCACCGCCGAGGCGGTCACCTACGCCGGGTACCTGATGCTCGGGACCCATGACCGGCGCTTCGTGTCCTCTTCCGCATCCCGGTGGGCCGAGCTCGCGGATGCGGCGTTGCCCTCCGGGTGGCGGCCGGTCGAGGCTGACCATCCCGCGGACGCCCGGATCCGGCACCAGTGCGAGCGGATGGGGGCCATGCTCGACTGAGCTGTTCCGGGCGGCGGTTCTGTCGATCCCCCGCGGAGGTCAGTCGGTGCTGCCGCCGGCCACGTACTGCGCCAGATGCTCTCCGGTGAGGGTGGACGTCGAGGCGACGAGGTCGGAGGGGGTGCCCTCGAACACGATGCGGCCGCCGTCGTGGCCGGCCCCGGGGCCGAGGTCGATGATCCAGTCGGCGTGCGCCATGACCGCCTGGTGGTGCTCGATCACGATCACCGACTTCCCCGAGTCGACCAGCCGGTCGAGCATCGCCAGCAGGGTGGCCACGTCGGCCAGGTGCAGGCCGGTGGTCGGCTCGTCCAGGACGTAGACCTCCGCCTTCTCGGCCATCTGGGCGGCCAGCTTGAGTCGCTGCCGCTCGCCGCCGGACAGGGTGGTCAGCGGCTGGCCCAGGCGGATGTAGCCCAGCCCGACGTCCCGCAGCCGGACGAGGATCTTGTGCGCGGCGGGGATCCGCGCCGGGCCCTCACGGAAGAACTCCTCGGCCGACGTCACGGACATCGCGAGTACGTCGCCGATGTTCTTCCCGCCGAGCTCGTACTCCAGCACCAGGGCCTGGAACCGCCGCCCTTCGCAGTCGTCGCAGGTGGTGGCCACTCCCGCCATCACCGCGAGGTCGGAGTAGATCACGCCCGCACCCTTGCAGGTGGGACATGCCCCCTCGGAGTTGGGGCTGAACAGGGCCGGCTTGACCCCGTTGGCCTTGGCGAAGGCTTTCCGGATGGGTTCGAGAAGGCCTGTGTACGTGGCCGGATTGCTGCGCCGGGACCCTCGGATCGCGGTCTGGTCGATCGCCGCCACTCCCGGACGGGGTGAGACCGATCCGTGGATCAGCGAGCTCTTGCCCGAGCCGGCGACACCGGTCACCACGCAGAGCACGCCCAGCGGGATGTCCACGTCCACCCCGCGGACGTTGTGGGCGGTGGCGCCGCGGATCTCCATGCTGCCGGAGGGAGTGCGCACCGACTCCTTGAGCGCGGCGCGGTCGTCGAGATGCCGACCGGTGACGGTGTCACTGTGGCGCAGCCCGGACACCGTGCCCTGGTAGCAGATGCTCCCGCCCTCCGAGCCGGCGCCGGGGCCGAGGTCCACGGCGTGGTCGGCGATCGCGATGATCTCCGGCTTGTGCTCGACCACCAGGACGGTGTTGCCCTTGTCGCGCAGGCGCAGGAGCAGGGCGTTCATCCGCTGGATGTCGTGCGGGTGCAGGCCGATGGAGGGTTCGTCGAAGACGTAGGTCACGTCCGTCAGCGCGGATCCCAGGTGGCGGATCATCTTGACCCGTTGGGACTCGCCGCCGGACAGGGTCCCCGCGGGACGGTTCAGGGAGAGGTAGCCGAGCCCGATCTCGACAAACGAATCGAGCGCGTGCTGGAGCGAGGCCAGCAGCGGCGCGATCGACGGCTCAGTGAGCCCGCGCAGCCAGGTGGCGAGATCGGTGATCTGCATGGCCGAGACGTCGGCGATGTTCAGCTCACCGATCCGGGAGGACCGCGCGCCCTCGTTGAGCCGGGTGCCGTGGCAGTCGGGGCAGGTGGTGAACACGACGGCCCGTTCGACAAAGGCCCGGATGTGCGGCTGCATGGCCTCGACGTCCTTGGCGAGCATCGACTTCTGGATCTTGGGGATCAGGCCCTCGAAGGTCACGTTGATCCCCTCGGCCTTGATCTTGACCGGCTCCCTTCGCAGCAGGTCGTGCATCTCCTGCTCGGTGAACTCCCCCACGGGCTTGTCCATGTCAAAGAACCCGGATCCGGCGTAGATGCGCCCGTACCAGCCGTCCATGGAGTACCCGGGGACCGTGATCGCGCCCTCGGCCAGGGACTTGGACCGGTCGACCAGTGCGTCGATGTCGAAGTCGGAGACGCTCCCCCGGCCCTCGCAGCGGACACACATGCCGCCGGTGATGGTGAACTCGGCCTTCTGCCGGGTGCCGTCCGCCTTGGTGAGCGCGCCGACACCGCTCGCGGAGGCGACGTTGAATGAGTAGGCCTTGGGGCCGCCGATCGCGGGCCGGGCGAGTCGGCTGAACAGGATGCGCAGGAGCGCCCCGGTGTCGGTGGCGGTGCCGACGGTCGAGCGGGGGTCGGAGCCCATCCGTTCCTGGTCCACGACGATCGCGGTGGTCAGTCCCTCCAGGATGTCCACGTCCGGTCGGTTGAGCGTGGGCATGAAGCCCTGCAGGAACGCGCTATAGGTCTCGTTGATCATCCGCTGGGACTCGGCGGCGATGGTGGCGAAGACCAGGGAGCTCTTCCCGGACCCCGACACCCCCGTGAAGACGGTGAGTCGACGCTTGGGCAGGTCGACGCTGATCGACTGGAGGTTGTTCTCGCGCGCGCCGTGGACCCGGATGACGTCGTGGGAATCGGCGATGTGGTCACTCACTGTGGGTCTCCCTCGTCCGAGCGTCTGGAACCAACCGTAGGCGACCGACTCGCTGGAGTGAAGCCGCAGCTCAGCCGCCGTTCAGCCACGGCCCTGACGGTCCATCGCGGTGGCGTGGAGCTGGGGCGAATCGCTGGAACTCGTCGTCGTCCCACCCGGGCCGGCCCGTTCGCTCTCGCTCGAGTCCTTCGGCGACCCTGGTCACCGCAGTCGTTCGGCGCGCCTGGCCGCCGCGACGAGCTCGTCGGACATCCGTTTCAGCTCCGCCGGGTCCTCACCCTCGAGGATCGCGGTGTGGAGGTCTTCGCACGCGCACCGGAGCTGGAACATGCGGTCCATGAGGTCGGTGGACTCGGTGCCGGAGAGCACCACGGTGCCCTCCGGTAGTTCGCGCATCAGCAGCGATTGCCGCTGCTCATAGGCGCGCTGGCGACAGGAGCGGCGGCAGTAGCGACGGCGCCGTCCGGTGTCGCCCTCGGTCACCGGGCGACCGCACCACGCGCAGGAGGCCTCACCCCGCCGGGGCGGGGTCTGCTGGGCCTGGACTTCGGGTTCCACGGAGGTCAGGGTAGGCGAGAGGGTGCCCGGCTGGCCTGTCGCACCGCCTGCGTGGGAACATTTAGGGGGTCACCTGGCGTTACATGGTCAGACACCACGGCAGCGTCGTGTGCAGATACACGGACGACCACGGCAGAAGGAGTTCGCATGGCAGATCGAGTCCTCAGAGGCAGCCGCCTCGGTGCGGTGAGCTACGAGACCGACCGGGACACCGACCTCGCGCCCCGCCGGTTGGCCAAGTACCAGACGGAGAACGGCGAGGTGTTCGAGGTCCCGTTTGCCGACGACGCCGAACTCCCCGGCGCCTGGATGTGCAAGAACGGCCAGGAAGGCCAGCTCATCGACGGCCCGGCCGTCGAGGTCAAGAAGGGCAAGCCCCCGCGTACGCACTGGGACATGCTGCTCGAGCGTCGCTCCATGGAGGACCTCGAGGAGTTGCTCAAGGAGCGGATGGACGTGCTCAAGAAGCGCCGGCGCGCCGGCTCACGCTGAGTCTCTTCAAAACGCTGGGCCTGTAAAGGCCGCGTTCCTCGGAGCAGAGAACGCCCCGACCCCTCAACCGGGGGTCGGGGCGTTTCGCGTTCGCCGGTGTGGGCGTCCGCGCTGAGGGTCAGCGCCCGACCAGAGACTTGAGCTGGCGGCGCCGTTTCTCCCAGCCCCAGCGGGCCACGTTGACGGCCGCCTCGCGGAAGATCGATTCGCTCATCTTGGACTGCCCGATGGTGCGCTCGGTGAAGGTGATGGGCACCTCGTCGACCGCGCGCCCGTTATTCAGCAGCCGCCACGTCATGTCGATCTGGAAGCAGTAACCCATCGACTCGATGGAATCGAGGTCGAGCTCGGCCAGTGCTGCGGCGCGGTATGCGCGGTAGCCGGCGGTGATGTCCTTGATGCCCACGCCCAGCATGATCCGCGAGTAGACGTTGCCGCCGCGGGAGATGACGTGGCGCTGCCACGGCCAGTTGACCACGCTGCCGCCCGGGACGTAGCGGGACCCGATCGCCAGGTCCGCGCCGGCGTCGACCGCGGCGAGCATCGCTGGCAGCCGCTCGGGCGGGTGGCTGCCGTCGGCGTCCATCTCCACCAGCACGGTGTAACCGCGCTCGAGTCCCCAGCGGAAGCCGGCGATGTAGGCCGCGCCGAGCCCCTCCTTGCTGGTGCGGTGCAGGACGGAGATCCGCCCCCGCGTGTCCTCGGCGGCCAGCCGGTCGGCGACCTCCCCCGTGCCGTCGGGGCTGTTGTCGTCCGCGATCAGCACGGCGACGTCGGGTGCTGCGGCGAGCAGTCGCTCCACGACGCCCGGGAGGTTCTCCCGCTCGTCGAAGGTCGGGATGATCACCAGCGTCCGGTCAGACGGAACGCCGCCGGCCGGCGTCAACGGATCGGTCACTTAGATCTCCTCGATGTCGGTCGCGGGCCGTGGCCGGGTGCGGATGAGCGCCCAGGCCAGCCCGGCGAGCCCGATGAGGCAGCACACCACTTGCGGGATGCCGCCCAGTCGGGTTGCCATCGTACCGGCCCCTCCCACCTCGACCTGCGCGGCCAGCACCGCGGGCTCGAAGATCCCGGTTTCCTGCCGGACCTGGCCGTCGGGTCCGATCACCGCGCTGACCCCGCTGGTGGCTGCGATCAGGACGGGCACGTGGTGTTCCACGGCCCGTACCCGCGACATCGCGAGCTGCTGGTACGTCATCGGCGATCGACCGAAGGTGGCGTTGTTGGTGGGCACGGTGAGGATCTGCGCGCCCCGGGTCACCGGTTCGCGGGCGGCGGCGTCGAACGCGATCTCGAAGCAGATGGCCACGCCCAGGTCGAACCCGGCTGCGGTGACCAGTCCGTCGCCGTCGCCGGGGACAAAGTGCCCGGCGGTCCGGGCGACCGGGAACAGCGCCTCGAGCGGCGTGCGCAGCGGCAGCCACTCGCCGAACGGCTGGATGTACTTCTTGTCGTGGCGGTCGACCACGGGGTCTGCTGCGGGGTTCGAGGAGCTGCCGTCCCACACCAGGTAGGAGTTGGTGGCCTGGCGATCCTGTCCGGTGGGCAGAACGGTGCCCACGAGAATCGGGGCCTCCAGGCGCTCGGAGAGCGCGCTGATCTGGGCGCCGGCGCGGCGATCGGCCAGCGGGGAGATGTCCGAGGCGTTCTCCGGCCACAACACCAGGTCCGGTCGCACTGCGGTGCCGGCGTCGACCTCGTCGGCGAACTCCGCGGTCACTCGCAGGTGGTTCTCGAGGACCGCGCGGCGTTGGGCGTTGAAGTCCAACCCGAGGCGGGGGACGTTGCCCTGGATGACGGCGACCTCGATCGTCTCCCCCGTCCCCCCTGTGGAGGCCGCGATGGACGCACCGGCGACGAGCCCCGCGGTGACCAGCGGGACGGTCAGGAGGCCGGTGACCGTCAGGACGGGTCGGTCTCTGCGCACCAGGAGCAGGAGCGCGACCCCGATCGCCGCACCCAGGGACGCCACCGCGAGGCCGAGCAACGGGGTGCCGCCGAGTGAGGCCAGTGGCAGGAGAGGTCCGTCGGCCTGGCCGAATGCCAGCCGGCCCCAGGGGAAGCCGCCCCAGGGCCACGAGGAGCGGACCCACTCCCACACCGACCACCAGCCGGCCACACCGAACACCGCGCCCACCGCCCGCAACCCCGGACGCCGCCCGGGCGCGAGCCCCGCCCGCAGGATCGGGACGGCTCCGGCGCCGAAGGCTGCGAGATAGAGCGCCTCGACCAGGGACAATCCCCACGCCGCGTAAGCGCCCACGTACAGCCCCACCCACGGGACCAACAGGAGGAAGAACGCGAGACCGGCGACCAACCCGAGGAGGGCGCCCGTGCGCACCCGGGGGGCGTGGCCGCGGAGCGGAGAGAGGACGACGACGAGGAGGGCGATCGCCGGTAGCGCCGCCCACCACAGGTCGACCGGGGGGAACGAGGCGGCCAGCAGCGCCCCGGCCGCGGCCGCCCCGACCAGCCGGATCAGCTGGCGGATCACTCCGACGGGACCGACGGCAGGCCGTCCACGACGAGCTCGCGCAGGACGGGATCAGGGCCGGAGAGGTCGGGCATCGGCGGCACGCCCGATCGGGGGTCGGTGGACCAGCGCTGCACGGCGTCATAGGCCGCGACCACCGCCAGTGCACCCGTCTGCCAGCGGGCGAAGGTCGCCGGAGTCCCGGGGGTGAGCGTTCCGCTCGTGCCATCGCGTGCCCCGGCGGCGCGGCGAGCGCCGCGGGTGACGGCCGTGAACGCGGCGCGCGGGGACAGTCCCCGGCCACCGGACACCGAGGTCAGATTCCGTAGTGCATCCCACGGCCGGACCTCGTCGGCCGCTTGCGCCGACCCGGCCCGGACCGACGCGGCCAACGCGACGCCGGACGCGGCGATCCGCACCAGATCGGTTCCGGTCAGGTCGTCGACCAGCGGCCGCAGCACGATCACCGTGCCGACGGACGCCAGGGCGGCGAGCGTCTGATCGTCTATCGGCGTGCTGCCACCGTTGAGAGCGCCTACGAGCACCGGCGTACACCGCGCGACGGCCGGGCCGCCCAGCTCTGCGGCGAGGCGGGTGAGTTCGGCGGCGACCTCCACGGGGTCGGCGTCGGCGCCGAGCACCACCCGCTCCCCCGCGCGGACGCGATCGGCCACGAGGTCGAGTGCGTGTGGCTCGGGTATCGGGGCGGGGATCACGCCGCGGGCGGCGGCGGCCCCGGCGTCCAGGCCCGAGGCCAGGCACTCGACAAAGGCCGGCGCCACCCAGTCCCCCTCGAGGTCGACGTACTGGGCGTCCGGGAACAGGGCCGGGCCCGGCGCGTCGGAGCCCGCCCACACGATCACCCCGTTCTCGTGCGCCAGGGCGGTGGCGTCACGTGAGGCGGGAGTGAGGACGCGGCCTCCGGTGGCCAGGAATGCGGTCATGGCCGCGATTATCCCCCAGCCGACCACCGGCTGTCGGGACCGCCCACCTCCGCCGCGCCTAAGCTGGACCCCCATGACCGACTCCTCCGCCGACTCAGCCGCTGACGCCGACGCCGACGCCGTCGCTCGTTTCCCGGGCGGGCGAGTAGACCCCGCCGACTGGACCACCCTGGCCGGCGTGGCCGCGGACCACCGCGGTGAGGTGCAGCTGACCCCCGGGGGCGGTGTCCTGATCCGGCGGGCCGATGGGATGAGCGTGGGGCGGAGCGAGCTGGTCGCGGCAGGACTGGCATCGCGGATCGCTGACGATCGGCTCCCCCGGATCCTCGCTTCCCCCCTGGCCGGCCGGGTGGGCGGGCATCACGACCTCGCGGACCTGCCGGAACGACTCCACGCAGAACTGGTCGTCCGCCTCGACAGCGCCATGATCGACAGCGCCACGCTCGCGGGAGGCCTGGTGGTCGGGTTCGACGCCGGATCCGGAGATGTCCTGGCGCACTCCCCGGATCTCGCGGTGGTGGCCCGGAACGGCGACGAGGTGCGGGTTCACGTCTCAGGGCGCGACACCTCTGTCGAGCTCAGGATGGCCGACGCCGTAACGGTCCTCGCCGACGTGACTGTGGACCTCGTCCGAGCGGGGAACGTGGGGTCGGGGAGGCAGGGGTCGAGGGAAGTGCACGACCTCGTCGTCGTCGCCCTGGGGGCACACCCGCTCGCCTCCCCTGTCGGGTCGACCGCGGGGCCCGTCACCGCGGCGACCGCAGGGCCCGTCACCGCAGGGCTCACCACCGCAGCATCCACCCCTACCAAGCTCACTACCGCCGTAGAGGTGCCGCGGGTCGGCTGGGTGGACACCGACGACGGTCTGGTGAGTCTGCTCTCGGTGGTGCCCGACGGGATCGTGTCCGCGCGGCTCGCCGAGTTCCTGGGCGCGGTGGATCGGCCCGGCACGATCTCGGCGGACCGCGTGATCGGCCTCCACGCACTCACCGAGGCGATGGCAGAGCAGGTCGTTCGCGTGCTCGCCCCGATGGGCATGATCTACGACGCCGCGTCCCCGTGGGCTGACGGGTCAGCGTGAGCCGAACCGCTCGACCAGCCAGCGCGCCGCGTCGTCCACGGAGTACACGGTGTCGACAGAATGCAGGGATTCGGAGTGCAGGATCTCGTCAGAACGCAGGGTGTCGACCGAGTACAGGGTGTCGGCAGAGCGCGGGGCGTCGCCCGACCCGGCCGGGCGGTCCACCATCACCACCGGGATCCGCAGGTCGCGCGCAGCCCGGAGCTTGGCCGCGGAGGCCTCTCCCCCGCTGTTCCTGCTCACCAGGGCGTCGATCCGGTGCCGGGACATGATGGCCCGCTCGGACTCGTCGGTGAACGGACCCCGGCCCAGCATGAGCAGGTAGCGGTGCGGCAGCGGCCCGGTCGGCGGCTCGGCGCACCGGATCAGGTAGGACCCGCCGGTGTCGCCGGCAAAGGCCGCGGGGCCCTGTTTGCCGACCGTGAGCATGGGACGGCGGAAACGGCCCTCCACCACGCGCGCTGCGGACGTCATGTCGGGAACCCGGATCCAGTCGTCGCCCTCCTCGGGTGACCACGGCGGGCGGTGCACCCTCAGCAGGGGCGCGCCGGTCTCGGCGACGGCCCGGATGGCGGACGCCGAAATCTCCGTGGCGAACGGGTCGGTGGCGTCGATCACCACGCTCACGTCGTGCTGGCGCAGCCAGTGGGCCAACCCCTCGGCTCCGCCGAAACCGCCCGTCCGCACCTGTCCCCGGGGCAGGCGCGGACGGGCCACCTTCCCGGCGAGAGCGGTCACCACGTCCAGCCCGGCGGTGACCATGAGGTCGGCGAGTCGGCGAGCCTCACCCGTGCCGCCCAGCACGAGGATCCGCCCGGGCTCGGCGGTCGGCATCGAGGCCCGTGCCGGCCTGCTGGCGGTGGCGAGAGGTGCGGGGGGCTGGGGAGGCGCGGGAGGTGCGACCGCTGTCGGGCGACCAGCGCTCGTCGCTTCGGGGCCCGTGGTGGGGAGCTCCGGGGCGGCGCCAGGGAATCCGGGGACACCGTGGGCGACGCCGGGGACGCCGGAGACCCCGGGGACGAGGTCCCAGGGGATCTCGTCGGCGGTGAGTGCGCGGGTCAGCTCGTCCCGCGCCGGGTGCGACGCCGGGTCCCCCGGGAACAGGACGACGACGAGGTCGCCGCGCTGGTGAGCGGACCGGATCTCTGCGTGGACGTCCTCGGCCGGCACCCCGGTGGTGTCGACAGACCGGGACAGGGCCGGGCACAGGGCCAGCACCTCGCGCGGGATCTCGCCGTCGTACAGGCACGTCCCGCACCGGGCGATGAGCCGGGTGGCGCGGACGGTGAGGAGATCG
Source organism: Rhodococcus sp. IEGM 1408 (assembly GCF_033142235.1). Classification (NCBI taxonomy): domain Bacteria; kingdom Bacillati; phylum Actinomycetota; class Actinomycetes; order Mycobacteriales; family Nocardiaceae; genus Rhodococcus; species Rhodococcus sp. IEGM 1408. The sequence continues at coordinate 15,053 of NZ_JAWLRW010000002.1, forward strand.
GCGGGTCCGGGGCCGACGCCGACGAGGTGGACGGTCACCGCGGCATCCGCCGCCACAACGGCTGCGGCACGAGCCGGGCAACCGCGAACATCACGCGCAGCTGCCACGGGATCCACACCACCCCGGCGCGACCGGCCAGGACCCGCTCGACCACGGCGTCGGCCACCTGGTCGGGAGTCGAGGAGAACGGGGCGGGATCCATGCCCTCGGTCATGCGGCCGATCACGAAACCCGGCCGCGGGATCACCAGAGTGACTCCCGTGCCGTGGAGGGCGTCGGCCATCCCGGAGGCGAAGCCGTCGAGGCCGGCCTTGGCGGAGCCGTAGACGTAGTTGGCCCGCCGCACCCGCTGGCCGGCGACCGACGAGAAGGCCACCAGCACCCCGCGGCGACGGGGCTTCATCCGCTCGGCGAGCACGGTCAGCAGCGCGGCCTGGGCCACGAAGTCGGTGTGCAGGATCCGGGCCGCCGCGGCCGCGTCGCGTTCGGCCACCTCCTGGTCGCCGAGGATCCCGAACGCGAGGACGGCGATGGCGATCTCCCCGATCCGCGACTCGACGTCCGCCACCACGCGGGCGTGGGAGTCGAGATCGTCGGCGTCGAAGTCCAGGACCTCGACGCCGGCCGCGCCGGCGGTCAGGAGCGGGGGCGCCAGCGCGGAGGTGTCGCGCCCCGGCCGCGTCGCCAGGACGACGGTTCGCCCGGGTGCGAGCCGGAGCGCGATGGCCAGTCCGATCTCGCTGCGACCGCCGAAGATCACGACGACCTCCCCGGCAGGCGTGTGGCGGGGCGACGGGGTCGCGGGGGTGGTCATGCGGCCATTCTCCCACGCACGCCACCGCCGCCTGAGTCGGCTCGCTGTGGCAGGCTCACCCGTATGGCGCGCACTATGGCAGACCTCTCCCCCGAGGCACACGAGTTCCTCGCCGAGTACCACCTCGGCACCCTGAGCACCGTCCGCCGCGACGGTTCGCCGCACGTCGTCGCCGTGGGGTTCACGATCGACACCGACGGCGGCCTGGCCCGCGTGATCACCCGCCGGGGTTCGCAGAAGGCGCGCAACGCCGAGCGCGGCGGGCGGGCCGCGGTCTCGCACGTCGACCGGGGCCGCTGGCTCACCTTCGAGGGGCCGGTGCGGCTGCTCACCGACGAGGCCGCGGTCCGCGAGGGGGAGCGCCGCTACGGGCTGCGCTATCGCGTACCCCAGCCCAACCCCGAGCGGGTGGTGGTGGCGATCGAGGTGGACCGCGTCATGGGCTCGGCCCAGATGTTCACCGGCGCCGAGACTCCGCGCCCGCACTGAGCGGGCGCGCGGGCGATCAGAGGACCCGCAGTCCCCGCTCGCCGGTGTTGAGATCCCGCCGGCCGTCGGCGGTCACCGCGACGATGTCCTCGAGGCGCGCGCCCCACCTGCCCGCCTGGTAGATCCCGGGCTCGACGGAGAAGGTCATCCCCTCCGCTAGCACGGTGTCGGCGCCGGGCGCGACGAACGGCGGCTCGTGCAGCCCCAGCCCGATCCCGTGCCCGGTGCGGTGGATGAAGAACTCGCCGAGCCCGGCGGCGGCGAGGTGCTCGCGCGCCGCGGCGTCGACCTCGCCAATGGCGATGCCGGGTCGGACGGCCTCCCGGGCCAGCCGCTGGGCCTCCTCCAGCACCGCGTACGCCTCGGCGACCTCGGGCTCGGGCTCGCCCATCGAGTACGTCCGGGTGCAGTCCGAGTGGTACCCGCTGACCACGGGGCCGCCGATGTCCACCACGACGGTGTCCCCCTGCTCGACCACCCGGTCGGAGACGCCGTGGTGGGGGTCGGCGCCGTTGGGTCCCGAGCCGACGATCACGAACTCCGCGTGGGTCAGGCCCTCCTGCTCGATGGCGGCGGTGATGAGCTCGCCCACCTGTGCCTCGGTGCGGCCGACGCGGAGGAACTCCCCCATCCGCGCATGGACGGCATCGATGCGGCGGGCGGCCTCGGCGAGTTCGTCGACCTCATGCGGCGTCTTGACGGCCCGCACGTGGTCGATCACCTCCGAGGCCAGGATCACCTCGCCGTCGACGCCCGCCTGGAGCGGGACCAGGTGCAGCGCGGGCAGCGCGGTGGACACCGCGATCCGTCCGGACACCGTGCCCACCACGAGCGGGACCGCGTCCGTGCCGTCCGACCAGGGGTGGATGGTGGCGCCCACCCGCTCGGCCGCGCGCCGGGTGACGTCCGTGAGCTCGAGGGCGGGCAGCACCAGCAGGGGATCTCCCCCGGCGGCGGGCACGACCATCGCCGTGAGCCGCTCGTGCGATTCCATCCGCTCGCCGGTGAGGTAGGACATGTCCTCCCCCGAGTAGACCACCACGTGGTCGATCCCGAGTTCGCGGGCGCGCTCACGGACGGCGGCCAGACGGCGGGCGTAAACCTGGGGGGCGCTGGTACTCATGACCACCACCCTAGGTCGTGCGCCTCGGGTCGTCCGGCCCGACTAATCTGACGGGGTGGCCGGCCCCCGGCCCGCTCACCACCTCAAGGAGGCGCGATGTCCCAGGGCCCGCTCATGGTTCTCGACAGCGCCGGACTGTGGTTCCGCGCCTTCCACTCGGTGCCGGAGAAGATCACCGGACCCGATGGCGCCCCGGCCAACGCCGTGCGCGGCTTCTGCGACATGGTCGCCGTCCTGGTCGAGGAGTACTCCCCGAGCGGTCTGGTGGCGGGCCTGGACCGCGAGTGGCGCCCCGACTGGCGGGTGGAGTTGGTGCCGTCGTACAAGGCGCACCGTGTCGGCGACGACGACGAGGAGGACGCGCCCGCCTCCCTCGGCCCGCAGGTCAACGTGATTCGCGAGGTCCTCTCCGCGGCGGGCCTCACCCAGGCCTGGGCGGCGGATGCCGAGGCCGACGACGTGCTGGCGGAGGTGGCCGCCCGGGATCGCGAGGTGCTGGTGGTGACCGGCGACCGCGACCTGTTCCAGTTGGCATCGGCCAGCACCACGGTCGTGTACGTGGGGGCCGGGATGCGCAAACGCGTGGCGTACACACCCGCGGTGGTGGCCGAGCGGTTTGACCTCCCCGCCGGCGAGGACGCCCGCGTGTACGCGGACTACGCGGTGCTCGTGGGCGACGCCTCCGACGGGCTGCCGGGTGTGGCGGGGATCGGCGCGAAGACCGCCGGGGCCCTGCTGCGGGAGTACGGGGACCTCGACGGGATCGTCGCGGCCGCCGGGGACGAGGGCTCGGGACTCTCCGCCCGGCAACGTGCAGCGGTCCTCGGGGCCGCGGACTATCTGGCCGGCGCCCGCGGCGTGGTCACGCTGCGCACGCGCGAGTTCGAGTTGGAGTTCGAGGGCGACGTCGACGGCCGGCGCGGGCCCGTGGACCGCGAGCGGTTGGAGCAGCTGGGCGAGTCCACGGGACAGTCGCGGGCAATCGACAGGCTGGTCGAGGCGACGGCGGTGCTCGCCACCGCCTGAGGCTGCGATCGCTCCGTGCGCTCAGGCGACTGGATGCCTTCCGAGGTACTCGTCAATTGCTGCTCGGATGACCGCGCTCATCGGCTGCCCCGTCCGCTCGGCGTACTCCGCCAATCGGTGCCGATCGGCGTCGGTCAACCGAACAGCCAGCGGCCGGGTTCCCTCGGCCGCGTCCCCTCGACGTGGCCGACCGGGGCGGTAATCCGGACGAACCTCCACAGACCGTTCGATCACTTCGTAGTCGCCAGCCACCACTGCGTCCGCAAGACGCGCATAGTGCGCTTCACGATCCCTGGTGTTACTCATGTTCCCTCCCGCTGCGTTCTCTGACGGCGACTGACGCCGTCGGACAGGTCAAGGTGCCCACCTGTGGCCTCAAGCACTTCGCGCGCCACTGCCGAAGTAAGAGGTGCAAGCCGATACCGGACGATCGGGTGCTCTAGGACCGCTCGGATCTCCACATCTACGATGCAGTGCCGACGTGCAGAGGCGTGGATCACCACCTTCACCCCGAAACCGTATCACGGTATCCCGCCGGAAGGTCGACGATCCAGTCGGCTACCCGCAGGCCGAGCGGAGGTCGGTGCGCGGGCAGGGTCACGCCATGTGATCGAGGACGACCCCGCGGCGCAGCGACCCCACCGCCGATCGGGCGGCGCGAGCGAGTTCCGGGTCGGCCACCTGCCCGACCTGGGCCAGGACGTCCACCACGAGGCGGGCGGAGCGGACAAAGTCGCCGGCCGTGAGCTCGACGCCCTCCTGCCACGAGGCGGCCAGGATCGACGAGAGCGCACCGCCGGACACCCAGTGGTGCAGGACCGGCGCGAGCCCGGCGTCGAGGTCGGGGGTCGGGGGGAGCTGATGGGACTTCTCGACCGCGGCGACCTCGGTGGCCACGCGCTCGGTCTCGGCGAGGGCCGCGCGCAGGGTCGGGTCGGAGGGCTCGCGGACGGCCGACTCGCCGCGGGGATGCGCGACGACACTGGCGATCACGGCGGCCAGGCCGGCGGGATCGAGGCCCCGCCACGTCCCGCGGCGCAGGCACTCGGCCACGAACAGGTCCTGCTCGGTGTGCACCCCCGCGAGCAGGCGACCGGCGTCGGTGGCGCGGAGGGCCCCGTCCTGCTGCTCCAGGTATCCGAGGGATCGAAGGAGGTCGACGATCCGCCGGAAGCGGCGGGCCAGTGAGTCGGAGTCGGCGTCGACCTCGGCGGTGAGCGCGGCCACGTCCGACGCCGCGCGTGCCCAGCGCTCGTGGAGACGGGACAGCCTGTCGGTCCGCGGGTCGTCGTGGAGCGGGTGCTGGCGCAGCGCCCGCCGCGCGGCGGCGATCCGGGGGTCCTTGCGGACCGGCTTGCCGTCGACGTTCTTCATCCGGCCCTTGGCCTTGCCGCGGAGGCCCTCCATCCGCTGGACCAGCGCGCGTTTGGCCCGACCGTCGAGCTTGCGGCGGCCCTTGGGCAGGTCGACCCGGCCCACCGGCACCGGGGGCGCCGCAAAGTCGCTCTGCCGCAGCCAGCCGGTCCACCCGGTGTCGGTCAGGCAGAGCAGTGCCGGGTCGGCGGGGATGTCGGTGCGCACCTGCAGCACGGTCGCCACCATGCCGAAGCGTTTGCGGCCGACGGTGATGACGGACCCGGCGGTCTGCTTGAGCATCGCCGCCCGGACGGCGCCCAGGCGATCATCTCGGGTCGACTTCTCGGCCGTCCGCTCCAGCCGGCTCAGGTCCGCGCGCAGCAGCATGTACTCGTCGAGCTCGGAATCGCCGCCAGCCTCTTCCAGGTCCGCGCGCATGCGGTCGCGTTCGTTTGCCCGACGCTCGACCGCCCGGGAGCGGGACACCAGCGTGCGATCGGTCTGGAACTGCGCGAACGACCGGCCGATCAGCGAGGTCGCCTCGGCCACCCCGAGATGTTCGACGAGGTTGACGGCCATGGAGTAGTCGGGGGTGAACGCGCTGCGCAGCGGGAAGCGCGGGGTGTCGACCAGGGCGGAGAGTGCGTCCAGGTCGAGGTCCGGCTGGTCCAACACCACTGCGGTGCCTTTGGTGTCGATCCCGCGGCGGCCTGCGCGGCCGGTGATCTGCGAGTACTCCGCCGAGGTGAGCATGGCGTGGGTGTCGCCGTTGTACTTGGTGGTCTTCTCCAGCACGACCGCGCGGGCGGGCATGTGGATGCCCAGGGCCAGGGTCTCGGTGGCAAAGACGACCTTGATCAGCCCGTCGGAGAAGAGCTCCTCCACGATCGTGCGGAAGAGCGGGAGCATGCCCGCGTGGTGCGCGGCGATCCCGCTGACCAGGCCGGCCCGGAAGGCGGCGAAGTCGAGCGCGTCCAGGTCATGTTGCGGTACCTGGGCACACGCGGCGTCGACGTGGGAGCCGATGCGGCGTGACTCCTCCCCCGTGGTCAGCCGCAGCCGGGCCCGACGCATCTGCGACACCGCGCCGTCGCAGCCGGCGCGGGAGAAGACGAAGTAGATCGCGGGCAGCAGTCGCTCGTCGTCGAGTTTCTCGATCACGTCCTGGCGCCGTGCCCACTGCGCCCGCGGCCGGGCCGCGACCCGCTCGTCGTGGTAGCCGCTCCGGCGGCGGTGGCGTTGCTCGGCGGCGGCGCGGATGGGGACCAGGTCGCCGTCGGTGTAGAGCATGTGGGCCAGCGGGACCGGCCGGTGTTCGGAGAGGACGACGGCGGTGTCCCCCCGGATCTCGGTGATCCAGTCCCCCAGCTCGTCGGTGTTGCTCAGCGTGGCGGACAGTCCGACCAGGCTCACGGCCGGGTCGAGCGAGAGGATGATCTCCTCCCACACCACGCCTCGCGAGCGATCGCCCAGGTAGTGGATCTCGTCCATCACCACGCAGTCGAGGTCGTGCAGCGCGGAGGACCCGGAGTAGATCATGTTCCGCAGGACCTCGGTGGTCATGACCACGATCGGGGCGGCGGCGTCGATCGAATGGTCTCCGGTGAGCAGCCCCACGTTCTCCGGCTCGAACCGCTGGCGGAACTGCCGGAACTTCTGATTGCTCAGCGCCTTGATGGGCGTGGTGTAGAAACACCGGCCGCCGCCGGACAGCGCGCGGTAGGCGGCGTACTCACCGACGAGGGTCTTGCCCGACCCGGTCGGGGCGGAGACCAGGAGGTTCCGGCCCGCGTCGAGCGCGGCAAAGGACTCCAGCTGGAACGGGTCCGGGTCGAAACCCTCCGCGACGAGGAACGACTCGAGCAGGGTGCCCGGCTCCTCCGGGTCAGAGAGTGTGGTCATGCTCAGATGATGTCGTCGTACGCGGACCCGCCGGATCCGCCGGGCGCACCCGGCGATGCCTGGAGGGGCCGGGAACCGCCGAGCGGGGCGGGCGCGGGAACAGGGCCGGAGGAGTCGACCCCGCCGGAACCGTCGAGACCGTCGGCGGGCCCGATCGGCGAGGCTGACTCGTCGTCGACCTCCAGCCAGTCGGCACGGTCCTTCTTCTTCCGCCGGTCGTGCAGGCGGGCGAACTGGATGGAGACCTCCACGAGCACGGTCACGGCGAGGGCGAGCGCGAGCATGGAGAACGGGTCCTGGCCGGGAGAGGCCACCGCGGCAAAGACGAAGACGCCCATGATGATCCCGCGCCGCGACTTGGCCAGGACCTCGTAACTGAGGACCCCGGCCACGTTGAGCATGGCGATGAGCAGCGGGATCTCGAAGCTCACGCCGAAGATCAGGATGAGCTGGATGAGGAACGTGAAGTACTGCGTACCCGACAACGCGGTGGTCTGGACGTTGTCGCCGATCGAGAGCAGGAACTCGAGGGCGTGGACGACCACGATGTAGGCCAGGACCGCCCCGCCGATGAACAACATGGCGGCGAGGGCGGTGAAGACGATCCCGTAGCGCTTCTCGTTCTTGTGCAGGCCGGGGGTGATGAACGCCCAGAGCTGATAGAGCCAGACCGGGCTCGCGAGGACGATCCCGGCGGTGGCGGCCACCTTGAGCCGCAGCATGAACTGCTCGAAGGGCCCGGTCGCGAGCAGCCGACACTCGTCTCCGTTGTCGCCGAGCTGCAGCCGGGCGCCGGGCGGGATGTCGCAGTACGGACCGGTGAGGATGCCGCCGAGCGACGGGATCCCGAGGAAGCCGCGGCCGTACCACCAGAAACCGAACGCCAGGGTCACGACGATCGCCGCCACGGCGATCAGGAGCCTGGTCCGCAGCTCGTAGATGTGCTCGAGGAGCGGCATGGTGCCGTCGGCGTTGCGGGGCCTGCGCTTGCGCTTGGACAGCAACCGACCGGCGCCGCCCTTTCGGGTGGCGCCGGTCTTCTCGGTCCCGGTCTGAGTCATCGGAGAGGTGGCCTACTGCCCCTGGGGACCCGTGCCACCGTGGTACGGAGCGGTGGGGTCGGTGTTCTGCGGCGGCTGGACCGGCTGCTGGGGCGTCAGCGGCTGCTGCGGCTGGTAGGGCTGCTGACCCTGCGGCTGCTGGTACGGCTGCTGCGGCGCCTGCGGGTAGGCCGCGGGCTGAGTCTGCGGGTAGCCCTGTGGCTGGGTCTGCGGGTAGGCCTGCGCCTGCTGCTGCGGGTGCGCCTGCGGCTGGACGAACTGCGCGGCGGTCGGCTGGCCGGCCTGGGTGAGCGCCTGGGGCTCCTCCGTACCAGCCGGCTTGTCGTCGTTCTGCATCTCCTTGATCTCCGACTTGAAGATGCGCATCGATCGTCCGAGTCCGCGGGCGGCGTCGGGAAGCTTCTTGGAACCGAAGAGAAGCAACACCACCGCGAGGACGATGAGCCAGTGCCAGATGCTCAACGCACCCATGTCGACCTCCGTTTGTTTGACAACGTGCCCATGCTAACTCACCCCGACCGAAGGGCGCCGACGCGGCTCCCCCGCTTACCTGCAGTGACCTGCGCGTTCACCGGATATTCACTGACCGTAGGCCGGGCTGTCACCCTGGGCGTAGACCGCCAGGCCGGCGGCCGCGCTGACCGCGATCTCGGCGGCCAGGCCGGGGTCTGACGGGGTGACGACGTCGGCGTGGCCCAGCAGGAACCTCAGCAGCCACGCCCGGTCGTGATAGGCGATCTGTACATCCAGGTTGCCGTCCGGGCGCCGGACCACCTCGTGGAAGTCGAACTCGTCGAGGAACCATGCGGCGGCGGCGGGGACCACTGCACTCTCGAGGCGCATGTCCCCCTCGCCGTCGTCCTGGGGTTCGGGTCCCAATGCGCGCCGCGGCCCCACCTCCTCGACCCCGCTCATCCGATCGGTGCGGAAGGTGCGCCACTGACCCGATCCGCGGTCCACACCGTGGAGGTAGGAGTGACCGTCGGCGAGGGAGATCCGGGATGGATCGACCACCCGGATGGTGGAGGTGTCCGAGCTGGCCGAGTGGTAGACGAACCGCAGTGCCAGCCGGTCGCGGACCGCGGTGCGGACCACGTCGGCATCCGGACCGGTCTCGTGCGGTCCGGAGTGCTCGTCCGCTCTCGCGTCGGCGCCGGCCGCGGTCCGGAGTTTCTGCAGGAGATCCCGCAGGGCGGTCTGATCCACCACCTCGGGATGGTCGAGGAACACGGCGAGGCCGGTCTCGAGGGTGACTGCCTCGGCGGCGGTGAGCCGGACGGGCCGGTCGATCCCGGCGGTGAACGTCACCTCGACCATCTCGGCGTCGTCGAGGTCCTCGGAGGAGAAGGAGAGGTCGATCAGGTCGCCCGGTCCGTAGCCGGGCAGCCCGCAGGACCACAGCTGCCAGAGCGAACCCCGCAGCTGCTTGTCCGTTATGCCGAGGTCGCGGGCGGCGTCACTCACCGGCACGGGACCCCGGTTGTGGAAGTACGGGACGACGCTGAGCAGGGTCGCGAGTGGGACGGCGCGTGAGCTCATCGGACGGCCTCTTCTGCTGCGGTGAGGATCGACACGACGCGGACGCGCAGCTCGGCGGGCCGGAGGGCGACGGCGTCGGCGGACTGGGACGCGACGAGGGAGGAGAGCTCCCCCAGGGGCGCGCTCACCTCGAGGTCGGCGCCGGTGCGACCGAACCGCTCCACCGGGACGGCCTCGCGGGCCATGGCGCGGAGTTCGGCGGCGTGACCGTCGGCCGCCCAGACTCCTGCCTCCACCACCGGGTTTAGCCGGGTGATGGCGTCGTCGAGGAGGGCGAGCACCTGCGCGGTCGGCGGTACGGGGGCCGTCCGGCCGGCCTGCGCCACCCGGAGGCCCGAGATGCGGATGAGGCGGAAGGTACGGGGTTCGCCGCGGTCGAGGTCGTGCCCGACCACGTACCAGTTGCCCTGGCGGGATCCGGTCCACCACGGCTCGATGCGCCGTGGGGTGGCCTCGGTGGCGCCGGCCGGGGTGTGCGAGAACGTCAGGAGCCGACTCTCCGCGACCGCCTCCGCGACGACGGCGGCGGCGGCGAGCTCGGCGGGGTCCTCGACCGACACCGTCGCGCCGGCATCGTGCACCGGGTCGATCCCCGCCGCGGTGAGTTTGGCCAGTGCCCCGTCGGCCCGCGCGGCCCGCTCCCCCTCGCGCCAGACCTCGGCGGCCACGGCCAGCACGCCGGCCTGCTCGGGGGTGAGGGTGATCTCGGGCAGCTCGTACCCCTGGGCGGGGATCCGGTACCCGATCGGCGATCCGGGGGCCAGCGACGCGCCCTGGTCCAGCGGGACGCCGACCTCGCGGAGTTCGCGCTTGTCCCGCTCGAACATCCGCAGGTACGCCGCCTCGTTCTCACAGTCGTCGTAACCCTGGACCATCCTGCGGATCTCGCCCGCGGACAGGTAGGCGTTGGTCGACCTCAGGCAGATGACGAGGTTGACCAGCCGTTGCGACTTGGAGGTGGACACGTGGAGGAACGCTATCGCCCGAGCGCGGCGATCAGGTCGTCGACACGCGGGTCCACGTGGGCGAACGGGTCGGTGAGGGCGACGGTGGGCAGCGTGCCGTCGGCGACCTTGAGGTGCACCCAGTCCACGGTGAAGTCGCGCTCGGCCTCCGTCGCGGCGGTGATGAAGCGGCCGCGCAGCGCTGCCCGGGTGGTCTCGGGCGCGGTGCGCCGGGCCCGCTCGACCTCGGCGTCGTCCACGACGCGCGAGACCAGCCCCCGGCGTTCGAGCACGGAGTGCAGACCGCGGCCCGGCCGGATGTCGTGATAGGTCAGATCGATCTGGGCCAGTCGGGGGTGGTCCAGGTTTACCCCGGTCTTGGCCTGCACCTGCCGGAACAGCCGGAGCTTGGCGGCCCAGTCGATGTCGGCGGCGATCGAGTCGTGGTCGCCGGTCTCGATGGCGTCCAGGACCCGCTCCCACAGGGCGACGCATCTCTCCACGTCGGGCCGGTCGTCCCGCGCCCAGCCACCGGCGTCGAGATAGCGGTGGACGGCGGCGAGGAACTCCCGCTGGATCTCCAGGGCGCTCATCGTGGTGCCGTCGGTCAGCCCGATCGGCCGGGAGCCGGTGAGGTCGCGGCTGATCTCGCGGATCGCCCGGACCGGATGGGCGACCGCCATCGGACGCAGCGCGATGCCGGCCTCCAGCATCTCGATCACCAGGCGGGTGCTGGCCACCTTGAGCAGCGTGGTGGTCTCGATCATGTTGGAATCGCCCACGATCACGTGCATGCGCCGGAACCGGGTCGAGTCCGCGTGCGGCTCATCCCGGGTGTTGATGAGCGGCCGCGACCGGGTGGTGGCGGAGGAGACCCCGTCCCACATGTGCTCGGCACGCTGGGAGAAGCAGAAGGCGGGTCCCCGGGTCTCGTCGTCGCGGCCGCCGCCCGGGGTGGTCGGGGTGCCCGACGCAGAGCCGGGCGGGGTACCGGGCAGGATCTTTCCCGCGCCGCAGATCAGCTGCCTGCTCACCAGGAACGGCAGCAGGGTGGTGGCGATGCTCCGCACCTGCGTCGAGCGGTCCAGCAGGTAGTTCTCGTGGCAGCCGTAGGAGTTGCCGACGGTGTCGGTGTTGTTCTTGAACAGGTAGACCTTGGCGTCGATCCCCTCCGCGGCGAGCGACTGCTCGGCGTGCTGGGCCAGCTCATCGACGATCCGCTCCCCCGCCCGGTCGTGGGCCACGAGCTGCCGCAGGCCGTCGCACTCGGCGGTCGCGTACTCGGGATGGGAGCCGACGTCCAGGTAGAGGCGGGACCCGTTCTCCAGGAACACGTTCGAGCTACGCCACCGCTCGACTACCGGACGGAAGAGGTACCGGGCGATCTCGTCGGGGCCGAGCGACCGCGCGCCCTCGCCGCCGACGCTGGTGATCCCGAACTCCGTCTCGATCCCGACGATGCGACGGATCATGGCGGTCTACTGCCCGCCCTTCTGGACGTAGGACTTCACGAACTCCTCGGCGTTGGTCTCGAGGATGTCGTCGATCTCGTCGAGCAGCGAGTCCGCCGACGAGGTCTGTGAGGCCTTGACCGCCTGGCCCGCGTCGTCGTCGGACTCACCGGCGCCGCCGGCGTTCTTCTGGACCTGGGACATGGTGTGGGTCTCCTGTGGGTGAGGTGGGTGGCAGGGTGGTGAGCGGCAGGGCGGTGGGTCCGGCCCGGGCGGTGTCCCGGGTCAGCTCCGCGGCGGGCCGTCCGCGGTGAGGAAGGCCGGCTCGGCGTCGCAGAAGGCGCGGGTCCCCGTGTAGGGGTCGGCCAGGTCGACGTGTCGGTGGTCGCCGCGGGAATCGACGACGACGACGTGGTCCCATCCCGCGGCGTGGACGCGGGCACCGAGTTCGGCGAGGAAGCGTCCCCTCGCCCAGGCCCGCGTTGATTCGGGCGGGGTCGTCACCGCGGCCTCGACCTGCTCGTCCGTCGTCAGCCTGCGCATCGCACCCTTGGCGACAAGGCGGTTGTAGAGACCGCGGTCGGGGTCGATGTCGTGGTATTGCACGTCGATGAGCGCGAGGCGGGCGTGGTCCCAGCCCAGCGAGTCCCGCGCGCGGAACCCCTCCAGCAGACGCAGCTTGGCCGGCCAGTCGAGCCGGTCCGCGCACGACATCGGGTTCTGCTCGAGCGCGTCGAGGATCTCCCGCCACTGCGCCAGCACCTCGGTGGCCCAGCCGGGATGACCGGAGCCGTCCCCGATCAGCGCCGAGACGCGGGCGAGGATCTCCCGCTGGAGGCCGATGCCGGTGACCTCGCGACCGTCGGGAAGCGCGACGGTCGCGGTGAGGGTCGGGTCGTGGCTGATGACGTGGACGGCCTCGACGGGGTCGACGGGCAGGAGGTCGGCGAAGTCGATCCCGGCCTCGATCGCGTCCAACACAAGGCAGGTCGTGCCGACCTTGAGGTAGGTCGCCAGTTCGGACATGTTCGCGTCGCCGATGATCACGTGGAGCCGGCGCCACGTCTCGTCGGTCGCGTGCGGCTCGTCGCGGGTGTTGATGATCCCGCGGTGCAGCGTGGTCTCCAGGCCGGTGAGGACCTCGATGTAGTCGGCGCGCTGGGAGATCTGGAACCCGGCGGTCTCACCGAACTGGCCTATCCCCACTCGTCCGGCGCCGCAGTAGACCTGCCGGGACAACAGGTGCGGGGCCAGGCTCAGGGTGAGGGCGTCGAAGTCGACGTCGCGGCGCACCAGGAAGTTCTCGTGCGCGCCGTAGGAGGCACCCTTGCCATCGACGTTGTTCTTGTAGAGCTTGAGTTCCGCGTTGTCCCCGGTGGCGGAGGACTCGCGTCCCGCCCGGTGCATGACCAGCTCCCCCGCCTTGTCCCAGATCACGGCGTCGAGCGGTGAGTCGACCTCGGGCGCCGAGTACTCGGGGTGGGCGTGGTCCACGTAGAAGCGGGCGCCGTTGGTCAGGACCCGGTTGGTCACCCCGAACTCGCTCGGGTCGTACGCGCGGGCGGCGCCGAGGTCGAAGCCGCGGGCGTCGCGCAGGGGCGATTCGGATCCGTAGTCCCAGCGGGCGTCGTCTGTCGCGCCGGCGCCTTCGCCCGGATCGGAGTAGGCCTTGACCACCTGGGTCGAGGTGACCACCGAGCTGAGCAGCGGCTGGCCCACGGCCACGATGCCGAACTCGATCTCGGTCCCGATGATCCGGCCGCGCGGGACCTGACCGCCCGCGGCCTGACCGGGCGTGTCCTGACCGTGCGGGGTCACCGGTCGCCCTCGCGCCGCGGGACGGTGACCTCGACCACGCGTTCGCCGCGCACGCCCGACAGCCGCGCCCACTCCTGTGGGTTGGAGGTGTTGGGCAGGTCGGTGTTCTCCGCGAACTCGGCGTCCACGGCGTCGAGGAAGTCGTCGGTGGTCAATCCCTGCCCGGTTCCGTGGACGATGTCCTTGATGGCCAGCTTCTTGGCGCGGTCCACGATGTTGCGCAGCATCGCACCCGAGGTCAGGTCGGCCAGGTGGAGCGACGACCGGCGGCCCGAGGCATAGACGAGGTTCACGTACGTCGTGGACTCGTCCCGGGTGTAGAGGCGGTCGACGATCCGGGAGATGAGTTCGCGGACGTAGTCCTCGCGGCCCGCCTCGCCGATCTCGCCCGGGTCGAAGCGCAGGTCCGGGGTGATGTACTTGGCGAGGATGTCGGCGGCCGCTTCGGCGTCCGGCCGGTCGATGCGGATCTTCAGGTCCAGGCGCCCGGGGCGCAGGATCGCGGGGTCGATCATGTCCTCCCGGTTGGAGGCGCCGATCACGATGACGTTGCGCAGGTCCTCGACCCCGTCGATCTCGGCGAGCAGCTGCGGGACGATGGTCGTCTCCACGTCCGAGGAGATCCCCGACCCCCGCGTGCGGAAGATCGAATCCATCTCGTCGAAGAAAATGATCACCGGGTTGCCCTCGGTGGCCTTCTCCCGCGCCCGCTCGAAGATCGACCGGATGTGCCGCTCGGTCTCGCCGACGAACTTGTTGAGCAGCTCCGGGCCCTTGATGGACAGGAAATACGAGTTGGGGTACCGGCCGTCGGAGACGTCCTCCCCGCGCGATTCGGCCGAGGCCAGCGCCAGGGAGTGCGCGACGGCCTTGGCGATCAGCGTCTTGCCACAGCCGGGAGGGCCGTAGAGCAGGACGCCCTTGGGCGGGGAGAGGTGGAACTCGCGGTACAGGTCGTGGTGGATGAAGGGCAGCTCGATGGCGTCGCGGATCTGCTCGATCTGCGGGCCCAGACCGCCGATGTCGGAGTACTCGACCGTCGGGATCTCCTCGAGGAGGAGCTCGTCGACCTCGGCCTTGGGCACGACCTCGAACGCGACGGCGGCCTTGGGGTCCACGAGCACCGCGTCGCCGGGGCGTAGCGGCGCCGGATGGTCGGCGGTCCGGCCGCCGCGCAGGGCGGTGGCCAGGTGGACGATCTGTTCCTCGTCGTTCCCCATCACCACGCGGGCCCGCAGCCCGTCGGCAAGGACGTCCCGGAAGACCGCGGTGACGCCGGTGGTCGGGAGCTCGGTGCAGGCCTCGACGACTGTCATGGCCTCGTTCAGCCGGACCGTGACGCCGGGGGTGAGCGCGGAGCCGTCAACGCCGGGGGCGAGGGTGAGCCGCATCCGACGGCCGGCCGCCATCACCTCGGCCGTCGAGCCGTCCGTCGGGGCCTGCAGGACCACGCCGTATGTGCTGGGCGGGGTGCCGAGGCGGTCGACCTCGCCCTTGAGCG
Organism: Rhodococcus sp. IEGM 1408; assembly: GCF_033142235.1. NCBI lineage: Bacteria > Bacillati > Actinomycetota > Actinomycetes > Mycobacteriales > Nocardiaceae > Rhodococcus > Rhodococcus sp. IEGM 1408. The sequence continues at coordinate 30,077 of NZ_JAWLRW010000002.1, forward strand.
CCTGGAGCTGGTCGCGGGAGTCCTTGAGCAGCTCCGCGAGCCTGACGTTGCGGGCGCCGAGCGCGTCGATCTTGACCGCCTTCTCGCGGTCCGAGCGGGCCCCCTCGTCCACGGCCTTACGCAGGCGGGCGAGCTCGGCCCGGTCCAGGGACACGCTGTCGCCACCCCGCCCGTCCGGGGAACTTCCCTCGGTCACCGCGATCACCTGCTCTCCGACTCGCCGACGACACCCTCGTCGTCGTGGCCTCCACCCTATCGCCGGGGTGAACCGGCAGGGTGAGTCGGCAGGGTGAATGGGCAGAGTGAGTCGGCAGGGTGAATGAATGGGCAGAGTGAGTCGGCAGGGTGAGGGGCGGGTGAGCCCGCGTCCGTCGAGCCGCCGCGCTCAGCCCTTGCCGGCCCGGCGTCTGGGCTTGAGCGTGGTCACGCCCTCCGCCAGTCGCCGGGCGGTGACCAGGAACGCGGTGTGGCCCTGGATGCGGTGTTCGGGGCGCACGGCCAGGCCCACCACGTGCCACCCGCGGTTGATCGACTCCCACGCCCGCGGTTCGGTCCAGCACTCCTGGCTGCGCAGCGCCTCCACGACGTCCGACATCTGGGTGGTGGTGGCCACGTAGACCACCAGCACGCCTCCGGGCACGAGGACGTCGCGCACCGTGGGCAGGCAGTCCCAGGGGGCGAGCATGTCCAGCACCACGCGGTCGACCTGGCCGCCCAGCGCCTCGACCGACGTCTCGGCCAGGTCGGCGATGCGCAGGTCCCAGTTCTCCGGGTGCTCCCCGTAGAAGGTCTGGACGTTGCGCTCGGCGTGCACGGCATGGTCCTCGCGGATCTCGTACGAGAAGACCCGACCCTCCGGTCCGACCGCGCGCAGCAGTGAACACGTCAGTGCCCCGGAGCCGGCCCCGGCCTCGAGCACTCGTGCGCCTGGGAACATGTCGCCCTCGTGGACGATCTGGGCGGCGTCCTTGGGGTAGATGACCTGGGCGCCGCGCGGCATGGAGAGGATGTAGTCGGTGAGCAGCGGGCGCAGCGCGAGGTAGTTGGCCTCCCCGGATGACCTGACGATCGACCCCTCCGGGGTGCCGATCAGGTCGTCGTGGCGGACGGCACCGTGGTGAGTGAAGAACTCGGCGCCCTCGACCAGGACGACGGTGTACTTGCGCCCCTTGGTGTCGGTGAGCTGCACGCGGTCGCCTACGACAAACGGACCGGAACGCTGCACTGTGGACCTCCAGGGGCTACGCGGCCAGTTGTCCGACCGGTTGTCTACCCTGCCAGGTGTGACGTATCCCCTGGAAATCGGCGGTACCGGTCAGGTGGCCGGCGATGTCGGCTCGGACGGCTCGGTCGGCCCTGTCGGCCCGGCCGGCTCTGTCGGCTCGGTAGGCGGCGCGGCCTCGCCGGAGCCCGGACTCGTGCGCAAGCCCCTGGCGCTGTCCGCCTCGCGGGCGGCGGACTACCGGCAGTGCCCGCTGCTCTACCGGCTGCGCACCATCGACAGGGTCCCGGAGCCCAAGACCCGCGCCCAGGTGCTGGGGACGGTCGTCCACTCGGTCCTCGAGACGCTGTACGGGCTGGACCAGTCCGACCGCGCGCCGGAGCGGGCCGTGGGGCTCGTCCCGGAAGCGGTCGAGCAGTTCTACGCGGTCGACGGCGGGGCGGAGGTGGTGCCGCTCTCCGGCCGCGCCGACTTCGAGGCCGAGGTCTCAGCACTGGTCTCCGCGCTCTACGGCGTCGAGGACCCCCGGCGGTTCTCCCCCGCATCGTGTGAGCAGTACCTCGTGACCGCCACCGCCTCCGGGACGCCACTCCACGGCTACCTGGACAGAGTGGACGTGGCGCCGGCCGGGGAGGTGAGGGTCGTCGACTACAAGACGGGCAAACCGCCGAACCCGCGCTTCCAGGACCAGGCGATGTTCCAGATGCGGTTCTACGCGTTGATGTACCAGCGGATCCACGGGGTCCTGCCCGCGCAGCTCAAGTTGATCTACCTCAAGAACGGCAGTTGGCTGACCCTCTCCCCGGACCTGGCGTCCCTCGTCGAGACCGAGACCCAACTGGACGTGTTGTGGTCGGAGATCGAGCGTGCCGGTGAATCCGGTATCTTTCCCCCGCGCACGTCCCGGCTGTGCGACTGGTGCAATCACCAGGCGCTGTGTCCGGCATTCGGGGGTACCCCGCCCGAGTACCCGGGATGGCCGGGCAGCCGCGTGATACCCCTCGTGTCGGACACCCCCGATACGGGGCCAGACCTGAGGAGCACACCGTGACGGAGGCCTACTTCGAGCCGCTGGGTACCGGCGACGGATGGGAGATCTTCCGTGCGACGCCGCACACGGTGAGCGCCTGGGGGCCGGATCTCCAGCACGGTGCGCCGCCCTCGGCCATCCTCACCCGGGCGATGGACCGCCTCGAACGGACCGACCAGACCAGGATCGCGCGCGTCACCGTGGATCTGCTCGGTCCGGTCCCGCTCGGCGAACTCCGTACCCGTGCGCGGGTGGTCCGCCCCGGGCGCAGGGTCCAACTGCTGGAGTCGGAACTCGAGGCCGGGGGCCGGGTCGTCGCTCGCGCGAGCGCCTGGCGGATGGCCATCGGGGACACGGCCGACGTCGAGCAGTCGGCGGACCGGCCGCGTGAGCTCCCCGGTGCGGGGCAGAACAGTAGCTTCTTCGACCGCTGGACCAGCGGCTACATCGACTCGCTGGAGATCCGCGAGGCGGTGGACGGGACCGTGTGGGCCCGCCCGACCCTGCCGCTGGTCGCCGGGGAGGAGATGACCCCGGTCGAGCGGGTCATGGCCGTGGCGGACATCGCGAACGGAGTCGGGGCGGTGCTCGAACCCGAGCAGTGGCGCTTCCTCAACACCGACGTGGTGAGCCACCTGCACCGGCGGCCCGTCGGCGAGTGGATCGGGGTCACCGCCAACGCATCGATCGGCCCGGACGGTGTGGGCGCGACCGCCGGCACCCTGTACGACGAAGTGGGAGCCATCGGTCACACGCTGCAGGCGCTGCTCGTCGAGCGGGCCTGAGAAGGGATCAGCCGGCCTCGGTTGGCCTTGGCCGGGCTCAGCCCATCCTGCTCAGCTCGTCCAGCTCAGCCCATGCGGCAGGTGCGGATGTCGGTGGCGATGATCGCCTTGGCGCCGGCCGCGGCCAACTCGTCCATGATCGAGTTGACCCGCTTGCGCGGCACCATCGACCGGACCGCCACCCAAGCCGGGTCCGCCATCGGCGAGACCGTGGGCGACTCGATGCCCGGAGTGATGGCCGAGACGGGTTCGAGAATGCTCTTGGGGCAGTCGTAGTCCAGCATCATGTACTGCTGGGCAAACACGACGCCCTGCAGGCGCGCACGCAACTGGCCCATCTCCGGGGACGGCTCCGCGTCCCGGCGTGAGATCAACACACCCATCGAGTCGCACAGGACGGCCCCGAACGCCTCGAGCTCGTGGACCTTGAGCGTCCGGCCGGAGCCCACCACGTCGGCGATGCAGTCGGCCACACCGAGCTGGATGGAGATCTCCACAGCGCCGTCGAGCCGGATGACCTCGGCCTCGATCCCCCGCTCCTGGAGGTCCTTGCGGACGACGTTCGGGTACGAGGTGGCGATCCTGGCCCCGGCGAGCCGGTCCGTGGTCCACCCGGCACCGGCCGGGCCGGCATAGCGGAACGTCGAGTGACCGAAACCCAGGTCCAGGACCTCGTCGACCTCCGCCATCGAATCGGCGGCGAGGTCACGGCCGGTGATCCCCAGGTCGAGTCGACCCGACCCCACGTAGACGGCGATGTCCTTGGGGCGCAGGAAGTAGAACTCGACGTCGTTCTCGCGGTCGATCAGCGAGAGGTCTTTGCTCCCCTCGGAGCGACGACGGTAGCCCGCCTCGGAGAGCATTTCCGAGGCGGCTTCGGACAGGGCGCCCTTGTTGGGCACTGCGACGCGCAGCATGATGGCGGCTCCAGGATTCGGTGCGGGGAGGGGTGGTAAGTGTGGCGGTCAGAGGTACCGGTAGACGTCCTCGAGGCCGATTCCGCGCTTGAGCATCATGACCTGGGTCCAGTAGAGGAGCTGCGAGATCTCCTCGGCCAGTTCATCGTCGGACTGGTACTCGGCGGCGATCCACACCTCGCCAGCTTCTTCGATGACCTTCTTGCCGAGGTGATGCACGCCCTTGTCAAAGGCGGCGACGGTGCCGGACCCCTCGGGGCGCGCGGCGATGCGCTCGGACAGCTCGGCGAACAGATCATCGAAGGTCTTCACGGGGCCGATTCTCCCACAGCCGCGCCCACGGTCGTTCCCGAGGTGAGGGCGAACAGGGCGGAGGCGTCCACGCCCTCCAGCGTCGGGTGTGTGCGCGCCCCGATCACGTGCGGCTGACCCTCCGTCGACGGCACGTAGAGCACCCGGCACCCCGCGGCGACGGCCGAGGTGGCGCCGGTGACGGAGTCCTCGACCGCGACAGCGGACGTCGCGTCGACCCCGAGCCCGGCGCAGGCCAGCAGATACGGGTCGGGCGCGGGTTTGGGATCGGGAACCATGCAGCCGGTGACCACCACGGCGAACCGGGACCGGTCGATGAACTCCAGGGGCACCGCCGCCACGTCCGCGGTCGTGTTGGTCACCAGCGCGACAGGGGTCCCTGTCGCGGCGAGGTCCTCCAGCAACTCCTCCGCCCCCGGCCGCCAGCGCATATCGGACCGCATGAGCTCGGTGACCCGCGAGTTGAGCCGGTGGGCCAGCCGATCCAACTCGGTGCCCTCGATCACCCGGCCGGTGTACTCCCCCAGGATCTCGAAGAAGCCGTTGAGGGAATTGCCGAGGGTCCGCTCCCGCGTGGCGTCGTCGAGGGGGCGGCCCAGGTGCTCGGCGAGCTCGTACACGGCGATGTCCCACAGCCGTTCGGTGTCGACGAGGGTGCCGTCCATGTCGAGGCACACGGCGGCCGGGGCGCGGTCGATTGAAATGCTGGTCACGGCCTACTGTCTACCCGACCGGCCGCGCCGGGGGTGCCGGGATGTCAGCAGCTTCCTGCCGGCACGAGAAACCGCTCGGTGTGGGTGACGGAGGCGAGAGGCGCGACGGAGCCCGGGGCGAGGGTCGGCAGCGCGGACTTGCTGGTCGTGATGGTGACCGCCAGGCGTCCGTGCCCGGTGAACGCGCCGCCGATGCCGACCTCGGGGCCCGTCGACTGGACCGTCTGGGCGCCCCGCACGTTGGTGTCGGTGTTGTGCCACTTCACGGTCGCCGAGTTGAACGGGAACAGAGCGGCGGAGAAGTCGAACGAGCCGATGGGCTGGTCGAGGTCCCTGGCGTGAGCACTCAGGGCCTGATGGAACTCCCCATCCCCGCCCAGCTTGCAGGTCGTGAACGCCCCGAAGCGGATCGTGTGCTCGCCGCCGAGCGGATACGGCAAGCGCACGTCCCAGGCCGGCGAGTCGTGCCACACCTGGGCGGAGGCCATCGGGGCCCCGGCCACGACCGCTCCCCCGGCCACGAGGCCCGTCGCGCAGGCGAGGCCTATTGATCGTCGGATGGTGGTCAAGATCGGCTCCTCCTCGCGGGCGGCCTAGGTGTGCTCGGTCGAGCTACGGCCGTATGAGGTTATCGGGTTGTGCTCGCGGCGTGTCAGCGCGGACGCCCGGGCTCCGGTACCGGCGAGCCCGGCGGCCTTCACCGGTCGAAGTCGCTGAGTTTCGGTGGTGCCATCACCACCCGAGCCGAGTTGAGGATCGCGAGGACGTCGATGACCTCCTGCGCGATCGCCCCGGCGAGCGGGCTGAGCAGACCGAACACGGCCAGGACCATTCCGACTGTCGACGCGGCCATCCCGCCCAGCGCCGACTGCAGCGCGATCCGACGCATTCTCCTCCCGATGTGGAGGAGGTCGTCGAGACGTTCCAGCGAGGAATCCAGGACCACGGCGTCGGCGGCCTCGGAGGTGACGTCGGACGTGGCGCCGAAGGCCACCCCGGCCGTGGCGGCCGTCATCGCGGGGGCGTCATTGATCCCGTCACCGAGGAACAGGGTGGGGCCCGCCGCCGTGCGCTCGCGGACAATCGCGAGCTTTCCCTCGGGACTGACCCCGCCGTACACCTCGCTGATGCCCACCTTGTCGGCCAGGCGGCGGACCTCGGCCTCGCGGTCACCGGAGATGATCATCATGCGTGTGACGCCGTGCAGACGCGGGAGGTGGGCGACGAAGTCGCCCGCGGTGGCCCGCGGTTCGTCACGGAACCGGAGCGTCGCGGCGTACCGGTCGTCGATGAGGACGATCGACTCCATCCCGGCCTCGGATTCCGGGAGGAGGTCGATGGCCTCGGGATCGACCTCGGCGAGCCCACGCCGGTTGGTCAGCCGGAGGAGGCGTCCGTCCACCTCGCCGACCAGCCCGGCCCCCGGCTTCTCGGTGACGGAGCTGAGCGGCGGAGTGGCCAGATCCCGCCGGGCCGCGGCGTCGACGACAGCCTGGGCGAGCGGGTGGCGGGAGTAGACCTCGACCGCCGCGGCGGCGGCCAGTACGTCGTTCGAATCGGTTCCGGGCCTGGCGACGATCTCGGTGAGTACCGGTCGCCCGTAGGTCAGGGTGCCGGTCTTGTCGAACATCACCGTCTCCACCCGCCCGACGTCCTCGAGCATCGCCGGGTTCCTGATGATGATCCCGCGCTTGGCGGCGAGTGAGATCGCCCCGATGATCGCGACGGGGACCCCGATGAGCAGCGGACACGGGGTCGCGACCACGACCACCGCGAGGAACCGGGTGGGATCGCCGGAGATCGCCCAGCCGAGGACTCCCAGGGCCAGCGCGACCACGGTGTACCAGGCGCCCAGGCGGTCGGCGAGGCGCCGCATCGGGGGCCGGTGCTCCTCGGCGTCGCGCAACACCCCGACGATCTGCGCGTAGCGGGAATCCGCCGCCAGCGCCTCCGCCCGGATGGTCAGGGCCGCGTCGCCGTTGACGGCGCCCGAGAGCACCTGCGAACCGGGTGACTTGGGGACGACGTACGGTTCGCCGGTGAGGTACGACTCGTCCATGGCACCGTCGCCGTCCACCACCTCGCCGTCGACCGGGCACAGTTCGTGTGGCAGGACGAGCAGCAGATCGTCGACCAGGACCTCGTCGGCGTGGAGTTCGTCCACTCCCTCGGCCGGTGAGCTTCCGCGCAGTCGGTGTGCGATCGCCGGTCTGCGCCGGGCGAGGGCGTCGAGAGTGGCCGACGCCCTGCGGGAGGCCGCGGCTTCGAGCGCCTCTCCGCCGGACAACATGAGGACGATGATCGCGGCCACCAACCACTCGCTGAGGGCGACCGCGGTGACGATCGACACCGCAGCCAGCATGTCCGCCCCGCCCGCGCTCCTGACCGCCGCGCGCAGGACCTCGACGATGAGGGGGATCCCGCCGACCACCACCACGGCGATCAAGGGGGCGCGGGTCAACCACTCCCCGGTTACCGAGGCGCCGGGGTCGGTGAGCGCGCGCAAGACCAGATGGACCACGATCGCCAGGGCGGCGGCGATCGCGAGTACGCCCTGACGCGAGGCGACGAACGTGCGGAGCGCCCCGTCCCGGTGATTCTCGGCCGGCGACGGCGATGACAAGGCCCCCGCGCCCGGAGGCTCGGCGCGGGGGCTGTCGTGGCCCGTGTCCATGTTCCCATCATCACCCGGCGGGAGAGTCTCCACCAGCAAGGGCAGGCTCTCCTGGGTTCGCGTCAGACGTTGAAGTACTTGGCCTCCGGGTGGTAGAGCACGAAGGCGTCCGTCGACTGCTCGGGGTGGAGCTGCAACTCCTCCGAGAGCACCACGCCGATGCGCTCCGGTTCGAGCAGATCCACCACGACCCGGCGGGACTCCAGATCCGGGCACGCCCCGTAGCCGAAGCTGTAGCGGGCGCCCCGGTACTTGAGGTCGAAGTAGTCTCCGATCGCGTCGGGATCCTCATCCGACACCGCGCCCTCGGGCAGCTTCAGCTCGTCGCGGACCCGCCGGTGCCAGAACTCGGCCAGGGCCTCGGTGAGCTGCACGGAGAGGCCGTGCACCTCGAGGTAGTCGCGGTAGTTGTCCGCGGCGAACAGCTTGTTGGCGAAGTCCGCGATCGGCTTACCCATGGTGACCAGCTGGAACGGGAGGACGTCCACGGTCCCCTCGGCCTCGCACCGCTCCTTGGAGGCGATGAAGTCGGCGATGCACAGGAACCGGGACCGCTGCTGACGGGGGAACGAGATCCGGTGCAGCACCTCCGCGTCCGGGCGGGGCTCCGCCAGCACGCAGATGTCGTCGCCGTCCGAGTAGGCCGGGAAGTAGCCGTACACCACCGCGGAGTGGGACAGGATCCGCTCGGTGGTGAGCTGGTCGATCCACGAGCGCATGCGGGGCCGACCCTCGGTGGCGACCAACTCGTCGTAGTCGGGACCTTCCCCGTCGCGCGCGGCGCGCAGCCCCCACTGCCCGAAGAACAGGGCTCGCTCGTCCAGGTGACCCGCGTAGTCGGCCACCGGGATGCCCTTGGCGATCCTCGACCCCCAGAAGGGCGGCGTCGCGATGGGCTGGTCCGCGGCGACGTCCGACCGCTCCGGCACCACGACGGGCTCGGCCGCGGCGGCGCGCTTGGCGGCGATCTTCTCGCTGCGGGCACGGCGCTCACGTCGCTCGGCGGCCTTGGCGGCGACCTCTGAGGACTCCGACATCGGGACCCCGGTCCGCTTGGACGTCATCACCTCGTCCATGAGCCTCAGGCCCTCGAACGCGTCGCGGGCGTAGTAGACGTCGCCCTGGTACATCCCCGCCAGGTCGACCTCCACGTAGGCACGGGTGAGGGCCGCGCCGCCCAGGAGCACCGGGAACTCGGAGGCGATGCCCTCCGAGTTGAGCTCCCGGAGGTTGTCCTTCATCACGACGGTCGACTTGACCAGCAACCCGGACATGCCGATCACGTCGGCCTTGTGTTCGCGGGCGGCCGAGATGATGTCGGCGATCGGCCGCTTGATGCCGATGTTGACCACGTCGTAGCCGTTGTTCGACAGGATGATGTCCACAAGGTTCTTGCCGATGTCGTGGACGTCGCCCTTGACGGTGGCCAGCACGATCCGACCCTTGCCGTCCTCGTCGCTGGCCTCCATGTGGGGTTCCAGGTGCGCGACGGCGGTCTTCATCGTCTCCGCGGACTGGAGGACGAACGGCAGCTGCATCTGGCCCGAGCCGAACAGCTCGCCGACGGTCTTCATGCCGCCCAGCAGGTGGGAGTTGATGATCTCCAGCGGGGGCATCTCCGCCATGGCGAGGTCGAGGTCCGCCTCGAGTCCCTTGCGTTCGCCGTCGACGATCCGCGCCGCGAGCCGCTCCATGAGCGGCATCGCCGCGAGCTCGGCCGCACGTGCGTCCTTGGCGCTGGCAGCGGAGACGCCCTCGAACAGCTCCATGAACACCTGCAGCGGGTCGTAGCCCTCGCGGCGGCGGTCATAGACCAGGTCGAGCGCGACCTCCCGCTGCCGCTCGTCGATCTTGCTCATCGGCAGGATCTTGGAGCTGTGTGCGATGGCCGTGTCCAGGCCCACCTGGATGCACTCGTGCAGGAACACGGAGTTCAGCACCTGCCGGGCGGCGGGGTTGAGGCCGAAGGAGATGTTGGACAGGCCCAGGGTGGTGTGGACGCGCGGGTGGGTCGAGGTGAGCCGGCGGATCGCCTCGATCGTCTCGATGCCGTCCTTGCGCACCTCCTCCTGACCGGTGGAGATGGGGAAGGTCAGGCAGTCGATGATGATGTCGTCCTCGTCGACCCCCCAGTTCCCGGTGAGGTCGGTGATGATGCGTTCGGCGATCTGGACCTTCCGGTCCGCGGTGCGCGCCTGACCCTCCTCGTCGATCGTCAGACCGACCACGGCCGCGCCGTGCCGGGACACGAGCTCCATGATCTTCTGGAAGCGCGACTCCGGCCCGTCGCCGTCCTCGTAGTTCACCGAGTTCACGGTGCACCGGCCGCCGAGGTGCTCCAGTCCGGTCCGGATCACCTCGGGCTCCGTGGAGTCGAGCATGATCGGCAGCGTCGAGGACGTGGACAGTCGACTGGCCAGCTCGGCCATGTCACCGGAGCCGTCGCGCCCCACGTAATCCACGCACAGGTCGAGCATCTGCGCGCCGTCCCGCATCTGCCCCTTGGCGATCTCCATGCAGGTGTCCCAGTCGGAGGCCAGCATGGCGTCCCGGAACTTCCTGGACCCGTTGGCGTTGGTCCGCTCGCCGATCATGATGATGCCGGCGTCGGCCCGCAGCGTCGTGTTGGAGTAGAGCGAGGAGACCGCGTTCACCGGCGTCGGCTCCCGGTGCGCCTTCTCCCGCGCGAGGACCTCCTTGCGCAGGAGGGTGATGTGCTCGGGGGTGGTGCCGCAGCAGCCGCCCACCATCGACAGTCCGAACTCGGAGACGAAGTCGGCCACCTGCGGACCGAAGAGCTCGGCGCCCAGCGGGTACACCGCCCCGTGCTCCCCCAGCTCGGGCAGGCCCGCGTTGGGCATCACCGACACGGGGATTCCTGCGTGACGCGAGAGGTACCGCAGGTGCTCCACCATCTCCGACGGCCCGGTCGCGCAGTTGAGGCCGATCATGTCGACCCCGAGCGGCTCCAGCGCGGTGAGCGCTGCACCGATGTCCGAACCCAACAGCATCGTCCCCGTGGTCTCGATGGTCACGTGCGCGATGATCGGCAGTCGCCGACCGGCCGCCGCCATCCCGTCCTGGCAACCCAGGACCGCAGCCTTGACCTGCAGCAGGTCCTGGCTCGTCTCCACCAGGTAGGCGTCGGCGCCGCCGCGGGCCAGACCCTCGGCGGCCTGCGCGTAGGCGCCCCGCATCTCGTCGAACGCGGCCTGCCCGAGTGAGGGGAGCTTGGTGCCGGGACCGAGGGAGCCCAGGACCATCCGCGGGGTGCCGTCCTCGGACGGCCCCATCTCGTCGGCGACCTTCCGGGCGATCGCCGCACCCTTCTCGGCGAGCTCGCTGATCCGGTCGACGATGTCGTAGTCGCCCAGGTTGGACAGGTTGCACCCGAAGGTGTTGGTCTCCACGAGGTCCGCGCCGGCCTCGAAGTAGGCACGGTGGATATCGCCCACCACGTCGGGGCGGGTGGCGTTGAGGATCTCGTTGCAACCCTCCAGACCCAGGAAGTCGGCGTCGACGTCGAGGTCGACCGCCTGCAGCATCGTGCCCATCGCCCCGTCACCGATCAGTACTCGCCGACGAGCGGCATCCAACAGGGGCGAATCAAAATGAACAGACATGGCCCCCAGTGTATGGGTGCCCGGCAACTCGACGAACGTAGGCTGTACTGATGACTGTCGAATGGACTCCCGACGGGCACCTCGATCTGGAGAGCCCCGTGATGATCGTGGCCTTCGAAGGCTGGAACGACGCGGCCGACGTGGCGACCGGCACGATCGAGCACCTGGCCCTCAACTGGGAGGCGCGCCAGATCGCCGAGATCGGCGGTGACGAGTTCTTTGACTACCTGGACCAGCGGCCGACGGTCCGCCACTCCGCCGGGGTGTCGCGATCGGTCGAGTGGCCGCGGATCGTGGTGTCGGTCTGCCGTCCGGACGGGTACGCCCACGATGTCCTGCTGGTCCGTGGCCCTGAGCCGGCGCTGAAGTGGCGACGGTTCGCCTCCGAGTTCGTGGACCTGGTCGACACGTTGGAGGTGTCGCAGGTGGTACTCCTCGGGGCCTACCTGGCCGACGTTCCCCACACCCGCCCGATCCCCCTGACCGGGACGGCGTTCAGTCGCCAACGGATGGCCGGCATGGGCGTCCAGGCGTCCGACTACGAGGGCCCCACGGGGATGACCGGCGTGCTCCAGCAGCTCCTCACCGAGGCCGGGGTGCCGGCGGTGAGCCTGTGGGCGGGTGTCCCCCACTACGTCGCCTCCCCGCCCAACCCCCGGGGCACCGAGTCGGTGCTCTCCTGGCTGGCCGACAACCTCGGGATCGCCGTTCCGATGGACGCTCTGCGGGTCCAGTCCCGGACCTGGGCGGAGAAGGTCGACGCCGCCGCCGGGGAGGACGAGGATCTGCGGGACTACATCCAGTCCCTGGAGGACCGGATGGACGAGGAGAACGGGGTCGGTGTGGGGATCGATCCCGAACCCGACCGCGACCGGGCGGCCGACGGCGACGAGATGCCACTTGTCGACGGCGAGTCGATCGCGGCCGAGTTCGAGCGCTTCCTGCAGGGTTACCACGACGAGCCCGACGCCGGCTGAACCCGACCCTGGGTTCCGGACCCGCGGATCCGACCCGCGGACCGGACCCGGCCCGCGTCAGACGGCGGTGGGTGAGACCCCCAGCAGGGCGTCCAGCGCTGCGGCGACGGCGGGGCCCGCCGTGGGGTCGGAGTGGTCTCCGGCCAGTGTCGACGCGGCCCATGAATCCACCACGGCCAGGGCGGCCGGGGTGTCGAGATCGTCCGCGAGCCGCTCGCGCAGGGCGGCGATCATCGTCGCGGCGTCGGCGCCGGCGCCCAGCGACACCGCCCGGCACCAGGTGTCGAACCGGGCGCGGGCCTCGTCGAGAAGGCACGCGGTCCAGGACCGGTCGGTGCGGTAGTGCCCGGCGGCCAGGCCGAGCCGGATGAGGGCGGGGTCGACTCCCTGCTCCCGCAGCGTCTTGACCCGCACGAGGTTGCCCAGGGACTTGCTCATCTTGACGCCGTCGAGGCCGATCATCGCCGCGTGGACGTAGAACCGGGCGAACGGCGACCGGCCGGTCGCGGCCTCCGCGTGCGCGGCGGAGAACTCGTGGTGCGGGAAGGCGAGGTCGCTGCCGCCGCCCTGGATGTCGAAATCCATGCCGAGCCGGTTGCGGGCGATCGCCGAGCACTCGATGTGCCACCCCGGCCGACCGGCACCCCACGGGGAGGGCCACGAGGGCTCCCCCGGGCGCTCGGCCCGCCAGAGGAGGGCGTCCAGGGGGTGCTCCTTGCCGGCACGGTCCGGGTCCCCGCCGCGCTCGGCGAAGGCGCTGGCCATCTCGCCGGCGTCGTAACCCGACTCGTACCCGAACTCGTCGGTGGCCCGGTGCCGGTAGTAGACATCGGGATAGCCGTCGACCGCCGGGTCGATCGCGTAGGCGTGACCGCGGTCGATCAACTCGGCGACCATCTCCACGACCTCGTCGATGGTCTCGGTGGCGGCCACGTAGTCGCGCGGGGGCAGGATCCGCAACGACTCCATGTCGGCCCGGAACAGGTCCGTCTCGCGGTCGCCCAGCTCCCGCCAGTCCACGCCGTCTCGCTCCGCCCGCTCGAACAGCGGGTCGTCGACGTCCGTGGTGTTCTGGACGTAGTGAACGTCGTGGCCCGCGTCCAGGAGGAGCCGGTACACCAGATCGAAGGTCAGATAGGTGGCCGCGTGGCCGAGATGGGTGGTGTCGTAGGGCGTGATGCCGCAGACGTACATCGTCGCCACGGGCCCGGGAGCGACCTCACGGACCTCGCCGCTCGCCGTGTCGAACAACTTCAGGGATGCGGCGTCGCCGGGGATGGAGGGGACGTCAGGCGAAGACCACGAGTGCATGTGCCCGAGTCTAGAGACCGCGTGTCCTCAGAAGAGCGGCCAGGGTAACGGGTAGCCCGGCCCCGGGGAGGGGAACACCTCGTCGTCGACAAGTTCGGTCACCCGTGCGCACAGGGCGGCCACCTCGACCGGGGAGAGCAGGTCGCTCAGGGTTTCCCTGAGCGCGCCGTCTCCTGCGAGGTCCCCGCCCAGCCCCGTCAGGGCGGCGAGATCTTCCGGCGACAGGGGTTGGCCCGCCCACCCCCACAGGACGGTACGGAGCTTCGGGTGGGCGTGGAAGGAGAGTCCGTGATCGATCGCCCAGATCACCCCGGAGGTGTCCACGAGGACGTGACCGCCCTTGCGGTCGGCGTTGTTGACGACGAGGTCGAACAACGCGATACGGCGGAGCCGGTCGTCCAGGGCATGGGCCACCACCACACTCTCCCCGCGGGACCCCTCGCCCCGCAGTACCGCCACCCGGCCGGCGGGGAGGGCGTCCACCGGGTGGACGTCCACCGGGTCGTGGCCGGTGGACTCGTCGCGCTCGGGCTCGTCGATCCACCGCTGCGCCATCCCGGGGCCGCCGGGTCCGAACGCCGCGACGGTCTCCGGGATGAGGTCCCAGCCCAGCGCGACGGACACCGTGTACGCGGCGATCTCCCGTGCGGCGAGGCTGCCGTCGGGGAAGTCCATGAGGGGACGCTCCCCCGCCGAGGGTTTGTACACCCAGTGCGAGCCCTCGCCGTCGACGCAGCGGTAGACCGCGTTGCTGCCGGAGGGGATCCGGTGCAGGACGGTGAGCTCGGGGCCCGGCGGGCGAGCTGTCACGGGTCGACGAGGTCGGCGAGCGCCTCACCGGAGCGCGGCTGGTACCCGTTGAGCCGGACGCACAGGTGGCCGGTGGTGTCGATCGGCTCCCCACACAATGGGCACGGGGCACGTCCGGCCGAGACGACCTTCTCGCTACGCAGGACGAACTGCCGGGCGCGGAGCGGGGTGAGGAACACGCGGAGCGCATCGGGGGCGTCCTCGGCGTCCGAGAGCACCACCGACTCGTCGGTCGCATCCGGGTCCATCGCCAGGAGCTCCACGACGATCTGACTCTTCTCGCCGTCCCACCCCAGGCCCATCGTGCCCACCTGGAACTCGGCGTCGACGGGCATCTCGAGCGGCGCGAGGTCGTCCACGACACCGGCAGCCGGCGGCACGGGCACGTCGGACTTGGAGGCGATCTCGTCGAGGAGGTCGCCCATCCGCTCGGAGAGGATCTGCGCCTGTTGCTTCTCGCAGCGGACCGAGACGGTGCGGCCGCCGCCCGTGGCCTGGACAAAGAACACCCGTTCGCCGGGCTGACCGACCGTGCCCACCACGAACCGGGTCGGGTCGTGGAATTCGTGCACTTCCCTGCTCATGCCGGTCGTCTCCTCATGGGGTGCTGGATTCCAGTGTGCTGCGTGGTAGCGCGGGGGTCAGCGCTGTGGGTGATGCTGCGGATCATCAGGGTACGTTCCCACCGGGTACCGCGTCCGAGCTGGCGTCACCCGCCGTGGCGTTGCCCACGTGACCGGCCGGCTCGCCTCGGAGGCTGGCCAGATCTCCGCCGGTGTCGTTGACCCGCAGGACGAACGGCCGGTGGGTTGTGTACCGGACCACCGACATCGACGCCGGTTCCACCACGATGCGCTGAAAGTGGTCGAGGTGCATCCCGTAGGCATCGGCGATCACGGCCTTGATCACGTCGCCGTGGCTGCACGCCACCCACAGCACGTCGCGACCGGACTCCTCGGCCAGCCGTCGGTCGTGTGCCCGGATGGAGGTCACCGCCCGGGTGGCCATCTCCGCCAGCGACTCGCCGTCCGGGAAGACCGCCGAAGAGGGATGTTGTTGCACGACCGACCACATGTGCTCGGCGGCGAGGTCGGTCAGTGACCGCCCGGTCCAGGTGCCGTAGTCCACCTCGACCAGTCCGTCTTCGATCACCGGGTCGACGCCGAAGGCCGAGGCCAGCGGTTCGACGGTCTCGCGGCACCGCAGGAGCGGCGAGCGGACGACGGCCTCCACCGGCAGACCGGCGAGTCGACGGCAGAGATCCTGTGCCTGCGTCCGGCCCGTCTGGTCGAGTGCGACCCCGGGCGTGCGGCCGGCGAGGGTGAGGGCGGTGTTGGCGGTGGAGCGGCCGTGCCTGAGCAGGATGACGGTCATACCGGCAGGTTACCGAGGCCGCGGTGGGAGGTGACGGGTCAGGTGGCGGGGATGGTGCCCGTGGCGAGCAGTCCCATGACGAGAAGGCCCAGCAGGATCCGGTAGCCGGCGAACCAGGCGAGCGAATGATTTTGCACGAAGCGCAGCAACCAGGCGATGGCCGCGTACCCCAGCACGAAGGCGATCGCCGATCCGACCAGCAGCTGGACGCCGCTGGCGGATTGCCCCTGGGCGGGGTCGAAGGCGTCGGGGAGGCTGAACAACCCGGACGCCAGGACGGCCGGGATGGCCAGGAGGAAGGAGAACCGGGCGGCGGCCTCGCGGGACATGTTCAGGAACAGGCCGGCGGAGATCGTGCCGCCCGAGCGGCTCACCCCGGGGATGAGCGCGAGGCACTGCGCCAGGCCCATGATGACGGCGTCCTTCATGGACAGGCCCCTGAGCGACTGCGGTTCCACGGGACGGTCCTGCTTTCCCAGCTTCTCGGCCAGGAGGAAGACGAAGGAGAACGCGATGAGCACGATGGCCGTGATCCACAGGTTCCGGGCGGCGTCGCGGATGAGGTCCTTGCCCAGGAACCCGATGATCGCGATGGGAACCGAACCGACGATCACGTACCAGCCGAGCCGGTAGTCGGGGTCGTCGCGGCGCTGAGCGTTGAACACTCCCCGGAACCAGGCCGCGAGGATGCGCACGATGTCCTTGAAGAAGAACACCAGTACCGCGGCCTCCGTGCCGAGCTGCACCACGGCCGTGAACGAGGCGCCGGCATCCTGTCCGAACATCCAGGTGGAGAAGATCCGCAGGTGCCCGGACGAGGAGACCGGGAGGAACTCGGTGAGCCCCTGGAGTACGGACAGCACGACGACCTGGAGCCAGGACATCCCTTCCGCCGCGGGGGCGGCGAGGACCGTTGCATTCACGCGCGCTGCTTTCTCTCGGGGCCGTCGGCACGAACAATGCGTCACCGCACCGCCGCGAGGGTAGTCGCCCCGCCCTGCGCGGGTGCCGAGGACCCGGGTGGTGGACAATGGCGCACAGTCGAGAGGAACACCGTGCCCCTTCGTGCCCACCGCCGTACCGTCCTTCCCGCCGCGCTGATCGCGCTCGCGGTCGGGCTCTCCGGCTGCTCGTCGCCCACCAGTCAGCTGGACGAGTACAACCAGATCGAGCAGGGTAACGCCCGCCCCGCCGAGTCGCCGCAGGTCTCCGACCCCGTCGAGGGCGAGGTGATCCCGGTTCCCGGCAGCGTCGTCGCCCTGGTCGCCACGGGCGACCGGGTGGCAGCGCAGGTCGACGGCCCGCCCGGCCTGGAGATCGGCCGGGTCGACGGCGACCGGTGGATCGCCGAGGCCTCCGTCGAACTCCCCGCCGATGCGGGGATCGCCAGCGCTGGCCACGACGGGTCCGTCCTGGTCCCCTTTGGCGACGGTGTCGTGGTGATCTCACCGACCGGAGAGGCGCGGGAGATCTCGGGTCTCGGCCCGGTCACCGCGGCCGCCGAGACAGACGACGGTCGGATCCTCACCGGCGACGACGACGGCAGCGTGGTCTTGCGCGACTCGGACGGTGTCGAGCAGGACCGCGTGAGCGGACTGACCGCCGTGGACCGGATCAGCGTGGCACGCGACGGCTCGGTGACCGCGCTCAGTCGGCCGGACACCGTCGTCGCGAGCATCGACTTCGACGAGGACGTCGCGGGCCCGCTCCTGCGTGCAGGAAAGGGCGCCGGGATGCTGGCCGGGTTCGGTGAGGGCACGATGATCGCCAGCGACACCGTCGGCAGCACACTTCTCGTGTACTCCACCTCGCCGGTCCGCCTGCATCAGCAGTTCCCGGTTGCCGCGCAGCCCTGGGCGGTGGCCGCGGACGACTCCCGGGACGTCGTCTGGGTTACGTCCACCGGAACCAATACCGTCCAGGCGTACGATCTCGGCGACGGGACAGGGGTCCGGCGCGCCGACATCGCCACCGTGCGCCAGCCCGATTCCCTCGCGGTCACGCAGTCCGGCACCGTGGTCGTCGGGTCCTCCGATGGCGCCGGTCTCCATCTGATCCGCCCGACGCTCTCCGCACCGGCGAGCTGATCCAAGGACCACCCACGTCCCATCGAGGAGGACCGTGTACTCGCTGATCAAGAGCGTGTTGTTCCGCTTTCCCGCGGAGCGGATACACCACTTGGCGTTCGGAATTCTCAAACTTCTGACCCTGGTGCCGCCGTTGGGCATCCTGGTGCGCCGGGTCCTCGGTGTCCGGGATCCGATCCTCGCCCAGGACGTTCTCGGTCGGAGTTTCCCCGGTCCGCTCGGTCTGGCCGCCGGGTTCGACAAGAACGCCGCGGCCGTCGACTCGTGGGGGGCGATCGGCTTCGGGTTCAGTGAGGTCGGCACGGTCACCGCGTCACCTCAGCCCGGCAACCCCGCTCCCCGACTGTTCCGGCTGGTGGAGGACCGGGCGATCCTCAACCGGATGGGATTCAACAACCACGGCGCGGGCAATGCCGCCAACAACCTCCGGCGTCGGCGGAGCAGCGACCCGGTGGGGATCAACATCGGCAAGACCAGAATGGTCCCCGCCGAGGACGCGGTGCGGGACTACGTGGCCTCCGCGACCATGCTGACGGGCCTCGCCGATTACATGGTCGTCAACGTGAGCTCTCCCAACACCCCCGGACTCCGGGACCTCCAGGCGGTCGAGTCGCTGCGCCCGATCCTCGGCGCGGTCCGCGATGTGGCCACGATCCCGGTGCTCGTCAAGATCGCCCCCGACCTGGATGACGCGGATGTCGACGCGGTCACCGACCTGGTGCTGGAGCTGGGGCTGGCCGGCATCGTCGCCACCAATACGACGATCTCGAGGGAGGGGCTTCAGACCCCGTCAGCCGTCGTGGAGTCGCTGGGTGCGGGCGGCATCTCCGGCTCCCCCGTGGCCGTGCGTTCCCGCGAGGTGCTCGCCCGGATCCACGAGCGCGCCGGCGGCCGGATCGTCGTCATCTCGGTCGGCGGGATCGAGACCCCCGAGGACGTGTGGGACCGCATCACCCATGGCGCGCATCTGGTCCAGACCTACACCGGGTTCATCTTCGCCGGCCCCGGTCTCCTCCGTGGATCCAACCGGCTCGTGGCGCGGCGCCTCCGCCAGGGCGGGTTCAGTTCCCTGGCGGAGGCGGTCGGTTCAGCGGTGCGGTGATCCCCGCCTCCCTGGATAGTCCGGCGGGCAGCTCAGCGACGGCCGGAGGGCATTCCCGCAGCGCGGGTCCCGCTGGATGCGCTGCCTCTTAGGCCTGCGCGTCCGGAATGGTCCATACCGCCAGCGTAAGCATGGTTTCTTTGTGCATTCGGGCAGCGAAGGCCATAGAGGCAGCGCATCCGCGGGCGGTCGCGCTGTCCCTCTGCCCGCGGGCCGCGAGCACCCAGAAAGTCCGCCAGTTGCAAGCTGGCTGCTGGACGATCGCTACCCGAGCTCCGCGCGCAGTGCGCAGGGCTCAGGGTTTTGTGTTCACTGCTCGTAGATCGCGGTGGTGGTTCCGCGGGCCAGCCCCTTCTCGAAGAGGTTGAAGCCGACGTACGCGCACGAGGCGTCGTCGTGGAGGTCGATCTGGCCGCCGACCGCATGGACGGCGAGGATGTAGCGGTGCGGCCCGTGGCCCTGCGGCGGAGCCGCGCCCACGAAGCCCTTGAAGCCGGCGTCGTTGCGCACCACCACGGCGCCCTCGGGAAGTCCCGATGTGTCCTCCCCGGTGCACGCGCCCTCGGGTAGCGAGGTGACGTGGGCGGGGATGTTGGCGACCGACCAGTGCCAGAATCCCGATGCCGTCGGTGCATCCGGATCGAACACGGTCACGACATAGGACTGCGTGCCCTCCGGGCCGGCGGGCCAGCTCACCTGAGGGGACTTGTCCAGCCCTCCCTCGACACCCATCTTCCCGCCGAGCTGTGGGGCTCCGAGCATGGCTCCCTCGGTGAACGATTCGCTCGTCACCTCGAGCGCCGGCAGCTCCGGAAGAGCGGCGTAAGGGTTGGGCACACGGAAGTCGGTCATCTGGTCCTCCTGGTTCGGACGGTCTGGAGGGCCTCCCCCAGCCGGTCCCTTCCCTGTTTACCAGCGATGACCGGGTTGGGTGGGCCACGGGAGGGGGCCGATTTGGCCCACGGTTCGGACATCGGCTAGTGTCATTCCTCGCACGACCAAGCCGGTTCTTACGAGCCGGTGCAGGTCAGCAAAGTGTGCACGCGCGAGTGGCGGAATGGCAGACGCGCTAGCTTGAGGTGCTAGTGTCCTATTAACGGACGTGGGGGTTCAAGTCCCCCCTCGCGCACACTGTGTCGAGACAGTAGAAGTGGCCCCGGATCCGTTTGGATCCGGGGCCCACTTGTTTTTCTGGGGAGGTCTGCTGATGGCCCGCACGCCCCCACCCCCCGCCCAACAGCAGTTCATCGACCGTCTCCGCGAGCACCTCGCCGACGAGCCGGTCACCCGCGAGCTCTCGATGTTCGGCGGCCGGTGCTTCATGGTCGCCGGGAAGATCCTCGTGAGCGCGGACAAGGACGGCGGGATGCTGCTCCGGGTGGCCGACGACGACGACGAGCTCCTCCGCCGCCCCGGCGCCGCCCGGGCCGAGATGGGCCCGGGGCGCGACATGGGGCGGGGCTGGATCACGGTGGCCGCCTCCGCCGTCCAGACGGACGAGGGCTTGGCCTCCTGGCTCGAGCCGGCGCTGGCGTACAACCGGGCAGTCACCGGCCGCGCGGACCGGCGACAGGGGTAGCGGCCATGAGCTCGGACCACGTGATCGACGTGCGGGGACTGACAAAATCCTTCGGGAGGTTCCCCGCACTGAACGGAGTCGACCTGCAGGTCGAGAAAGGCCACGTGCACGGGTTCCTGGGACCGAACGGCGCGGGCAAGTCCACCACCATCCGGGTCCTGCTCGGGCTGTTGCGAGCCGACGGCGGCACCACGACGGTCCTCGGTGGCGACCCCTGGCGAGACGTCGTGGACCTGCATCGCCGGCTGGCCTATGTCCCCGGCGACGTCAGCCTGTGGCCGGGCATGAGCGGAGGTGAGGCGATCGACCTCCTCGGTTCGCTACGGGGCGGGCTCGACGAGCGGCGGCGCGCGGAGCTGGTCGAGCGTTTCGAACTGGATCCGACCAAGCGGGGTCGCCAGTACTCCAAGGGCAACCGGCAGAAGGTCGCCCTCGTCGCGGCCCTGGCGTCGGATGTGGAGCTGTTGATCCTCGACGAGCCCACGAGCGGGCTCGACCCGCTCATGGCGAAGGTCTTCCGGGACGTGATCGGCGAGGCCAAGGCCCGCGACACGTCGGTGCTGCTCTCGAGCCACATCCTGGCCGAGGCAGAGTCCCTGGCGGACCGGATCTCGATCATCCGTGGCGGGCGGATCGTCCGGACCGGCACGCTGACCGAGCTGCGTGGCCACGCGCGCTCGTCGATCCGCGCCACGCTCGGCCGGATCCCGGAACCGCGCGAACTCGACACGCTGCACGCCCTCGACACCCTGCACGGCGTCCGGGTGGACGGCGACCGGCTCTCGGCCACCGCCGAGGCCGCCAGGATCGGCGAGGCGATGACGTCGCTGGCCCCCTACGGCCTGTCCGCGCTGACCGTTGAACCCCCGTCGCTCGAGTCGCTCTTCCTGGAGTTCTATGACGGCGACGCCGCGTCCGGCCCGGACGACGCGGCGGTGTCCCCGTGACCGCGGTGCTCACGGGGACCCGGCCGCTCTTGCGGGCCTCGCTGCGGTACGACGGCATCCGCTTCGTACCCTGGATCGTCATCGCCACGGCACTGTCGTCCTCGTCGGTACTGGTCTATCCGTGGATCTTCCCCGACCCGCTGGAGCGGACCGCGCTCGCCGTGGCGGTGGGGGCCAACCCGGCGCTCGGCGTGATCTTCGGACCCGCGTTCGACCTGAGCACGGTCGACGGCTTCAACGCCTGGCGCGCACTCGCGCTCGCCGGGTTCTTCACCGCGCTCGGGGCGATCCTCACCGTGATCCGCGCCACCCGCGGGCAGGAGGACTCCGGGCAGGCCGAGCTCCTCGCCTCCGGTGTGCTCGGTCGCGCGAGCCGACTGCTCACCGGGGTCGGGCTGGCCGTGATCGGTTCGCTCGCCACCGGCGTCATCGCCGGCGTCGTCACCGGCCTGTGCGGTGGGGACTGGCAGTCCTCGCTGCTCCTGGGCGCGACCTTCACCGCGTCGGGCTGGATGTTCGCCGGGGTCGCCGCGATCACGGCGCAACTGGGTTCGGATGCCCGCACCGCCTCCTCCCTGGCGATCGGGACGCTCGGCGTCCTCTTCCTCCTCCGGGGTGTCGCCTACACGGTGGACGCCCCCGCGTGGACCGTCTGGGTCAACCCGCTGGGATGGATGACCGAGACCCGACCCGCGACCGCCGACCTCTGGTGGCCGCTGCTGGGGGCGGTGGCGTTCACGACCCTGTGCCTGGCCGCCGCTCTCCTCCTCCAGTCCCGTCGCGACTTCGGGCAGGCCGCCCTCGCGCCGGGCACCGGGCCGGACCGCGGGCGGATCCGGTCGTCGTGGGGGCTCGCCCTGCGGATCAACCGAGGAGCCGTCCTGACCTGGAGCGGCGCGTTCGTCGCGCTCGGGCTGGTGTACGGGTATCTCGCGACCTCGATCCAGGACATCCTGCGCCAGGACACCGCGGTCAGGGCCATCCTCGCCGCGGGGGCCGCCACCCCGGACGACCTGACCTCCGCGTTCATCGTGACGATCCTGCGCCTCGTCGGGATCATCGCCGCGGTCTCCGGGGTCCAGATCATGCTCAAGCTCCGCTCCGAGGAGATGGACGGCCACCTCGACCCCGTCCTGGCCGGCGCGCTCCATCGGGCCCGGTACCTCGCGGGGAACGCGATGCTGGCCTTCGCCGCTCCGGCCGCCTTCGTGCTCCTCGCCGGCCTGCTGATCGCCGCGCTCGCCGCCGGGGCCGGGATCGGTGTGTCGTTCGGTCCCACCGTGCTCCAGGCCGCGGCCACGATCCCCGCCGTGTGGACGGTCGTCGCGCTCGCCGTCGCCGTGGTGGGCGCGCGACCTCAGGTGAGCCTCGCCGCGTGGGCCGGGGTGTTCGCGTCCTTCGCCCTGACCGTGCTCGGGCCGACCTTCAGGCTCCCCGACCCGTACCTCGCGATCAGCCCGTTCTGGCACGTGCCGAGCGTCACCGCGAGCGGAGCCGGCTGGGGTGGACTGCTGTGGATCTCCTCGGTCACGGCTCTGTTCCTGGTGGTGGGGTTCGTGGGTTTCCGGCGACGTGACCTGGCGGTCCCGTGAACACCGACCGCCCGCGGTGGAGAACACGGAGCTCGCCGTGCGGATGACCCTGGTCGCCGACGGCCTGGGACGGTCGCTCGCCGCGTTCGCCCGCGCCGCCGACCGGCGCCTGGACGCCCTGGGCCTGGCTCCCCCACCTCTGGATCTGCCTCCAGAAGTCCGCGACGACCTCCGCGACGTCTTCGGTCACACGATCGACCCCACCTCGGTGATGATCCGCCGCGGCCATGTCCCGGGTGTGCCGCATCGGCGGGCGTTCGCGCTGCCCGGTCTGATCTACCTGGGCGCCGACCCCGGCGTGGTGGGCACTACGTCAATGAACCCGGCGGCAGCGGGCACCGATCGGCCCCGGGCCACCCCGACCCTGGTGCATGAACTGGTCCACGTCTGGCAGGGCCGGTTCCTCGGTCCGCGCTACGTGGTGACCGCGCTGGTCGAGCAGGTGAGGTACGGGCGCCGCGCCTACGACTGGCGCGCGGTGCTCGACCGGGTCTCGCCTGACCCGGCAGGCCCTGACCCCGCTTGCTCCGACCGCGCCTCCCCCGACCGCGGCCCGCAGGCCTTCCCGGTGGAGGCCCACGCCCAGCTGGTGTCCGAGGCCTATGCCCGGAGGTACGGGTTCTCCCCCGCCCCGGCCCCCGCGCGGTCCCGCCGGGACCTGCAGGCCATGACGGAGGCGCTCACCGGGCTCAGGGCCGGTCGCGCTCCCACCCAGCGGGGGCGAGCGGTTTAGCTCCCGACCACCTCGTCGTCGTACCGTGTCCTGGTGACAGGCATCAGTCCGGACGACCTCGAGACCCTCCAGCGCATCCTCGACCAGGCGGCGGCGCTCGGCGAGGACCATCCCGACTCGATCCGGGTCCAGCGGTCCGTGGGCCACATGTTCAAGCTCCTCAAGAAGACTCGCCGGAACGACGTCCGCCGCGCCCGTCAGGACGCGGACAAGGCCGTCATCGAGGCCACCGCGACCGGCTCGCCGACGCGGATCGACGACGAGACCGCCGGCGTCCGGTTGGTGTCCAACACCCCCGGCGCCGTGGCGGGCCACCTCCAGCGCGCGATGGCGTGTTATGTCTGCAAGCAGCGCTTCACCCAGGTCGACGCCTTCTACCACCAGTTGTGTCCGAGTTGCGCGGCGCTCAACCGGGCCAGGCGTGATCCGGACATGGACCTGACCGGCCGGCGTGCCCTGCTCACCGGCGGCCGCGCGAAGATCGGCATGTACATCGCCCTGATGCTGCTGCGCGCCGGCGCCGACGTCACCATCACGACCCGCTTCCCCCGGGACGCCGTGCGCCGCTTCGCCTCGATGCCAGACCATTCCGACTGGGCCGACCGCATCCACGTGATCGGTGTGGACCTGCGCGACCCCGCCCAGGTGGTGGCGCTGGCCGACGAGGTCGCCGCCGGCGGGCCGCTGGACATCCTCATCAACAACGCGGCCCAGACCGTGCGCCGCTCCCCCGGCTCGTACTCCGGGCTCGTCGAGGGCGAGTCGGCGCCGATCACCGGCCGCGCCGCGGACATCCCCATGATCACCATGGGCCGCACCTCCGAGCTGCACCCGGCCGCGCTCATGGGCGGCGAGTCGGCCCTGATCGGCGCGGACGAGGCCGAGCGCGAGGCCGGGCACATCGCCCAGCAGGCGCTCGTGGCCGGCTCGTCGTCGCTGGAGCGGATGGCCGCCGGCACCGCGGTCGACGCGGGCGGACTGCTCCCGGACGTGGTCGACCACAACAGCTGGGTGGCCACGGTCGAGCAGGTGGAGCCCATGGAGATGCTCGAGGTGCAGCTCGCCAACTCGGTCGCGCCGTTCATCCTGGTCTCCCGCCTGCGGCCCGCGCTCGCGGCATCCCAGGCGCGGCGCAAGTACATCGTCAACGTCTCCGCCATGGAGGGGCAGTTCTCGCGCCGCTACAAGGGCGCCGGGCACCCGCACACCAACATGGCCAAGGCGGGCCTCAACATGCTCACCCGCACCTCCGCCGAGGAGATGTTCACCGAGCACGGGATCCTCATGACCGCCGTCGACACCGGCTGGATCACCGACGAGCGCCCGCACACCACCAAGGTCCGGCTGCACGAGGAGGGTTTCCACGCGCCCCTGGATCTGGTCGACGGCGCCGCCCGGGTGGTGGACCCGATCGTCCGCGGCGAGGCCGGGGACGACCTCTACGGGTGCTTCCTCAAGGACTTCCAGCCGAGTCCGTGGTGACCGTGCACGCCGTCCAGCTGATCCTCACGTCCCAGGTGCTGCCCGCGATCAGGGCAGCCGTGGCCGACCTCGGCGGCGACGGTCCGGACTCCCTCGTGCACACCCACCCCACGGCCCACGATTCGGCGTGGCCCACCAACACCGCCGCCGCGTTGGTGCACCACCTGTGCGGGGTGCTGAGCTCGTGGGGCGCGGCCTGCCTGGGCGGGGAGCCCGTGGAGCGGGACCGGGGCGCGGAGTTCGCGTACTCCGGACCGGTGGAGCCCGAGGTCGACCGCCTCGAGTCCCTGATCGCCCGGCTGCCCGCGTGGGCGGAGACCGCGGCCGCTCGCGGGGACCTCGCGCACCCCGCCGGCACCGCGTTCGACGTGGACAGCGCGCGCCGGGCCGGGACCTTCACGGCGGACTGGGTTCTCGCGCACATCCTGCACGAGTTCGCCACCCACCTCGGGCACCTCGAGCTGACCCGCGACGTCCTGCTCGCCCGGGGCCGGTCGCGGTGACCCCGACCCCGGTGCTGCTCGACTGCGACCCGGGGATCGACGACGCCCTGGCGATCGCCTACCTGGTGGCCGAGCACCTGGCCGGGTCGATCGACCTGGCGGGCCTGGTGTGCACGGCCGGGAACGTGGGCCTCGACGACACGGTCCGCAACGCGCTGGCGTGGCTGGACCTGTCGGGCGCCCCGGAGTTCCCGGTGTCCGCCGGGGCGGGCGGCGCGATCGCGGTGCCGCACGTGTACACGCCCGAGACCCACGGCCCCCGGGGCGCGGGCTACGCGGACCTGGCGACGGCGTGGACGTCATCGACGGCGACGAATCAGACGACGACCGGTACGACCGCCGGGGCGATCACCGGGGCGATCACCGGGACGACGACCGAGACGACGACCGAGACGACCACCGGGACGACGACGAGGTCAGTCGACCCCCGCGACGGAGCCCGGCTCTGGGTGGACACCGCCCGAGCCCATCCCGGTGAGCTGGTGGGGATCGTGACCGGTCCCTCGTCCACGCTGGCTCATGCCCTGGCCCTCGACCCCGCGCTCCCCTCGCTGCTGCGCAGGCTGGTGGTGATGGGTGGGACGTTCCGTGGGCACCCCGGCAACACCACGCCGGTCAGCGAGTGGAACGTCGACGTGGACCCCGAGGCGGCGGACGGCGTCTGCCTGGCGTGGGAGGCGGCCCGGGCCGCCGACCCCGCGGTCGCGCCCTTGCTGTGGTGTGGGCTGAATCTGACCGAGCGCGCGGTGTGGACCCCCGAGCGCTCCGAGCGCCTCCTCGCGCAGTCCGACACCTCGCTGACCCGCAGCCTGGTGGACGCGCTGCGCTTCTACTTCGAGTTCCACGAGTCGGTGGGCGAGGGCTACCTGGCGCAGGTGCACGACCCGCTGGTGGCGTGGCTCGCCCTGCGCCCGCACGAGGTGATCGCGGCCCCGGCGCACCTGCGGGTCGAGTGCGCGGGCGTGCACACCCGCGGGATGACGGTCGCGGACACGCGGGGCCACCGCGGTCGGCCGGACAACGCCCGGATCGCGACCGACCTGCGGGTGCCGGGCGGGGCGGATGCCGTGCTCGACGAGATCTGCGCGTCGATCGTCTCGCTCGCCGGTCCGTCCCGCTGATCTGCTTGACCTGACGGGGCTGCGGCGCGCGGTGGGTCCCGCGTCAGGGCCCGTCGAATCGGTCACCAGCCCTTGGCCGCCCGATTAACGGACGTCCGCTCCTGCGCTTGGCGTCTCGCTCGTGCGGCTGACCGCCCAGACCGCCGCCGCTCCTGAACTTGGCGTCTGGCGTGCGCTTCGCGGAAGTTGTCAACCTGGTTTAAGACAGGTTGATGCCAGTTGTGGTGGGTAGTGGTGGTGCTTTCGGCGGTCTCGAGTATCTGATGGGGTGCAGTGCTGCTGCTCGGTCCAGGGTCTGCTGGCGGGCGGTTCTGACCTGGTCGGCGGTGCCGGTGAAGGCCTGCTCGGGGGTGTAGTAGCCCAGGGCGCTGTGGTGGTGTTCGCGGGCGTAGCGGTGCAGAAAGTCGCTGGTCCATTGCCGGGCGTGGTCGATCGAGTCGAACCTGTCCGGGTGGTCCAGGTCGTACTTGATGGTCTTGAACAGGGACTCGGAGAACGGGTTGTCGTTGGAGACCCGCGGCCGAGAGAACGAGCGTTGCACCGCCACCGCCTGCAGTGCAGCGGCCAGCTCGTTCGAGCGCATCGCGGCCCCGTTGTCGGCATGCAGCAGGGTCGGGGCGCCGTGCCGGGCGAAGGCGTCCAGGAACATCTCGGTGGCCTTGGTGGCGGTTTCATCGGGTTCGATGCGCCAGGCCACCGGGTAGCGGGAGTAGACATCGATTGCCAGGTACAGCCGGAAGAAGCTGCGCCGGGGCCCGGGCAGGAGGGTGATGTCCCATGTCCATAGGTCCCCGGGCGCACCGGCGGCCGCGGAGGGTCTGACCCGCGAGGCGGAGGTGCCGCGGTGCCGGCCCCTGCGGCGGTCCCCGACCAGCTTGTGCGCCTTTGCCAGGCGATAGAAGGTGCGCTGCGAGCAGGCGACCTTGTCGTCGTCCAGGGATGACCAGTACGCCTGCACCACCGACCGGTCTGCCATCTCCGGTTCACACAGCGCGTCGATGACCTGGGCTCTTTCGGCGCCGGTCAACGCGGCCGGCTGCCGGCGCTCTCGATGCGGCACCGGCTCGGTCACGGGCTGATAGTGCCGATAGCCGCGATCGATCCGGTAGAAACTCGACCGGGGCATCCCGGTCAGAGCGCAGGCCCGTGTGAGGGTCATGTTCGCCTGCTCGGCCAGGTCACGGATCAGCCCGCAGATCACAACTTTTTGCGCTCGAGCCAGGCCTGGTACTCGGCCGCGCTCATCAAGGTCGGCGGGATCTGGGCATCCGGGCCCGTCGAGCTCTTGGTGATCCCGTCCAAGAGCTCGAAGGCTTTTCCCATGATCTCCTGGGCCGTCTCGGCGTTCTTGACCTTCTGCTCGAGTTGCTCGACCTGCCGGCGGAGCCGGATCACCTCTGACCGGTCCTCATTGTGCTGTTGTCGCCTGCCCATTTTGACCTCCGCAGTCTGCAACGACGCATCGAACTCGCCCCGAGCCCTGGCCTGGAGCCACCGCTTGACCGTCCCCTGAGCGAGTCTGTGTTCCCGCAGCAACCGAGCCTTGTCACCATGGGCCACACACTCGTCCCAGGCCCGCAAGAATTCAATCCTGAACGCGACCGAGAACGACCGCCCTCCCGTTGCCGTCGTCCCTATCGGGCCATGTCGGCGCGCGGCTGCATGGCGGAGGCCGGGCTCACCCGACTGGCCTGCCTGACCCGACCGGGCTGCGGTTTCGCGGTGGTCCCCCTCGTTCCGGTAGCTCCTCTAATTCCCCGGACGCGTGAAGGTCCGCGTCGGCGGCGCCGGGTCGGGAACGCACTCGGCGGTGGCGTGCCCGCGCAACGAGGTCGCGCACGCCACGCCGGCCGCGGCGCCGGTGCCCACGGCGATCGGCACGAGCTGCAGGCCGGTCACGATGTCGCCGGCGGCGTACACACCGTCGACGCTGGTCAGTTGCAGCGAGTTGACCACGAGCCCGCCCTCGTCATCGAGCTCACAGCCCAGCGCTTCGGCGAGTTCGTTGGTCGGGTGGTGCGCGTAGGAGAAGAACACCTTCGCTCCCGCGATCACCCTCCCGTCGGCCAGCCGCACACCCTCCAGCGCGCCGGGTTCGCCGACCAGATCTTTGGCGACGCCGTCGATCACCTCGATGCTGTGCTCGGCGCAGGCCGCGCGCTGATCGTCGTCGAACGCCGGGTCGGAGTCGCTCTCGGTGATGATCACCACCTCCGTGGCCCAGTCCAGGAGCTCGGAGGCGTACGCCGGAACGTGAGGGCCGACGCCGAGCACGATGATCCGCTGGTCCGCGGCCGTGAGCCCGTCGCAGGCCGGACAGTGGTGGACGTCGATTCCGTAGTGCTCGTCGATCCCGTGGATTCTGGGCAACCGGTCGCGCACACCGGTGGCCATGATGACCCGTTTTGCGGTGACGACCACGTCGTCGTGGTCGTGGTCGTGATCGTGATCGCCGTCGTCCGCGGTGGGAAGCGGGGCGATGCGGGCGATGAACCGGTCGTCGGCTTCCTTGACCAGATCGGTGACGACACCGTCGAGCCGGCGAACGGTCGGGTACTGACGGAGGCCCTCGTTGACGTCGGCGTAGAACTCGGCCGGCGTGGTGGGGCCGGTGCCGAGCGTGCCGTGGATCTCCTGGGCCGCGAGATTGCGTTGGCAGCCGGCGTCGACGAGCAGAGTGGAGCGTCGGTACCGGCCGACCCAGGTGGCGGCGGAGAGCCCTGCCGGACCGCCGCCGATGACCAGGACGTCGACAGCCTCCGGAGGGGGGTAGTTCGAGGCGTCGGACGGGCGGTCGGTGCGGGCGTCGAACATGGGTCTCCGATCTGGAAACGGGTGATCTCACCCTGGGGAGAACACGATGCCGTCCGAGCTGACCCACGTCCACCGCCCCACGACCACCGCCCCACGACCACCGCCCCACGACCACCGCCCCACGTCCACCGCCCCGCCTCTACAGCCCCACTCGGGCGGAGGCGGCGGAGCTCGCGTCCCCCCGCTGTGTCCGGCGATCGGTGGTCGGGGCAGGCACCCGGGCTGCCCGAGGGACGGGATTAGAACCGGTGCTAGGCTCCACCGGATGTTCGGACCGGTCCGATAGCGGCCCCCGCACAACGCTGTCGGTCCACTTCACCGCCCCGGGAGAGTCCATGAGGTCTGTCGCTGCCGCCCTGATCGTCGTCGCGGGTGGGGCCGTCGTCGCCGGTATCTCCGCGCGACGCGCAGCGGTCACCGACGGTCAGGCCGAGCCGTTGGCGGTCACCGTCAGGACCGCCGTGACCACCGTCCGGGAGTCCGTGCGTCGCCGGGTCCGGCAGCGTGCGGACGCGGCTGTGTTCGCGTCCTCCCCCGCCTCGGCGCCTTCGGGGGCGGCATCCGCGACGTCGTCCGCAGGGACGTCCGCGGGGGCGTGGCCCGGGGTGGCGCCAGGTGGGCCGGTGTCTCCGTCGGGCACGCAGCCGACGACCGGTCAAAGCTTGCGCAGGCCGGCCGGCGCCCGGGGATTCGTTCCCGCGCTCGAGGGGATCCGTGGTCTCGCGGCCGTGGGGGTGCTGACCACCCACGTCGCCTTTGTCACCCGTGCCTCCTCGGGCTCGCCCGTCAAGCGTCTGTTCGGGCGGCTCGACCTGGCCGTGGCCGTCTTCTTTGCCAAGTCCGGGTTCCTGCTGTGGCGCACCCACGCCGACCACGCCCGCAAGGACAAGCCCGGGACCGCCCGGCCGACCCGGGAATACCTACGCTCGCGGGTGGTGCGGATCATGCCGGCGTACGCGGTGTTGGTCGCCGCGGCGATGCTGCTGCTCAAGCAGAATCATGTGAACGGCCCGGGGTCGTGGATCGCCAACCTGACCCTCACGCAGATCTACACGTCGAACTTCCTCGTCGCGGGGCTGACTCACGCGTGGTCCCTCGCGGTGGAGATGGCCTACTACCTCGCGTTCCCGCTGCTATGGACCGCGATGAAGGACCTGCGCGGCGACACGGCCCGGTGGCGTATCCCCGCGATCGTCGCCTTCGGTGCGTCCGGGCTGCTGTTCCCCATGTTCCCGTGGCATGTACTGGGTCTGCTGCCGGCGGACGTGAACCTGCAGATCCTGCCGCCGGCGTTCACCGCGTGGTTCGCCGCGGGCATGCTGCTGGCCGAGGTCGCCACCGCGCCGCCCGGCACGCTCGTCCGGATGTGCCGCGATCGGGTCTCGCGGTGGGGCTGGTGGATCGCCGGCGGCGCGGCACTGGTCGCCACCACGGTGCCCGGTTGGTTCACCGAGGGATTTGTCCACCCGGGTCCGATCGAGTTCGCGGCCCGGACCGGGCTGGCCGGCACGATGGCGTTCCTCGTCCTGGCCCCCGTCGTCCTGGCCCCGGAGGGCACACGGTTCCCGATCCTGGAATCGATGCCCCTGCAGAAGGTCGGCACGTGGTCCTACGGGATCTTCCTGTGGCACCAGCTCGTCCTGCTCGCCGCCTTCCCGCTCACCCGCACCCGCCTCTGGGATCGGCGCATGGGGGTCATCTGGCCGGTCACCGTCGCCGGCTCCCTGGTGGTCGGCGCGGCGAGCCACCGCTGGCTGGAGGAGCCCGCACGCAAGGCGCTCGAGCGTCGCTGACGCGGCGTCCGCCTCACGGGCGTGCTGAGGCCACAGTCCCCCGGTTCGAGATTGTGCACCTGCTCTATGTCGTCAGTGAGCCGTTGGGCGGACGATTGCGACATGAGCACATCTACCCACTCCCGTCCACGTCGCGTCGCGGTCCTCGGGGGCGGCATGGTCGGGCTGTCGACCGCCTGGTACCTGCAGGAGTACGGAATCGACGTGACGGTGGTCGAATCGGCCGCGGTCGCGGCCGGGTCGAGCTGGGGCAATTCCGGATGGCTCACCCCCAGCATCGCTGTCCCCCTCGCCGAGCCCTCGGTGTTCAAGTACAGCGTGCGCGCGATGCTCAGCCCGTCATCGCCGGTGTACGTCCCGTTGACGGCCAAGCCGCGCCTACTGATGTTCTTGGCGTCGTTCGCCCGGCACTGTACGCAGGAGCACTGGGAGCGCTCGATGACGGCGTTGATCCCGTTGAACAACCAGGCACTGGACTCCTTCGCGGAACTCGAGCACGACGGTGTGCAGTCGCGCACCCGCGCAGCCGAGCCGTTCACCGCGGCCTTCCGCACGGTCCAGGACAGCCAGGGGCTTCTCACCGAGTTCGACCACATCGAGAAGAGCGGACAGCACGTCGCCTACGAGGTCGTCGATGGAGACTCGGCCCGGGCCGCCGAACCGGCCTTGTCCGGCGAGGTCGGCACCGCGATCCGGATTCACCACGAGCGGTTCATCAACCCGCCGGAGTACCTCGCGGCGCTGGCACATTCCGTGCGGGCCCGTGGCGGGACGATCGTCGAGGGGGCCGGTCGGCGTGCGGTGCGCACCGGGGCAGACCGCGTGATCGTCGGTGGCGAGCGATTCGATGCCGTAGTGCTCGCGACCGGGGCGTGGCTGGACCGGGACGCCCGACGCTTCGGCGTCAAGCGCACCATCCAGGCCGGCCGCGGCTACTCCTTCACCGTGGCGATCGACCAGCTGCCCCGCGGCCCGGTGTACTTCCCCACGCAGCGTGTCGCCTGCACGCCCGTCGGCGACAGGCTCCGGATCGCGGGAATGATGGAGTTCCGCGATGTGAAGGCCCCACTCGACCCTCGCCGGATCGCCGCCCTGGTGAACCAGGCCGGCCAGCTCCTGAGCGGTGCAGACCTGCAGGACCGACACGACGAGTGGGTCGGCGCACGACCGTGCACCGCCGACGGCCTTCCCCTGGTCGGGGCATCGGCAGACCC
This sequence comes from Rhodococcus sp. IEGM 1408, assembly GCF_033142235.1. Lineage (NCBI taxonomy): Bacteria > Bacillati > Actinomycetota > Actinomycetes > Mycobacteriales > Nocardiaceae > Rhodococcus > Rhodococcus sp. IEGM 1408. The sequence goes on from NZ_JAWLRW010000002.1 coordinate 62,792, forward strand.
ACGCGTGTTCATCGCAGGCGGCCACGGTATGTGGGGCATCACGCTCGGCCCGGTGACCGGTCGTCTGCTCGCCGAGCAGATCGCCACCGGTCACCGTCCCGACGCCCTGCGCGGTGTCGACCCGCTTCGGTGAATCCCCTCGAGTTCTTCCAGGGGGTGCCGGCGAGCGCGCCCATTCAGTCGCTACGAGTCGAACGCGTCGATGATCGCCTGGGCCGCGAGGGCCGCCGTGAGAGTGCCCTCGCGGACGCGCTTCTCGACGTCCGGAGCGACCCGCCGCACCTCGGGGTGGGCCGCGAGGCGCGCCATGAGCGTCTCGTGCACCATCGACCGGGTCCACTCGACCTGCTGACGAGCCCGGCGGGCCTCCACCTCGCCGATCTCCCCCATGGTGTCCTGATGGGAGCGGACGGCAGCCCAGAAGTCCTCCAGACCCTCGCCCTCGAGCCCCGACATCGTCAGGACCGGCACCTTCCATCGCGCATCCGCCGGTCGCACCAGGCGCAGCGCCGCACCGAGCTCGCGGGCCGCCCGCTTGGCGTCCTTGACGTGCGGGCCGTCGGCCTTGTTGACGGCCACGACGTCGGCCAGCTCCAAGACGCCTTTCTTGATGCCCTGGAGCTGGTCCCCGGTGCGGGCCAGGGCGAGGAAGGTGAAGCAGTCGACCATCCCGGCGACGGTCACCTCGGACTGCCCCACGCCCACGGTCTCCACCAGGATGACGTCGAACCCCGCGGCCTCCAGCAGGACCATCGTCTCGCGGGTGGCCTTGGCGACCCCGCCGAGCGTGCCCGACGTGGGTGAGGGCCGGATGTAGGCCCGGGGCTCCGTCGAGAGGGTGGCCATGCGGGTCTTGTCGCCGAGGATCGAGCCACCGGTCCGGGTGGAGGAGGGGTCGACGGCGAGGACCGCGACCTTGTGACCCTGCTCCACCAGGAACAAGCCGAACGACTCGATGAAGGTCGACTTGCCGACGCCCGGGACGCCGGTGATGCCGATCCGCAGCGCCCCGCCGGCGTGTGGGAGTGCCCGCTGGAGGAGCTCCTGAGCCTTCTCCCGGTGGGCGGGGTTGGCGGACTCGAGCAGCGTGATCGCGCGCGCCAGAACAGGGCGCGCGTCAGCCAACACTCCCTGGAGGAGGGCGTCGACGTCGATGACGCGCCGCGGCCGGGGCCCGGTGGCCGAGGGAACCGGACCCCGGACCGCGCCCGGCCCCGAACCGGTGCCCGCACTCGTGCCGACAACAGTGCCGAGCGTGGTCGACAGGCTGCCCGAGAGGTTGCCCGACCCCGCGGGATCGGGCCCGGAGCCGAGGCGGGTCAGGACTCCGCCCCCGCCGCTGCCCCCTCACCGGAGGGAGCCGACGCCAGCTCGTAGCCCAGCTCCCCGGCGAGGATCTCGAGCAGCCCGATGGCGGCGTCCGAGATCACGGTGCCGGGCGGGTAGATGGCGGCCGCACCGGCGTCGTAGAGGTCCTGGAAGTCCCCGGGCGGGATGACGCCGCCGACGGTGACCATGATGTCGCCGCGGCCGACGGCGGCGAGGGCCTCGCGCAGCGCCGGGACCAGGGTGAGGTGGCCGGCGGCCAGCGAGGACACGCCCACCACGTGCACGTCGGCGTCGGCCGCCTGCTGGGCGACCTCCTCCGGGGTCTGGAACAGCGGACCCATGTCCACGTCGAAGCCGAGGTCGGCGAAGGCGGTGCCCACGACCTTCTGGCCGCGGTCGTGCCCGTCCTGGCCCATCTTGGCCAGCAGGATGCGGGGGCGTCGACCGTCCTGCTCGGCGAACTCCTCGGCCAGCTTCATCGCCTTGGTGACGTTGTCCACGGCGCCCTCCTTGGAGACCTCCTGCCGGTACACACCGGACAGGGTGCGGATCTCGGCCTTGTGCCGACCGTAGACCTTCTCGAGCGCGTCCGAGATCTCGCCGATGGTCGCGTGGGCGCGGGCGGCGTCGATCGCCAGCGCCATGAGGTTGCTCTCGAGGTCGTGGCTCGCGCCGCCGGCGGCCGACTCGGTGAGCCGGGCCAGGGCGGCCTGGCAGGCCTCCTCGTCGCGCTCGGCCCGGAGCTTGGCCAGCTTGGCCAGCTGCTCGGTCCGGACGCGGGAGTTCTCGACCTTGAGGACCTCGATCTCCTGGTCCTCGGTCACCACGTACTTGTTGATGCCGATCACGGGCTGGCGGCCGGAGTCGATGCGTGCCTGGGTGCGGGCCGCGGCCTCCTCGATGCGCAGCTTGGGGATGCCCTCCCCGATCGCCTGCGCCATGCCGCCGGCCTCCTCGATCTCCAGGAGGTGGAGGCGGGCCTTGTCGGCGAGCTGGGCGGTGAGCCACTCGATGTAGTACGAACCCGCCCACGGGTCGATCGGCCGGGTTGTGGCCGACTCCTGCTGGAGCAGGAGCTGGGTGTTGCGGGCGATGCGGGCCGAGAAATCCGTGGGCAGCGCCAGCGCCTCGTCGAGGGCGTTGGTGTGCAGCGACTGCGTGTGGCCCTGCGTGGAGGCCATCGCCTCGATGCAGGTGCGCGCGACGTTGTTGAACACGTCCTGCGCGGTCAGCGACCAGCCGGAGGTCTGCGAGTGCGTCCGCAGCGACTTGGACTTCTCGTTCTTGGCCCCGAACTTCTCCACCAGCTCGCTCCAGAGCAGGCGGCCGGCCCGGAGCTTGGCGATCTCCATGGAGAAGTTCATGCCGATGGCCCAGAAGAAGGACAGGCGCGGTGCGAACTTGTCGATGTCCAGCCCGGCGTCCAGTCCGGCGCGCAGGTACTCGACGCCGTCGGCGAGCGTGTACGCCAGCTCCAGATCGGCCGTCGCTCCGGCCTCCTGGATGTGGTAGCCGGAGATGGAGATGGAGTTGAACCGGGGCATCTTCTGCGAGGTGTAGGCGAAGATGTCCGAGATGATCCGCATGGACGGCTTGGGCGGATAGATGTAGGTGTTGCGGACCATGAACTCCTTGAGGATGTCGTTCTGGATGGTCCCCGCGAGCTGCTCCGGCGTCACCCCCTGCTCCTCGGCCGCGACCACGTAGAGGGCCAGGATCGGCAGGACGGCGCCGTTCATGGTCATGGACACCGAGACCGCGGACAGGTCGATGCCGTCGAACAGCTCGCGCATGTCGAGGATCGAGTCGATCGCGACGCCGGCCATGCCCACGTCCCCGGCCACCCGCGGGTGGTCGGAGTCGTAACCGCGGTGCGTGGCCAGGTCGAAGGCGACCGACAGGCCCTTCTGACCCCCCGCGAGGTTGCGCCGGTAGAAGGCGTTGGACTCGGCGGCGGTGGAGAAGCCGGCGTACTGCCGGATGGTCCACGGCTGGTTGACGTACATCGACGGGTACGGCCCGCGGAGGAACGGGGCCGCCCCGGGGACCGTGTCGAGCGGGAACGGGGTGATCTCCGCGCCGTCGTCGGTCGCGGCGGTACCCGCCTCGATGGCGTCACGGTCGGCCTTGGTGAATACCCGCTTGACGTCGATACCCTCGGGCGTCTCCCAGTGGGCTCCGGGCGCGATCCCGTCGTCGACGGTCGCCGCGGCGGCCCGGGCGGCCTCTTCGGCCGTGTCGCGGAGGGTGGCGGTGCTGAAATCGGGGAAGGTCGTCATCTCACTTCACTCCCAGCTGGTCGAGGAGGGTGGTCAGGGCCGCGACGGCGTCGATGCCGACCGAGAAGAACCCGTCTGGTCGGTCCGGGGTATCCGCCGGGAAGCCCTTGGAGGCTCCGGCGAGGTAGACGGTCGACACGCCCGCGTCCCGCAGCGCGCGGACCGCGGCGGGCCCCTCCGTGGCATAGCGCTTGTCGGCGCCGCAGACGACGGCGATGTCCTCGCCGTTGCGGGCGTCGGCGAACTGGTCGGCCGACGTGACGCCCGGGTTGCGGGCCTCGATGCCGCCCGCGGCCAGGAGGTTGGCCACAAAGGTCACGCGGCCCGTGGTCTCGGCCATCGGGCCGAGGACGGCGAGCAGCACGGTGGGCCGGGAGCCGGTGGCCTCCAGGTGTGCGTCGGAGCGGTCGCGCAGGTCCTCGAACGCCCGGCCGTAGCGGTAGTCGTCACCACCCCGACGCGAGGCGTCGAGCGGAGGCTCGCCGAGGTTGGGGAACTCGGAGACGCCGGTGATCGGCGCGGTGCGGTGGGCGATGTCGGTGTCGCGGGCGTCGCGGACCCGGGCGATGGCGTCGGCCACGGTCCCGGAGGCGATCGCGGCGGCGAGCCCGCCCTCGGCCTCCACGGTCTGCAGCGCAGACCAGGCGGCCTCGGCGAGAGAGTCCGTGAGCGATTCGACATACCAGGAGCCGCCGGCGGGGTCGACCACGTGGCCCAGGTGCGACTCCTCGAGCAGGAGCAGCTGGGTGTTGCGGGCGATGCGCTCGGCAAAGGTGCGCGAGGTGCTCTCCAGGCCGCCGGGCAGCGAGGCGTCGAACGGCAGGACGGTGACCGAGGTGGCGCCGCCGATGCCGGCCCCGAAGGTGGCGAGCGTGGTGCGCAGCATGTTCACCCACGGGTCGCGGCGCGACATCATGGCCGGTGAGGTGACGGCGTGCTGGGGGGCGCCGCCGGCCTCGGGGGCGCCGAGCAGCTCGGCGACGCGCGCCCACATCAGGCGGCCGGCGCGGAACTTGGCGATCGCCGCGAACTGGTCGTCGGCGGCGGCCAGGCGGAACGAGACCTGGCGCAGCGCGGCGTCGGCGGACAGTCCCTCGGACATCAGTGCGCGCACGTAGTCGAGGCCCGCGGACACGGCGTAGGCGAGCTCCTGCGCGTCGCCGGCGCCGTCGGCGTGGAAGACGGTGCCGTCGGCCACGAAGGTCCGGACGGTCTCCTCCCGCTCGGACACCCGGGTGGCGAGGCTGACCGCGGCGTCCAACGAGATGGACTCGGACGCCGAGGGGGCGCCGTAGGCGGAGGTGACTGGGGTGGCGCCGAGGTCGGCGATCACCGCGGCCCGGTCGGTCACCCCGTCGCCGGCGGCCTTGCGCTGGTCCAGCAGGTCGAGGAACGCCTCGGCGACCTCGACGAGGTCGCTTCCGGCGTCCAGGGTCACCGGGGCGAGGTCCAGGTAGACGTCCTTGAGGACGGCGGGCAGGTCGGCGGCCGGCACCCGCAGCCACAGCGCGGTCGCGCCCTGGTTCAGCAGATCGAGGATCGCGGTGTTGACCTCGGTCGGGTCACCGTCGGCCTCGACCCGCGCGCTCACGTGCCAGCCGTTCTCGGGCAGTCCCGACCGGTCCCCGCCTCGGACGAACGGGAACGCGCCCGGCGCCGGGCGCTCGGGGGTCTCGTCGGCCCGCGTGTACAGAGGGTTGACCTCGATACCGTCCCGGGTCGTGGCCACGAGGGCGCGCCAGGCGTCCTCCGGCATGTCGGCGGGATCCTTGCGGGCGGCCTTCGCGAGGACGGCTCCCACAGAGGCGTACCAGGAGTGAAGGTCGGGACCTGTGGTCGGACTGGACACCGGTACCTCGTTCTCGTGTGGAGTGAAGGGGGTCACCCCTGGACTCTAGTGCAGCCCTCGCGGCCGTCGGAACATGACCAAGTGTGCGGGGTCACGGCGGGGGGACGGCGCCGCCGCCCGCCCGCCGCCCGTACGACGACTAGAGTCTCTCCGATGCGCGGACGGGTGGTCTGGTGGGCGGTGGCGGTCATCGCCGTGGTCCTGCTCGCCACCGTCGTCCCGACGCCCGGTCTGGAACAGCTCCGGAGTTGGGCGGACCAGTTGGGACCGTGGTTCCCGGTGGCGTTCTTCGCCGCCTACGCGATCGTCACCGTCGCCCCGATCCCCCGCTCGACCTTCACCTACTCGGCCGCCGTCCTCTTCACCCCGGCGGTGGCGATCCCCTGCTCCCTGCTGGCCTCCGCGATCTCGGCGTCCCTGGCGTTCGGCGGGGTCCGTCGTCTGGGCCACGAGCGCACGGCGGGACTGCGCGCGGACCCCCGCATCGCGGCCGTCGACGTCCGCCTGCGCAGGCGCGGCTGGCTCTCCGTCGGCAGCCTGAGACTGGTCCCCGCCGTCCCGTTCTCCGTCGTCAACTACGCGGCCGCGCTCACCTCGATCCCGTTCCGGCAGTTCCTGCCCGCGACGGTGGTCGGCAGCACGCCGGGGACCATCGCGGCGATCCTGCTGGGCCACTCGCTCACCGAGGGCGACGGGGCCTCGGCGCTGTGGGCGACCGTCGGGTTCGCGGCGGTCGGGCTGGTGGGGATGGTGCTGGACGCCCGGCTCCCGGTCCGGGAGCCGGCGCTCGAGGACAACCAAGGCGACCGGGGCGACCGGGGCGACCGTGAAGTGCGTGAGGTGCGAGACGACGACAAGCCGGACGACGACGAGGTCGGCCCGGACTCCTGACCGGGCCGTGCCGCGGGTGTCACTCCGTCCTCCCCCGTCGTTCCCCTGTGATCAGCCGGTCTCGGTGACGAAGTCCACCAGCCGCTCGACCGCCCCGAGCAGGGCCGGCTCGATGTCGCGGTAGGTGCTCACCGAGCCCAGGACCCGACGGAAGCCGTCGGCCGGTTCACCCCACCCGAGCCGGTCGCAGATGCCGGTCTTCCAGTCCTCGCCCCGCGGGACCACCGGCCACTTGTGGATACCCACGGCCTGGGGCTTGACCGCCTGCCAGATGTCCACATAGGGGTGGCCGGTCACCAGCACGTCGCCGCCGAGCCCGGCGACGATGCGGGACTCCTTGCTGCCGGTGACCAGGTGGTCGACCAGCACGCCCAGGCGCGCCTGCGGTGTCGGCCCGAACTCCGCCACCAACGCGGGCAGGTCGTCGATCCCGTGGAGCGGCTCCACGACGATCCCCTCGACCCGCAGGTCGTGGCCCCAGATCTTCTCGACGATGGCTGCGTCGTGGATGCCCTCCACCCAGATCCGCCCCGCCCGCGCGGTCCGGGCACGCAGGCCCTCGACCTTCCGGGACCCGGACGCGGTGACCGTCGGACCGGACTTCATGACCGGCCCGGGCCTGCGCAGCGTGACCGGGGAGCCGTCGATGAGGAAGGCCGAGGGGGTCATGGCGAAGAGCCGGACCAGGCCGCGCCGGTCCTCGAGTTTGACGAAGTCGCCGTCGGGGGTGCGGCTGAAACCCACCACGGCGCCGCAGAAGCCGGAGTCCGGGTGCTCCACCACCAGGTCGCTCTCGGCCACGACGACGGGGATCTCCGGTCGGCGGCGCCGCGCCGTCCCGGAGAGGATGTCGGAGCCGTACATGTCTGCCATGGCCAGACACCGTATCGGGTGTGGCGGCGCGGGCGTGGGCGGCGCACCGGTCGGTACCCTCGGACATCATGACCACACCGGCGATCCAGGGCACCGCTCTGCACCCAGCGTGGGCGCTGCCGCTCTTCCTGCTCCGCACCGCCTGGGCGGACCAGCCGTACGATTCGTTGACCGAGTACGTCTCCGGGCTCGCCGACGCCCACCTGATGGAGATCGTCGGCGACCGGGTGGCGATGCTCGACGACGCGTCGCCGGCGGGCGGCCCGGCGGCGCTCATGCCCGGACTGGTCGCCGGGTTGCGACGGGTCGGCAGCGGTGCAGACGGGGTGGACGCCCGCACCCCCGAGGTCCTGTCGTTGCTCACCGCCGCCCCGGGCGACTCGTCGAGCCTGCCGCCGGTCCCGGCGGTCCGCGCGGACGTCGCGGCGGCCGGGTGCGGGGTACTGATCCGGGATCCGGCGACCGGTCAGGCGGTGTGCGTGACCATCCGCCGGACGGACGCCGGCGTGCTGCGCTGGCGGGCCCGCGGCGTGGCCGAGTGCCCCATGGCCCCTCAGCCCGCGGGCGCCGCCGCCGCTCAGGCCGAGTTGGGGCGGGCGATCGTGGAGGCGGCTGACCTCATCGAGCGGTCGGCGACCGCGGTGAGCCCCGGCTCCGTCGACGTCCACGCCCACGTGACCCGGCTGCCCGCCGGGCTCCCCTCCCGGGTGCTCGAGCTGATCGACCGCGTGGACCGCGTGGAGGCGATCGTCTCCGTTGCTTTGGCCCTCCCCGGGGTGGGCGCGGACCCCGCCGCCCGCGAGCCCGTCCTCCGCCGGCTGATCTCGGCCCTGGACGCCGCGCGTCGGTCAGCAGTGGCGGCGGCCGGGGACGCCGCGCTCAGGTCGGCCTGAGACTTGAGCGGGCCCGCGGGTGCGGTGCGTAATCCCCCGCGGGTGCGGAGCGTAATCCGGAGGAGGCCCGCAGAGGAACACCGACAGGAAGGCCATCGGAGTCGGTCTGTGACCTGTCCCGACCTCGACCGCTTCTCAAGATTGCCGGCCCGCTGACCCGACTCTGAAGGCGACCACAATTTACTGGGTGTTCTCCGCAGCAAGAGAGTCGAGCGTTGCACCGACCGTTGGTTTGGTCAGTGCGTAATAGGCGTATTTTGAGTCCAGTTGATTCTCGGGCACCAGCAGAATCAGTTGCGGCGTCAGCCCACATTCGGCGGAACGCAACCAGAATTCATCAATTCCGAAAGTCGTCATGTTGGCGAGGTTGCGCCGATAGTTGCGTTTGTACATCGGGGGACGAAATCCCGCCGTGTGGTACTTGATCTGGACGAACGCCATCCCGCCGGGAACCAGTAGCCTTTCTGCGATTCGCAGGATCCGGAGCGCCTCCTCGGGCCCTGTGGTCAGTTCGAGGACATAGAGGCACAGAAAGATATCGCAGCTATCTTCCAGCCCGGTGATCGCGCGTTCTGGGTGCTCGATGTCGATGTGCAAGGGTTCAATCGGCGTGCTGCAGACTGTACCGACCTGGCGCACACATTCATCGAGGCTCTCACGCGATACATCTGCAGCGATGAACCTCTTTGCGGTGGGAGCGATTGCGGCGGCGTTTGCGCCACCGCCGCAACCCCAGTCGATGACCACACCGAAATCAGGCGGATTGTCCAACGCCCTCGAGAACCTTCGGAGCATAGCGAGGTGCTCGGCACCGACCTCAAACCACGCCTCGTCACCTATGCCGCCTCGCCAGTGCGAGTTTGCTTCCCATTCGATCCGTCGTTGCGTGCCGGAGACGCTCCGCAGCCCGCTTGTAGGCACCGCGCCCTCAGATGCCCTTGCGGCAGAATCCCCCACCCAGTAACTCCTCGCATCTCCGATGAGACGAGAAGGAGACTGCCGCCGGCCCATTCGATCCACAGAACGGCGAAGTCGGCCCAGACGACGCGCAACACGGGACCCACCCACGCGGATCCCCTCTGAATTCATCTGGCAACGCTAGCACCGGATCGCTACTGACGCTTTGGAGTTCACCATGATCCCGTGCGAACCGCCGGCGACGCCGTTGGCCGTTATGTACCGCCCTCACCAGGACATTAGCGGCCAAATTCCAGCCGCCGCGACGACTACCGCTTCGACGCGCGTTCCAGTTCGAACTCGGTCACCACGAGCGGCGCCGCTTCACGGTGCGGGTCTCCTCCCCCGTGGCCTCGCACGTCTCCAGGGCCGGGCGGGACGGCTTGTGGGAAGTGCGTAGCTGTGACGAGTGCCCGCGACTATGTCCGCCGCGACGGCGCCGGGCAGCAGTCCAGCGCACAACGCGCGCCGTTCCGGGTGCACCCGAACGACGGGACGTCGCCGAGACGATCGGCCATCTCCCCCGTCTCGACCTCGTTGAGCAACTGCAGGACCATCTCGGTGAACTCGGGCGACGGTCCGGGGGTGGCGCAGCGGGTGATGCGCACGCCGAGCTCCTCGGTGTCGTCGACGAGTTCGGTGTCGAGGTCCCAGATCACCTCCACGTGGTCGGAGATGAAGCCGATCGGGCACACCACCACGTCGCGGATCCCCTGGCGCGTGGCGAGGCCGCGGACGTGGTCCACGACGTCGGGCTCTAGCCACGGCACGCTCGGTGGCCCCGACCGCGACTGCCACACCACGTCGTACTCGTCCACCCCGACCGCGGCGGCGACAAGGCGTGCGGCGTCCTTGACCTGACGGCTGTAGAGGTGACCGCCGAGGTGCTTGGGCCCCGCCGTGGCGTCCGCGGTACTCGGCACGGAGTGGGCTGTGAACACCAGCCGCGGCTCGCCGCCGGTGCCGACCCCGGCGCCGTCGGAGTCGGCGTCGCGGGCCTGCTGGCGGGCCTCGGTGAGGGCGAGTGACAGGTCGGCGGCAAAGCGTTGGACGAACAGTGGGTGATCGTGGAACTGGCGGAGCCGGGTGAGCGTCGGCGCGTTGTCGACCGCTCGGCGCGCCCGCTCGATGTCCTCGTGATACTGGGCGCAGCCGGAGTATCCGCCCCACGCCGAGGTGGCGAACACCGCGGCGCTACGCACGCCGTCATCGCGCATCCGCGCGAGCGTGTCCTCGAGGAAGGGATCCCAGTTGCGGTTGCCGAAGTACACCGGCAGGTCCCGGCCCCGGCGGGAGAGCTCGGCCTCGACGTGCGCGATGATCTCCCGGTTGAGGTCGTTGATCGGGCTGCGCCCACCCAGGTGCCGGTAGTGGGACGCCACCTCCTCGAGCCGCTCGGGCGGGATGCCGCGCCCGCGCGTGACGTTCTCCAGGAACGGGATGACGTCGTCCTGGCCCTCGGGGCCGCCGAACGACAGCACGAGCAGGGCGTCCACGGGCCCCGCCACCGGGGACGCGGTGTCGGTCATGTCAGTTCTCCTGTCCACTGAACGAGACGGTGCCGGCGCCCCCGTCGGCGTAGATCACTGTCCCGGTGGTCGCGGGCATCAGGTCCGAGAGCAGCGCCACGGCGGTGGTGGCCACGGCCGTCGGGTCGTTGACGTCCCAGCCGAGCGGGGCCCGCCGGTCCCACTCGTGCTGCATGAGGTCCAGCTCCCCGCCCGGACCGAGCGCGTCACCGGCGATGGCCTTGGCGGCCAGGGTCTTGACCGGTCCCGCGGCGATGAGGTTGGAGCGGATCTGATCCGGCCCCAGCTCGCGCGCCACGTAGCGGTTGACGGCCTCGAGCGCGTTCTTGGCCACCGACATCCAGTTGTAGAAGGGCATCGACATCCGCGGGTCGAAGTCCAGGCCGATGATCGACGCCCCCGGGTTGAGCAGGGGCCGTACCGCCTTGGCGAGCGCGGCGTAGGAGTAGGCCGAGACCTCGAGCGCGACCGAGACGTCCTTCCAGGGGGCGTCCAGGAACGGGTCTCCCAGGCAGCTCGACGGGGCGAAGCCGATCGAGTGGACGACGCCGTCCAGGGTGTCGGTGTGCTCGCGCACGCGGTCGGCCAGCGCGGCGAGGTCTTCCTCGCTGCTCACGTCGAGCTCGATCACGGGCGGCCGCTCGGGCAGCCGCTTGGAGATCGCCTTGACCAGCGACACCCGGCCGAACCCGGTGAGGATGACGGTGGCGCCGTGGAGCTGGCAGTGCTTGGCGATGTGGAACGCGATCGAGGCGTCGGTGATGACCCCGGTGACGAGGATGGTCTTGCCGGCGAGCAGGCCGGTGCTGGTGTTGTCGCTCATGATCAGTGCCCCATTCCCATTCCGCCGTCGACCGGCAGGACCGCGCCGGAGATGTATCCGGCGTCGTCCCCGGCGAGGTAACTGACGGCCCCCGCCACGTCGTCCGCGCTACCCTTCCGCCCCAGCGGGATGGCCGCCACCGCCAGCGCCTGCGTCTTGTCGTCGAGCCCGGCGGTCATGTCGGTGTCGATGAACCCCGGGGCCACGACGTTCGCGGTGATGTTGCGCGAACCGAGCTCCCGGGTGAGCGACCGGGCCATGCCGATGAGCCCGGCCTTGGAGGAGGCGTAGTTGACCTGTCCGGCCGTCCCTGATTGGCCGACCACCGAGCCGATGAAGATGATGCGGCCGAACTTGGCGCGCAGCATCCCGCGGGAGGCCCGCTTGGCCACCCGGAACGCGCCGGAGAGGTTCGCCTCGATCACGCGGGTGAACTGCTCGTCTTTCATCCGCATCAACAGGGTGTCGTCGGTGATGCCCGCGTTGGACACCACCACCTCGACGGGCCCGAACTCGGCCTCGACCGCGGTGAACGCCGCGTCCACCGACTCGGGGTCGGTCACGTCGCACTGCACCCCGAACAGCCCGTCGGGGGCGCCGGACCCACGGTGGGTCACCGCCACCCGGTGGCCGTCCGCGCTCAGTCGTTCGGCCACGGCGCGGCCGATGCCGCGGTTGCCGCCGGTCACCAGGACCGTCCGGGGGGTGATGGTGCGCGTGCTCTCGGAAACCATGTGCACCAACCTAGCGAACCTGCGCCGGCCGTCCGGTGCTGCGCCCCGGTCCCGTCACGGGATGCGCCGATGCGCGACCAGGGACCCGGCGGCGGCGAGCATAGCGAGCAACGAGCCCGCGATGAGCCACGGCCTCGAGGCGTCGGCCTTCTTCCACTCGTAGCCGATCTGCTCCTCGAGGGTGCGGTAGACCGAGTCGAGCTCCGCGAGGCTGGAGGCGGTGAAGAAGTCGCCGCCGGAGAGCTCGGCGATGGTCTTCAGGGACGCGTCGTCGACGGGCACGGGCTGCGGTCGGCCCTGGATGTCGACCGTGCCGTAGAGGGTGCCGAACGAGATGGTGGACACCGGGATCCCGGCCTGCTCCGCCCGTTCCGCAGCGGTGAAGGCCCCGCGCTCCTCCGTGGGGTCGGCGGGGACGGTCTCCTTGCCGTCGGAGAGCAGGACGATCCGCGCGGGCGGGGCCTGGTCGGGTCCGCCCAGGCTCTCGGTGAACGTGGTGATGGCCTGGGTGGCGGTGTAGATGGCCTCACCGGTGGCGGTGCGTTCGTCCAGTCGGAGCCGCTCGACCGCGCGCACCACCGGCCCGCGGTCGGTACTGGGCGCGACGAGCATGGAGGCGGTGCCGGCGTAGGAGACCAGCCCCAGGTTCACGCCCGGGGTGAGGTTGTTGGCAAAGGTGGTGGCGGCCTGTTGCGCTGCTTCGAGCCGCGACGGGGAGACGTCGGTGGACTCCATGGAGAGAGACACGTCGACGACGAGCATGACCGTCGCCCGGTTCCGTGGGACCTTCTGTTCCTTCTGGGGGCCGGCCAGGGCCACCACCAGGGCCAGCAGCGACAGGATGAGGAGCGCCGCCGGGACGTGGGTGAACCAGCGCCGACCACCGCGGTCGACGGTCCTCAGGGCCCCGAAGTTGCCGAAGCGCACCGTGCGCCGCTTCTTGGAGCGCAGCGCGACCACGTATCCGGCGACGAGCGCGAGCGGCACCACCAGCAGGAGCAGCCAGAGGGGGTGCTGGAATTCCGACAGGCTCATCGGGTCGTCTCACTCGATGCCGGACGGCCGGACGTCGAGCGCCCGGACGTCGAATGGTCGGAGCTCGCATGGTCAGAGACCGAATGGTCGTCGGGCAGATCCCGGACGAGGTTCTCGCCGGTGGGCAGGCCGCCCTGACGCCGGGCGCCCACGTAGTCGATCACGTCCCTGACCCAGTCCCGGTCGGTGCGCAGGGCGAGGACCGGTGCTCCGCACCGCCGGAGGGCGGCGTGCGCGAGGGCGCGGTGGGCGTCCGCGGCCCTGCGGTAGTCGGCGGCGAGCGCGTCGTCGACATCCAGCTCCAGGACCTCCCCGGTGGCCGGATCCTGGAGCAGCGCCGCCCCGACGGCGGGCAGCGAGATGTCGAGGGGGTCGGCCACGTGCACGGCCAGGAACTCGTGCCGGGTCCCCAGGACGCGGAGGGACCGTTCCCAGTCCACGTCGGAGAGGAAGTCCGAGATCACCACCACCAGTCCGTGGCGGCGGGCGGCGTTGCGGACGGCCCGCAGCGCGTCGTTCAGCGTCCCGCCGGGCCCGATCTCGGTCGACGAGCGGGAGACCTCCTCGAGCAGCCGCCGGACGTGATCGCGCCCACCCGTGGCGCGCAGGACCTGCGGGCGTCCGGCGCCGGTGAGGACCAGCCCCACCCGGCTCCCGCCACCGGCGGAGAGGAATCCGACGGTGGCGGCGGCGGCCTCCACGAGGCGGCGTTTGGTGCCGTACCGCCCCTGGACGTCGAGGCTCGGCGCCATGTCCACGACGATCCAGGTCTCCAGCTCCCGGTCCGCGATGGTCTGCCGGATATGCGGCACGGTCGTCCGGGCCGTCACCGACCAGTCCATGGTCCGGACGTCGTCGCCGGGCTCGTAGGCGCGGGCCTCACCGGGTTCGGTCCCCGGCCCGGGCAGCAGGCCGCGGTGGTCGCCGTTGAGGACCCCGTCGAGACGGCGGGTGACGAGGAGTTCGAGTCGCGCGAGCGCCGCGCGAGAGGACGCCGCCGCCGGATCGTCGCGGGTGTCCTCGTCAGCGGTGGTCACCGTGCGGTCACCGTGAGGTCGACGGGCCGGGCTGCGCAGGGACCGCACTGATCTGAGGGAGCGGGACGGCCTCGAGGACGCGGCGCACGACGGTGTCCGCGGTGATCTCGTCCGCCAGTGCGTCGTAGGTCAGCACGAGGCGGTGGCGCAACACGGCGGGCAGGACGTCCACCACGTCCTGGGGCACCACGTAGTCGCGGCCCCGCACCAGTGCCAACGCCCGGGCGGCGGTCACCGCGCCGAGGGTGGCCCGCGGGGAGGCCCCGTACGCCAGCCAGCGGGCCACGTCCTCGAGCCCGTGCCGTGCTGGTTCGCGCGTGGCGACGGTGACGCGGACGACGTAGTCCACCAACGCGTGGTGCACGAACACCTCGCGCACCGCGTCCTGCAGGCGGAGCAACGCGTCCACCCCGAGGACCGTCGACGGCTCCGGTGGGCGGGTCCCCATGCGATAGACGATCTCCCGCTCCTCCTCGGGGGTCGGGTAGTCCACGACCAGCTTGAACAGGAAGCGGTCCCGCTGCGCCTCGGGGAGCTGGTAGACGCCCTCGCTCTCGATGGGGTTCTGGGTGGCCATCACCAGGAACGGGGTGGGCATCGGGAAGGTCTGGCCGCCGATCGAGACGTGACCCTCGGCCATCACCTCGAGCAGCGCCGACTGGACCTTGGCCGGGGCGCGGTTGATCTCGTCGGCCAGCACGAAGTTGGCCAGGATGGGGCCGAGCTCGACCTCGAACTCCTCACGTCCCTGGCGGTAGATCCGGGTTCCGACGATGTCGGCCGGAACGAGGTCGGGGGTGAACTGTAGGCGACTGAAGCTGCCGCCGACCACGGTCGCGAAGGTCTCCACCGTGAGCGTCTTGGCCACCCCGGGCACACCCTCGAGGAGGATGTGGCCGCGGGAGAGCAGGCCCACCAGGATCATCTCGATCAACCGGTCCTGGCCCACCACGACCTTCTTGACCTCGTACACCGCCCGCTCGAGCAGCGCGGCGTCCGATGCCGCGGAGGACGCGGTCACCGCGGGCGCTGCGCCCGGGTCGGCCGGCTGGTGGGTGTGGAGATCGCTCACCGCGGAGGGCTCCTTCGCGTGGTCGGGAGGTGCTGGCGTGTGTCCGGGGGCGTGCGACCCGGCGGATGGGTCCTGGGCCAGGTTTCAGAGGACTGAGGCCTGGCGCCGGACCGTCGGGACGGACTGGGGATGACAGTACCGGTGTACGGCTGTGTCCGGCCGACGGTCGTCAGGCCAGCCGGACCACCATGGGCGAGACCCCGGCCATCCGCACCGACGAGACCTTGACGACGTCCCCGGACTGCGGTGCCTCGACCATCTTCCCGTCGCCCAGGTACAGCGCCACGTGACCGGGCCAGAAGAGCATGTCGCCGCGCTGGCGCGTGGCCACCGGGTGCTGGGGGCCCGCGGTGTACTGGTAACCGGTGTAGTGCGGCAGCGCCTTACCGATGCCGGCGAAGGCGTAGATCATCAGCCCGGAGCAGTCGAAGCCGATCTTGTTGTAGTCGCCGTACTGGTCCGCCACCCCGCCGTCCCGGATTCCTCGCGTGGGACCCTTGGCGTCTCCGCCGCCCCACGCGTAGGGGACGCCGAGTTGCGACATCGCGCGGTTGACCACCGTCTCGACCCGCGAGGAGTTGGACGGCGTGCCGGAGTTGCCGCCGCCCTGACCGGGTGCGGGCGCGGGCGCGGCCGGACCCTGTTCGACCGAGCCGAGGTCGGCCCGTCCGATCGCGTCGGAGACCTGCTGGATGATCGCGTCGGTGTCGCGGTTGATCCCCGCGTCGATCGCGGCGCCCACACTGCCGGCGTCGACCGCCCCACCGAGCGCCCCACCGAGGGTCCTGCCGAGTGCGCCGCTCACGGCGTCGGTTGCCGCGTCCGAGGAGCCCCCGGCGAAGTGCCGGACCGCGCCCAGGTCGAGGTGGCTGGGCAGGACCGAGGCGATGTCCGCCGCCTGCCGACCTGCCCCGGGGTCCGAGGCGAGGGCGCGCACGGCATCGTCCCGCAGGGCGTCCTGGTCCGTAGTGGCTCCGACGACAGTGTTTCCATCCACGGTGTTCCCATCGACCGTGAACCGCCCCGGGGTGGCCGGCCCGGCGGGGACCGCCCCCGATTCGGCCAGCGCGTCCTGGTTCTCCGCGAGCGCTCGAGTCAGCTCGGCGACCTCGGCCTCCAGTGCTGTGACCTCGGCGGAGACGGCCGCCACCTCGGACTCGGCGGCGTCGCGCCGCGACGAGGCATCGGCGTAGCGCTGCTCGGCGTCCTCGCGGGCCCGTACGGCGTCGGACTCACGCCGCGCGGCCTCGTCGGCTGCGGCCACCATGTCCCCCACCACGTGCCGCTGGTCGGCGGCGGCCCGCTGGAGGAACTCCTGGCGCCGGCCGGCGTCGGCGGGTCCGCCCGGGTCGAGGATCGCGGAGGCCGCGCCGGGCGCGGTGCCCTGGCGGTGGAGGATCCGCGAGTAGTCGTCCAGAGTGCTCCTGGCCGAGTCGACACCGGACTCGGCACGTTCCCGCTCCTCGACCGTGCGGGCGGCGTCCGCGATGGAACGGTCCAACTCGATCCGGGCCATCTGCAGGTCCACCAGGGTCTTGTTGACGCCCTCCCGCTTGACGGCGATGCCCTGCCGGGTCGCGTCGAGACGCGCGGAGGCGTCCGCGACGGCCCGGATCAGTCCGCTGATGTCACCGGGTGCGATCGCCGGGGACTCCTGCGCCGACACCATCGGGACGTGGATGACGGCAGACGCGGTGCCCAGGATGAGGGCGGCGGTGAGGGCCGCACGCCCGGTCGCTCGTCCAGTACTCCTACGGTTCCGTGCTCGCCGAGCACGGCTTGATGCATGGTCAAGCTCCACGTTTCACCTTCCGACAACCGCACGAGGGTGCGATCAGCTGCGCGACCCGCGGGGCGGGACGCGTTTGCCGAGGTGAGCGAGTGTCTGGTGATGCCTTCCCCTGCGCCACTAGAGCCACTTGCCAACTCGGCAGAAACTATTGTTCCTCTAGCACCGTAGGTCACAAACGGAACACGCGAAACAAAGGGTCCCAAAATACACTTCTGTAACTCGAAGAAGGCCAAGAGGACCGGCGTGTCGGGGGTGGAGCGCGCCGGCTGGGCGGGTCAGCAGAAAGTGAGAGCTGGGTGCGGGAGCTGAGGGCGGGAGCTGAGTGTGAGAGCTGAGTGTGTCAGCTGAGGGTGTCAGCGGAGGCGACGACGGAGTGCGACGGCAAAGGCGACGACCGCCACCACCGCCAGCACCAGGATGATCGCCGAGTACGCGCCCCAGGGCGGGGCGGGAGCGGTGACCTTGTGGGCGAAGACCGAGGCGGAGGCCACCGGGTCGAACTCCTCCCAGGCGTCGTCCTGGCCTGCCTCGAGCTGATGGCGAGGGATCGAATCGCTGGAACTGCCGATGAACGCCGGCGTCCGGACGAGGACCGTGCCCTCCATCTGCTGGTTGAGGACGGTCGCCAGGTCGCGGGCATCGGTGTAGACGGCCGCCGGTGCCTCCGTGTAGACGACCTTGAGGTCGAGCCCGCGGTCCAGGGCGTCTGTGACGACGGTCCGCAGACCCTCGACAAAGGGCTCCGGGGCGGAGACCCCGTCGTCGGCCAGGTCCGCCGCCACCGCTGCGTAGTCGAGCCAGAACGGCACCTCGCCCTGCTGCAACGACACGACCGGCTCCGCCTCGTAGGCGAGCGTGGTCACGGAATCGTCGGAGTTGTCCACGGGAGTCATGGTGCCATCTCGTCGTCGTCCCGCCCGAATACACGCGCCGGACGGCGCGTCGACCGCAGCGCATCCCCTCTTCGGGCGTGCCGGAAGTTATATAGAACGGGCGTACTGGTAAATTGATGGCCGCAACCGGGCATGAGGGTCCACAATGGATCCCGTGTCCGCCCCCGTGTTGCCGTACGAGACATGCGGCGATACCGGGAGGGATGAGTAAAACGACATTCATACCACGAGTGGAGCTGACGTGACAGCAAGCATTGACAGCTTTGGCGCCAAGGGGACCCTAGAGGTCGGCGGCGAAGCCTACGAGATCTACCGACTCTCGGCGGTCGAGGGAGCGGCAAAGCTCCCCTATTCCCTCAAGGTCCTCACCGAGAACCTGCTTCGCACCGAGGACGGCGCGAACGTGACCAAGGCCCACATCGAGGCCCTGGCCAACTGGGATCCGAACGCGGAGCCCGACACCGAGATCCAGTTCACGCCCGCCCGCGTGATCATGCAGGACTTCACCGGAGTGCCCTGCATCGTCGACCTCGCCACCATGCGCGAGGCCGTCGAGACCCTCGGCGGCGACCCCGACAAGGTCAACCCCCTCGCGCCGGCCGAGATGGTCATCGACCACTCGGTGATCATCGAGTCGTTCGGCTCGCACGGTTCGTTCGACAAGAACGTCGAGATCGAGTACCAGCGCAACGAGGAGCGGTACCAGTTCCTCCGCTGGGGTCAGGGCGCGTTCGACGACTTCAAGGTCGTCCCCCCGGGCACCGGCATCGTGCACCAGGTCAACATCGAGTACCTGGCGCGCTCGATCATGGTCCGGGGTGGCCAGGCCTACCCCGACACCTGCGTGGGTACCGACTCGCACACCACCATGGAGAACGGGCTCGGTGTTCTGGGCTGGGGCGTCGGCGGCATCGAGGCCGAGGCGGCCATGCTCGGCCAGCCGATCTCTATGCTCATCCCCCGCGTCGTGGGCTTCAAGCTCACCGGGTCGATCAAGCCGGGCGTCACCGCCACGGACGTCGTCCTGACGATCACCGAGATGCTGCGCAAGCACGGCGTCGTGGGCAAGTTCGTGGAGTTCTACGGTGCCGGCGTCGCCGCCGTGCCGCTGGCCAACCGCGCCACGATCGGCAACATGAGCCCGGAGTTCGGCTCCACCTGTGCCATGTTCCCGATCGACGGGGAGACCATCGACTACCTGCGCCTGACGGGTCGCCCCGAGGAGCAGCTCGCTCTGGTCGAGGCCTACGCCAAGGAGCAGGGCATGTGGCTCGGCGAGGGCGCCGAGGAGCCCGTCTTCTCGGAGTACCTCGAGCTGGACCTGAGCACGGTCGTCCCGTCGATCGCCGGCCCCAAGCGTCCGCAGGACCGCATCGAGCTGACCGACGCCAAGAGCGCGTTCCGCAAGGACATCCACAACTACGTGGACGCCGGGGTCAACCCGCTCGGTGACACCGAGAAGGGCCGGATGCAGTCCGAGGGCGGCGCGCCGTCCGACAACGCCGGCAGCGCGACCCTCTCCCACGCCGAGGAGGGCTCGGTCCACGCCGATGCCTCCCACGGCGCCGAGGGCCGTCCCTCCAAGCCCGTCGAGGTGTCCGTCGACGGCACCGAGATGACCCTGGACCACGGCATCGTCTCGATCGCCTCGATCACCTCCTGCACCAACACGTCCAACCCGTCGGTGATGATCGGCGCCGGGCTGCTCGCCCGCAAGGCGCACGAGAAGGGCCTCAAGGCCAAGCCGTGGGTCAAGACCTCCATGGCGCCGGGCTCGCAGGTCGTCACCGAGTACTACGAGCGCGCCGGCCTGTGGCCGGACCTGGAGGCCATGGGCTTCTACCTCGTGGGTTACGGCTGCACCACGTGCATCGGTAACTCCGGACCGCTGCCGGAGGAGATCTCCAACGCGATCCAGGAGCACGACCTCACCGCGACCGCCGTCCTGTCCGGCAACCGCAACTTCGAGGGCCGGATCAACCAGGACGTCAAGATGAACTACCTGGCGTCCCCGCCGCTGGTCATCGCGTACGCGATCGCCGGCACGATGGACTTCGACTTCGAGTCCGACTCCCTGGGTCAGGACAAGGACGGCAACGACGTCTTCCTCAAGGACATCTGGCCCACCACCGAGGAGATCGAGACGACCATCAAGGCGTCCATCTCCTCGCACGAGTACACGTCCAAGTACGCCGACGTGTTCGCCGGCGACGAGCGCTGGCGCGGGCTCAGCACCCCGGACGGCAAGACGTTCGAGTGGGACGCCAAGTCCACCTACGTGCGTAAGCCCCCGTACTTCGAGGGCATGAAGATGGAGCTGACCCCGGTCGAGGACGTCAAGGGCGCCCGCGTGCTGGCCAAGCTCGGCGACTCGGTCACCACCGACCACATCTCGCCGGCGTCGACCATCAAGCCGGGCACCCCGGCCGCGCAGTACCTCGACGAGAACGGGGTGTCCCGCCAGGACTACAACTCGTTCGGTTCGCGTCGCGGTAACCACGAGGTCATGATCCGTGGCACGTTCGCCAACATCCGCCTCCAGAACCAGCTCCTGGACGGCGTGACGGGCGGCTACACCCGTGACTTCACGCAGGAGGGCGCCCCGCAGGCGTTCATCTACGACGCCGCGCAGAACTACGCCGAGCAGAACATCCCGCTCGTCGTGATCGGCGGCAAGGAGTACGGCACGGGCTCCTCGCGCGACTGGGCCGCCAAGGGCACCAGCCTGCTGGGGGTCAAGGCCGTCATCACCGAGTCGTTCGAGCGCATCCACCGCTCCAACCTCATCGGCATGGGCGTCATCCCGCTGCAGTTCCCCGAGGGCGAGTCGCACGGGACCCTCGGCCTGGACGGCACGGAGTCCTTTGACATCACGGGCATCGCGGAGCTGAACAACGGCACCACGCCCAAGTCGGTCAAGGTCGTCGCCACCAAGGAGGACGGCTCGAAGGTCGAGTTCGACGCCAAGGTGCGCATCGACACCCCCGGCGAGGCTGAGTACTACCGCAACGGCGGCATCCTGCAGTACGTGCTGCGCAACATGATCAAGAGCTGATCCCAGCTTCCTGATCCGCGCCTCCTGATCCGCGCCCGACGGCGGGTCGGCCCCGGAACCACTCCGGTCGGCCGGCCCGCCGTTGGCGTCTCCCAGCGTAAGGATTCACATGCCCAGGGTCAGTCAGGACCACATGGACGCCCGGCGCCGCGAGATCCTGTCGGGGGCGCGCGAGTGCTTTGCCGAGTTCGGGTTCGAGGGCGCCACGGTCCGGCGCCTGGAGGAGGCCACCGGCCTGAGCCGGGGTGCCATCTTCCACCACTTCGACGACAAGGACGCGCTCTTCCTCGCGCTGGCCCACGACGACGCCGAGGCGATGGCGGCCACCGTCGCCGAGCAGGGGCTGGTCCAGGTGATGCGGGAGATCCTGGCCGACCCGCAGGAGTTCACGTGGCTCGGCACCCGTCTGGAGATCGCCCGCCGGATCCGCACCGACCCCGTCTTCCGTGAGCGGTGGACGGACCGCCAGGCCGAGGTCGACGCCGCCGTGCTGGCCCGGCTGCGGGAGCAGAAGGCTTCCGGGCGGATGCGCACGGACGTGCCCGACGACGTGCTGCGCGTCTACCTGGACATCGTGCTCGACGGTCTCATCACGCACCTGGCCACCGGCCGTGGGACCGCGCACGTGAGCGCGATGCTCGACCTCGTGGAGGCCTCGCTGCGGACCGGTCGCGACTGATCCCGGTACGGGCGTACGGTGTTTGCATGACTGCTCCCACCCCGCAGATCCCGCTCATCCGACTCAACGACGGACGTTCGATCCCCCAGCTCGGCTTCGGGACCTACCAGGTTCCCCCGGCCGATACCGAGAAGGTCGTCTCCGACGCACTCGAGGCCGGGTACCGCCACCTCGACACCGCGCAGATGTACGGCAACGAGGAGGGCGTCGGCCGCGCGATCGCCGCGTCCGGGCTGTCGCGCGACGAGCTGTGGATCACCACCAAGCTCAACAACAGCTTCCACAAGCGCGCGGCCGCCCGCGAGTCCGCCGAGCGCTCACTCGAGGCCCTCGGCGGCCGGATCGACCTGTTCCTGGTGCACTGGCCGCTGGCGATGCACGAGGACGTCTCCCGCGTGTGGGAGGCCATGGAGAGCATCCGGGCCGACTACGCGGTCGACTCGATCGGCGTCTCCAACTTCACCCCCGCCAACCTGGCTCGCCTGGCCGAGGCCGGGCTGAGCACGCCGACTGTCAATCAGATCGAGTCCAACCCCTACTTCGTCAACGACGAGGTGCGCGCGGCCTGCGCCGATCGCGGGATCGCGGTCCAGGCGTGGAGCCCGCTCGCGCAGGGCGCGGTGTTCGGCGACCCGCAGCTCATCGCGCTGGCGGAGCAGGTCGACCGCTCGGTCTCCCAGGTGGTGCTGCGGTGGGTGATCCAGCGCGGCGACATCGTCTTCCCCAAGTCCTCCAGCCCGGAGCGGATGCGGCAGAACCTGGACCTGTTCGACTTCGAGCTGACAGAGGAGCAGATGGCCTCCATCTCGGCCCTGCACAACGGCACCCGCTCGGGCCCGGACCCGGACACCTTCGACTGGCGCGGCTGACCCCTCCGCGCGTTTCATCGATAAGTCAGTTCCGCACACGTTTCGCGGGAGCGGGGTGTGCGGAACTGACTTATCGATGACCTGAGCCGCCCTAGAGTCGGTCCATGACCACCGCGCGAGCGCCCGGCGACGCCCCTCGCGCCGACGACGGGTCGTCCGAGGTGCCCGGCGGCCGGCCCTCGGGCGGCCTCCTCGCCTCCTACGCTGCGGGCAGCCTGGGCACCGGGGCGTTCGGCACCCTGCCCGGGCTGGTGCTGGCGTACTACCTGACGGACTCGATCGGCGTCGCGGCCGCGGTGGCGACGGTCCTGGTGCTGGTCCCCAAGGTGATCGACGTGCTGGCCTACCCGCTCATCGGCGCGCTCTCCGACCGGGCCTCCCATCGCACCGGCTACCGCACCAGCCTCATGCTGTTCGGGGCGCTCGCCCTGCCGCTGCTCTTCGTGGCCACGTTCTCCGCGCCCACCCAGTGGGGCACGGCCGCGGCCGGCGCGTGGGTGATGGGCTTCTTCCTGCTGGCCTCGCTGGCGTACTCGTGTTTCCAGGTTCCCTACCTGGCGCTGCCGGCGGAGCTCACCGGGGACTCGGGTGTCCGGGTGACGATCCTCGCGTGGCGGGTCGCGGTGCTGGCCGGGACGATCCTGGTGGTCGGCGGCGGTGGACCGGCGCTGCGCGAGGCCGCCGGCGGCGGGGCCACGGGGTACGTGGTGATGGCGGTGGCCGTGGCGGCGCTCATGCTCGCGGGGATGCTGTGGTCGATCTTCGGCGCGGGCCGCCGAACCGTGCTGCGGGCCGATGCCCAGGTGGGCGACCTCGGGCGTCAGTACCGCGACGGGCTCGAGGCCCTCCGCGTGACCCGGCCGTTCCGACTGCTCGTGGCCCTGTTCTGTCTGCAGGCCGTGGCCACCGCGGTGATGCTCGCGGGCGGACAGTACGTCGCGACCTACGTGCTGGGCGACGAGGCCGCCCTCACCGGTCTGTTCGTCGCCCTGATCGCCCCCGCCCTGCTGGTGATGCCGCTGTGGACCCGGCTGGCGCACGCGCGCGGGAAGATCACCGCGCTCACCGGGGCCACGCTGCTGTTCACCGTCGCAGCACTCATGCTCGTCGGCGCAGGCTTCTGGCCCGGCGCGTGGATCCACCTCCCCGTCGCCATGGCGGGCGTCGCCTACGCCGGGATGCAGGCGCTGCCGATGTCGATGCTGCCGGACGCCACCGACATGGACCGCGAGCTCGGCGGTCGCCGGCGCAGCGGGGCGATGAGCGGGCTGTGGACGGCGTCGGAGACCGGTTCGATGGCCCTGGGCCCGGTGGTGGTGCTCGCGCTGCTGGCGTTCGGGGGCTTCCTCTCCGGCGGGGTCGCCGACCAACCGGACTCCGCACAGTGGGCCATCGTGCTGGGTTTCTCCCTCGTCCCCGCCCTGCTCACCGCTGCGAGCCTGCCGGTGATCCGCGCCCTCGGCCGCGAGTACCCGCGATGGACGGAGCCCGCATGACAGTTCCCCCTCAGACCGATCCCCTGGCGGCCGATCACCTCGAGACCCTGATCGCCCGTCGCGGCGCGCAGGCCCTCGAGGAGCTCGCGGCGATGCGCGCCTCCGATCCCCCCACCACCGGCGGCCGGGTCCTGTCCTACGTCTACGACTCCGGGATCGCGGGACTCGATGAGCTGGCCATCCGCGCCGCCGCCCTGGCGCACGGCGTCAACGGCCTCGACCCCACGGTGTTCGGGTCAGTCGCCCAGATCCACGGGGGGATCGTGCGCCGGGTGCGGGAGATCCTGGGCGGGGACGCCGGGGACAAGACCGGCGACAACGACAACGCCAACCACAAGAACAAGAACAAGAACGACGACGACGAGGTGTTCGGCCTCGTCACGTCGGGCGGCACCGAGAGTTGCATGCTCGCGTGTCTGGCCGCCCGGGAGGTCGCGGGTCGGGCGCCCGGCAGCGGCGGCACGATCGTCGCGCCGGTGACCGCCCACGCGGCGTTCCGCAAGGCCGCGCACGTCCTGGGGATGCGCTTCGTGGGCGTGGAGGTGGATCCCGCCACGGGCCGGGTCGCCGCCGAGGACCTGCTGGATGCGGTGGATGCCGACACCTGCCTGGTGGTGGTGTCGGCGCCCTCCTACCCCACCGGCGTGATCGACCCGGTCGCGCAGGTGGCCGCAGGGCTCGAGGCCCGGCACGATTCCCGCATCGGGCTCCACGTGGACGCCTGCCTGGGTGGGCTGGTGCTGCCGTTCTGGCCGGGGCCCGTTGGAGGCCAGCCCACCGGCGATCCCACCGCCGATCGGGCCGATGTCGAGCCCGCCCCGGCGTGGGACCTGCGCATCGCCCGCGTCACCAGCATCTCGGCCGACCTGCACAAGTACGGATTCGCCCCCAAGGGGACCTCGGTGCTGCTGAGCCGCGGTCGGGCCCGGCACCGCGCGTCGTGGTTCGCCACTGTGGACTGGCCCGGCTACCCGGTGGTCAACCCCACCCTGGCGGGGTCCAAACCGCTGGAGCCCGCCGCCGCCGCGTGGGCGGTACTCGCAGCGCTGGGCGACGACGGCCAGCGCGAGCTCGTCGCTCGGACCGCCCGCGCGACCGCCCGGCTCACCGAGGGGTTGTCCGCCATCGAGGGGTTGCGGGTGATCGACTCCGATCCCGGCCCCCTGATCGCTGTTGTCTCCGACGAGGCCGCTCCCAGTGGCCGACGGATCCATCCGCATCTGTGGGCGGATGCGTGTGGTCGCCGAGGCATCTCCGTCCAGGCGCAGCCGGCGTACCGGCAGGAGCGCGGGGCCTTGTTGTCGTCGTCCCACCTGACCCTCACCCCGGTGACCGAAGGGCTGGTCGACGAGATTCTCCGCGTCGCGCTCGACGCCGCGGACGAGGTGCGCGGACTGCCGGCGCCGCTCCCACCGCCCGAGTTCACCGAGGTGCTGGACGCCCTGGACCGTGGCGACCTCTCCCCCGCCGACCTCCTCGCGCTGCCCGAGGACGACGTGCACGCGATGGTGGCCGGCGTGCTCGCTGGTCCTTCCGGCGAAAGCGACTCCGACGGCAGCGCGGGCGACGCGAGTTCTGGGATGGCGCCGCTGCTGGCCGCGATCGAGCGGCTGCCCGGAAACGTGGGTGCTCGACTCGTGCGGGCGTACCTCGCCGCGGTACTGGAGTAGCGGAGATGATCCCGTTCGTGTTTCCACAGTCGTACTGATAGTCCAGGCGATGCCGCTCAACGGATCGTTGACTTCCGGATAGCCTCGGCCCATGCGTGTCTCGCCGGATGGAACCTCTTGCGGGCTGCGTGCGTCGCACCTGTGCCGTGCGGCGTGCCGGGTCGAGGTGGACCCGGGCCCGATGGATCGCCGCTTTGTCGCGCTCCACCCGGTCGTCGACTACCGGCCCTACATTTCCGCATCCCCCGACGTCTTCCCTCCCGGCCATCCCGGCTACAACCAGGGCGTAGCAGGCGACCTCCAGATCCCGGAGGAGCTGCGGAACGAGATCGAGAATTGGGTCGTGCAGTTCAAGGACAATTTCCTCCACCTCGGCGACCGGCCGGTCGATCAGCCGGTGTGGTCCGTCGGATTCGACGAGATGGCGTGGCTCGACCGCGGCCACGCGCTCGCGGAGCAACTCAGCGAGTACTACCCGGAGCACTTCGTGTACTGCTGCGCCGAGAAGTACGTGGTGTGCGAGATCGCCGCCGACCAGCTGGATTACGTTTGCGCGTTGACCGGACTCTTCACGCGCGAGACAGGGTGGCGGATGCCGGGCAACGAGCCCGACCCGGACCCGACCGGGGAGCTTCGACTCATGCCGGAGTACGGCGTCGAATGGGGTATCTGGGCAGGCTGGCTCCCGTACTACGAAACGCCCAGGCTCCGCAGCAAGTCCGGACTGGCGCGCTTCTCCTCGCCCCGCAGTCTCGGGCTCACCGCCGACCTCGAGGAACGGCTGCGCCGGTGGAACGAGGACTGGCGTCGCGGCTTCGTCGACTACGGCACCGGCTCCGGCGAGTCAGGCGACGCGCTAGGCCTGCCCGGTTACGGCTACGGTGTCCCCCTGTGGAGCGACGGCGTGAGCCCCGCTGTCTGGTACGGCGAGGGACGTGCGATCGCCGCGCGACTGGCCGATGAGCTCCCAGGGGTGAAGGTGCGCCTCGCCGCGATCCGCTACGTGTGTGCCCCGAGTTTCCTCGACCTCATAGAGATTGCTGACTACGAGGAGTTCTTCACGCCAGTCGAGGCCCGGCGACGTTGTGTTGGTGCCGATAAAGACTAGAAGACGACGACGAGGAGCGACCATGGCGGAAGACGTGCCTGGCCCTCTCGGCCGCGCTGACCACGTCGAGGTCAGCGCGAGGCGTGGCTGGGACTGCTGAAGAAGCTGTTGCACCGCAGTGGTTACCCGACGACTCGGGGCCTGCAGTGCCCACCGGACTGTGAACGCGAACCGCCCCCCGACAGGAGTCGGGGGGCGGAGCAGTACGCGATCGGTTGCGCGACTCAGACGAGCACGGCGATCGCGACGTTGACCACGCCGAGGATGCCGGCGACGTTGGCGAGCGTGCGGGTGCTGCCCTGCGCCCGGGCCTCCTTGCGGACGCCGACGATCGCGACCACGAGGATGACCAGCGCGACGAGGAGCTTGATGCCGATCTTCATGTGGTTGACCTCGAAGCCATCCTCCATTTCGCGGAGAACGACGAGGATGAGGCCGGTGACCACCTGGAGGATCGCGCCGTGGAGGATGCCCTTGGCCATGTAGGGGGCCTTGATGGTGGCGAGCCAACCGCCGATGATGCCGGCGAGGCCGATGAAGTGCAGGATGAGAACGATGCTGAAGACGAGGTCCATACGGGCGATTGTCTCAGCTCAGCGAGTTACGGCACAGGTAAGGGTTCCCTGTGTGATAGGTGACGCTGCTATGGAGCTGAACGGCGCCGCAGCTAGCTGGTCTTGTGATCCTGGTGCGGCAGGACGACCACCGGGCACCGCGCATGGGACACGACGTGCTGGCTGACCGATCCCATCACCATTCCCGCGAAGCCGCCATGTCCGCGGCTGCCCATCACGACCAGACGGGCGTCGCCCGACGCCGCGACCATCACTTCCGCCGGGTGTCCACGGATCACCCGCTGATCCACCAGAGCGTCCTCGCCGAGGGTGTTCCGAACGGCGTCAGCGAGCATGCTGCGGGCCTGGTTCTCCAGCTCGGTGGAGCTCTCCCAGCCGACCATCGCGTAGGGGCCGTAAATGGTCGGGAGGTCAAAGGCGGTCACGGCGACCAGGGGTGCCTCGACGGTGCGGGCGTAGTCGGCCGCCCATTCCAGGGCGCGAATCGAATCCGGTCCCCCATCGACTCCGACGACAACTGGCTTGGCCTCCATGAGTGCTCCTTTAGGGACGCGGTCGACGGTGCACCCGTCAGACCGGTGCGCACCGAGGTCACCTTCACCGTAGACCGCTCGACACGTCCCCGCGAGGCCTCTGAAGGAGATGTGACCGGAGCTGCCGCACCCGCCCGCGGCGATCCCTAGGCCAGTTCGACGATCTCCATGTACTCCTGGTTCCACAGGTCCTCGGTGCCGTCGGGCAGGATGATGACCCGCTCGGGCTCCAGGGCGCGGACGGCGCCCGGATCGTGGGTGACCAGGACGACCGCGCCCTCGTAGGTGCGCAGGGCGTCGAGGACCTGCTCGCGGGAGATCGGGTCGAGGTTGTTGGTGGGCTCGTCCAACAGCAGCACGTTGGCCGCCGAGGACACCAGGCCCGCCAGCGCCAGACGCGTCCGCTCACCGCCGGAGAGCGTGCCCGCCGGCTGCTCGAGCTGCGGGCCGGTGAACATGAACGCCCCCAACAGGCTGCGTAGGTCCTGCTCGCCGGCATCCGGGGCGGCGTGGCGGATGTTCTCCCACACGCTCGTCTCCATGTCCAGGGTGTCGTGCTCCTGGGCAAAGTAGCCGATCTTCAGGCCGTGACCGGAGACCACTCCGCCCTCGCCGTCGGTGCGCTCCACCCCGGCGAGCAGCTTGAGCAGGGTGGTCTTGCCGGCGCCGTTGTAGCCCAGGACCACCACGCGGCTGCCCTTGTCCACGGCCAGGTCCACCCCGGCGAACACCTCGAGCGAGCCGTACATCTTGGTGAGCCCCTTGGCGTACAACGGGGTCTTGCCACAGGCGGCGGGCGTCGGGAACTTGATGTGCGCCACCTTGTCGGAGACGCGCACCTCGTCGAGGTCGTTCAGCATGGTCTCGGCGCGGCGGATCATCTGCTTGGCGGAGGCCGCCTTGGTGGCCTTGGCGCCGAGCTTGGCGGCCTGCGTCTTGAGCGCGGAGGCCTTCTTCTCGGCATTCGCGCGCTCGCGACGGCGACGGGCCTCGTCGGTCGCGCGGGCGTCGAGGTACTTCTGCCAGCCCATGTTGTACGCGTCGATCTCCCCGCGTACGGCGTCGAGGAACCACACGCGGTTGACCACGGCCTCGAGCAGCTCGACATCGTGCGAGATGATGATCAGCCCGCCCTCGTGCTTCTCGAGGAACGAGCGCAGCCAGGTGATGGAGTCGGCGTCGAGGTGGTTGGTGGGCTCGTCCAACAGCAGCATTGTCTGCGATTTGCCGGCGCCGTCGGAGGCGGCAAAGAGGATGCGGGCCAGCTCCACGCGGCGGCGCTGACCGCCCGAGAGGGTGCCCAGGTTCTGGCCGAGGATCCGGTCCTCGAGCCCGAGGCTCGCGCAGATGCGGGCCGCTTCGCTCTCGGCCTCGTACCCGCCGCGGGCGGAGAACTGGTCCTCCAGCCGTCCGTATCGGCGCACCGCCTTGTCCATCGCGGCGTCGTCGGCGGCCGCG
Organism: Rhodococcus sp. IEGM 1408; assembly: GCF_033142235.1. Classification (NCBI taxonomy): domain Bacteria; kingdom Bacillati; phylum Actinomycetota; class Actinomycetes; order Mycobacteriales; family Nocardiaceae; genus Rhodococcus; species Rhodococcus sp. IEGM 1408. The sequence continues at coordinate 92,221 of NZ_JAWLRW010000002.1, forward strand.
ACCATCTGGTCCTGGGACTCGGTCATCTCGACCATCAGCACGTCCAGGCCGCGGGCTGACAGGACCCGGCTGCGCGCGAGCTGATCCATGTTGCCCTCGCGGGGATCCTGCGGCAGATAACCCAGCTCGCTGGTCCGGACGACGGTGCCCGCGTACGGCTCACCCTCCCCGGCCAGGATCCGCAACGTCGTCGTCTTACCTGCGCCGTTCCTGCCCACCAGGCCGATCCGGTCGCCGGGCTGGACCCGCAGCGAGGACCCGTCCATGTGGAGCAGGGTGCGCACGCCGGCGCGCACCTCCAGGTCGTCGATGGTGATCACGTGCGCGGGTACCTCGTCTGCAGCTGGGGAAGTCTAGAAGGCCTGTCCTCACAGGGAGGTTCGGGCCAATCCGCTACTTTACCTGCGCACCCGGGCGCGCGACGAGTCCGGTGACGTGGGTCTCCGCTGCCGCGGGGTGAGGCCGTTCCGCGACCGCCTGCGTTTTGAAACCCGCCTCACCCCAGACTGCGGCCGTACAGGTTCTGGACGCTGCGGCCGATCCGGCCCCGGTCGTCGGACAGGAGCGTGTCGGTGAGGATGCCGCTGCCGGGCCCGCCCACCGTCTCGGACTGCAGATGCACCCACCCCGGTTCGGGTTCGCGGTGCAGCGAGACCACCAGGTCGCAGTTGATCGCCGGGAACCGCAGCGGGTCGGTGGCCAGGGAGATCCCGCTGGCGGAGTCCGCGACCAGAACCGTGTGCTGCCACCCGGTCATGTCCTCCCCCTCGACCAGGCCTACCCGGCTCCGCCCCCACGCCGAGGCCGGTCCGAGGGCGTCGCCGTCACCGGAGTCGAAGGAGAAATCGACCACCGACAGGTACCCGTCGGCGTGGGCGAAGGACATCATCGGGCCGCGCTGGTGCGGGGCGTCGGGCACGGCGGGACCGGCGTGGGTGCCGTGGACGGGAAAGTCCTCCGGCGTGCTGCGCATCCGCCAGCCCCGGGCCACCAGCGCGGGCCGACCGTCCACCGAGGCCGAGGCCTCGAGGAGTTCCACGCTGCGCCCCGGTCGCACGGTGCGCACCTCGACGTCCAGGGGGGCCACGGGGACGGGGCCCAGCACATCCACCGAGACGCGGGACAGTCGGACCCCGGGAGGCCCCTCGACGAGCTCCATCGCCCGCACCAGGAGCGCACTCGGCGGGCCGGCGTGCTGGGAGTCCGGTGACCACGGTCCCGCCGTCAGCGGCGAGGACTCGAACCGGCCCTCGCCGACCTGCGCAAAGAACGCTCCCGGCACGTCGATCTCCTCTGTTCGGCGGTACTGTCACCTCTGATGGATGCTACGGGGGACGGTCTGTTCGACGTCGCGGTCGTCGGCCTGGGTCCGGCCGGCCGCGCGCTCGCCTCCCGCTGCGCTGCCACGGGTCTGAGCGTGCTGGCGATCGACCCCCAACCCGACGCGCCGTGGCGCCAGACGCTCTCGCTCTGGGGCGACCAGCTCCCGCCGTGGCTCGCCGAGGACGCCTGTGGCGTGGACGTGCTGGCGCACTCGGTGCCCGGGCCCGCGCTCTACTCCCCTGACCGGGCGGTTCTGGACCGGGACTACTGCGTATTCGACAACACCCGCCTGCGCGACGCCCTGCCCCTCGGGCCCGGGGTGAGCATCGAACAGTCGACGGTCGACGACTCCCGCCTACCCGGCCTGCTCGCCCGCGCCCACCGCGTGGTGGACTGCCGCGGCGCCGGCGGTGCCGGCAATCACGGTCCGCTCCAGACCGCCTACGGGATCGTCGTGGACGCCGCCGGGGCCGCCCCCGCCCTCGGCGGTGAGTCGGCCCTGTTCATGGACTGGCGGACAGACCACGACGACGACGACGAGGCGGGCCCCAGCTTCCTGTACGCGATCCCCCTGGGCGCCGACCGGGTCCTCCTGGAGGAGACGTGTCTGGCGGGTCTGCCCGCTCCCGATCCCGCCGTCCTGGCAGCCCGCCTGCGCTCGAGGCTCCTGCGCCGCGGCGTCGCCGGGTCGGCGATCGACGCCCCGTTGGCCGTGGAGCGGGTGCGGATCCCGCTCCTGCCGCGTCCCGGCGCTTCCAGAGGTCGGGCTTCCAGCGATCGGGCCTCCACCGATCCGCGCATCGAGGCCTTCGGCACCGCGGGTGGGCACGGGCATGCGGCAACGGGGTACTCGGTGGCCGCGATGCTCGCGGCGGTCCCGGCGGCAGTGCACGCGCTGGGGTCCGGCTTCCCGATTCCCGCGCCCCGCTCCCCGGCGAGCACCGCGCTGCACCGGGTCGGGCTCCGGGTACTCCTGCGAGCCGACAGCCGGACTCTCCGGCAGCTGTTCAATGCGTTCGGTCTGATCGACGGACGCCGGCAACAGTGGTTCCTCGGGGGCACGAGCCCCTCGTATCAGGTGGCGCGGGCGATGTGGGACATGTGGGTCACCATGCCGGTACGCGGAAAGGCCGGGATGGTCGCGGCGGTCCTCAGGAAGGACCCGCGCCATCCCGGCGCCGGAGCAGCCGTCTAGGAACAGAGGTGCGCTGGAACTCGAGGTGCCCGGAGACGACGATCGCCCGCCCGTTCTGGACGGGCGGGCGACCTGTGTCGTCAGGGACGTGCTCAGACGGTGAAGCCGATGGCGCGGAGCTGCTCCCGGCCGTCATCGGTGATCTTCTGCGGGCCCCACGGCGGCATCCAGACCCAGTTGAGCTCCAACTCGTTGACCAGATCGGCGCCGACGGTCGCGCTCTGCGCCTGGTCCTCGATCACGTCGGTGAGGGGGCACTCGGCCGAGGTCAGCGTCATGTCGACGCGGGCGATGGTCGAACCCTCGGTCTTGCCCGGGCGGACCCAGATGTCGTAGACCAGACCCAGATCCACCACGTTGATGCCGAGTTCGGGGTCCACCACGTCGCGCATGGCCTCCTCGAGGTCGGCGACCAGCGCCAGGTCCTCCTCGGACTGCACCGGACGGTTGGGGTCCGGCTTGAACTCGCGGTCGCGGGCGGAGCCCACGGCGTTCCCCGTCGACGGCGTCGCGGAGCCGGCTTCCGGGTTGTTGGCAGGTGTCATCTGCTCAGTCATGTCATCACTCCTGATGGGCGTTCGGTCTGTTGCGTGAGCGCGTCCTTGAAGGCCATCCATCCCAGCAGCGCGCACTTGACGCGCGCCGGGTAGCGGGACACCCCGGAGAGGGCCACCGCGTCGTCGAGAAGTTCCTCGTCTCCCTGATTCTGCCCGCGTGAGGAGATCATCGCGTGAAAGGCGTCGAACACCTCAAGTGCCTCCGTGACGGGGCGGCCGACGATGAGCTCGGCCATCATCGAGGCGGAGGCCTGGCTGATCGAGCACCCCTGGGCCTCGTACGAGACGTCCTGCACGGTGCCGAGGTCCTCGGTGAGCTGCAGGCGAAGCGTCAGTTCGTCGCCACAGGTCGGGTTGACGTGGTGCACCTCGGCCCCGAAGGGCTCCCGGAGACCGCTGTGCAGCGGGCGCCGGTAGTGGTCGAGGATGACCTCCTGGTACATCTGCTCGAGCTTCACTTGAGCCCCCCTCCGACTCCGAAGAACTCCTGAGCGCGGCGGATCGACCGCGCCAGCACCTCGACCTCGTCGAGGGTGTTGTACAGCGCGAACGAGGCCCGGACCGTGGACTGTACCCCGAGCCGGCGGTGCAGCGGCCACGCGCAGTGGTGTCCCACCCGCACGGCCACTCCGTCGTCGTCGAGGACCTGGCTCACGTCGTGGGCGTGGACTCCGTCGACCACGAAGGACACGGCCCCGCCGCGGGAGACCATGTCGGTCGGCCCGACGATCCTGATGCCGGGGATCTGGCCCAGTGCCTCGAGGGCGGCCACGGTGAGTGACTCCTCGTGCCGGGCGATCGTCTCCATGCCCACGGACTGGAGGTAACGAACCGCGGCGGCAAGGCCCACAGCCTGGGACACCATCGGCACGCCGGCCTCGAAACGCTGCGGAGGATCGGCGTAGGTCGTCGCCTCCATGGTCACGGTCGCGATCATCGAACCGCCGGTGAGCACGGGAGGCATGGCCTTCAACAGCTCACGGCGCCCGTAGAGGACGCCGATCCCCGTGGGGCCGAGCATCTTGTGCCCGGAGAACGCGGCGAAGTCGACGCCCAGCTCGTGGAAATCCACCGCCATGTGCGGTACCGACTGGCAGGCGTCCAGGACGACCAGCGCACCGACCTCCTTGGCGGATGCGACGACCCGGGCCACGTCCGTCACCGCTCCGGTGACGTTGGACTGGTGGGTCACCGCCACGACCTTGACCGCGTCGGTCAGTTCGAGGGAGTCGAGGTCGATCCGGCCGTCATCGGTGATCCCGTACCAGCGCAGGGTGGCCCCCGTGCGCCGGCACAGCTCCTGCCACGGCACCAGGTTGGCGTGGTGCTCGAGCTCGCTGATCACGACCTCGTCCCCGGGGCCGACGGCGTACTCGCCGAAGCGGTCGTCGCCGAGCGCGAACGCCACGAGGTTCAGGGCCTCGGTGGCGTTCTTGGTGAAGACGATCTCGTCGACCCCGGCCCCCACGAACCCGGCGATGTCCGCCCGGGCACCCTCGTAGGCGTCCGTGGCCTCCTCGGCGAGCTGGTGCGCACCGCGATGGACGGCCGCGTTGGCCGTCAGGAGGAAGTCCCGCTCGGCGTCGAGCACCGGGATCGGGCGCTGCGAGGTCGCCCCGGAGTCCAGGTAGACCAGGGGCTTGTTGTCACGGACAGTCCGCTGCAGGATCGGGAAATCCGAGCGGATGGCGGTGAGGTCGAGGGTCGCTGTCATGTTCTCCCAGCTGTCTGATCAGGCGTTCGTGGGCGCGAGGTACTTCTCGTACCCCTCGGCTTCGAGCTCGTCGGCCAGCTCGGCACCGCCGGAGGCGGCGATCCGGCCGTCCACGAAGACGTGGACCTCGTCGGGCTTCACGTACCGCAGGATCCGGGTGTAGTGCGTGATGAGCAGGACGCCGCCGTTCTCCTCGGACTTGTAGCGGTTGACGCCCTCGGACACCACGCGGAGCGCGTCCACGTCGAGGCCGGAGTCGGTCTCGTCCAGGACGGCGATCTTGGGCTTGAGCAGGTCCAGCTGGAGGATCTCGTGGCGCTTCTTCTCGCCGCCGGAGAAGCCCTCGTTGACGTTGCGCTCGGAGAAGGCCGGGTCGAAGTCGAGGTCGGTCATGGCCTCCTTGACCTCCTTGATCCAGTGCCGCAGCTTGGGCGCCTCGCCGCGCACGGCGGTGGCCGCGGTGCGCAGGAAGTTGGCGGTGGAGACCCCGGGGATCTCGGTGGGGTACTGCATGGCCAGGAACAGACCGGCACGGGCCCGCTCGTCGACGGTCATCGCCAGGACGTCCTGCCCGTCGAGGGTGACGGTGCCGCCGGTGACCTCGTACTTGGGGTGACCGGCGATGACGTACGCCAGGGTCGACTTGCCGGAACCGTTCGGGCCCATGATCGCGTGGGTCTTCCCGGACTCGATGGTCAGGTCGACGCCCTTGAGGATGTCCACGGTCTCAGCGGAGGCGTCGGTCGCGGCGACGCGGGCGGTGAGGCCCTTGATCTCGAGAATGGTCATTGATGTGCTCGCAATCTTCTTCAGAAGTCTTCGGGGGATGGTCTGGCGGAGGAGCCGGGAGTCAGATCCCGGAGGACTGCAGCTCCAGCTCGACGGCCTCGGTGATCCGCTCGCGTACCTCGGGCACGCCGATGCGGTTGATCACCTCGCCGAAGAACCCGCGGACCACGAGTCGACGCGCGTCGGCCTCGGGGATGCCTCTCGACATCAGGTAGAACAGGTGCTCCTCGTCAAAACGCCCCACGGCGCTGGCGTGACCCGCACCGGCGATCTCGCCGGTCTCGATCTCGAGGTTCGGCACGGAGTCGGCGCGCGCCCCGTCGGTGAGGACGAGGTTGCGGTTCATCTCGTAGGTGTCGGTGCCCTCGGCCGCGGCGCGGATGATGACGTCACCGATCCACACGGTGTGCGCGTCGGGCAGGTTCGAGTTCGCGTCGCCCTGCAGCGCGCCCTTGTAGAGGATGCGTGAGGTGCAGTGCGGAACCGAGTGGTCCACCAGGAGACGGTGCTCGATGTGCTGGCCGTCGTCCGCGTAGTACAGACCGTTGATCGTCACCGAGCCACCGGGAGCCGTGAAGTTCGCGAACGGCGCGATCCGCACCACCTCGCCGCCGAAGGTCACGGCGGTGTAGGTGAGGGTCGCGTCGCGGCCGACCTGCAGGTGGTGATTGGCCAGGTGCAGAGCGTCGTCGTCCCAGTCCTGGATCAGGATGACCTCGAGGTGGGCGGAGTCGCCCACGACGAACTCGACGTTCTCGGCGATCGTCCCCCCGCCGCGCTGGTCCACCACGAACGTGGCGTTGGCGAACGGCTCCAGGCGGATCTGCGCGTGGCCGTAGGCCAGCTGGCCCTCCCCCGGACCGTCGACCGTGAGGTACACGGGCTCGTCCAGCACGGTCTCCTTGGCCACGGTGAGCACCGTGGCGTGCTCGACGGAGCTGAAGGCCTGGGCGGCGACCCGGTCGCGCGGTGCGCCTGCCTGGCCGATCCGCTTGTCGCTGGTGCTGACGGTCTCGACGGTCAGACCGTCCCGTTCGGCCACGGACACCAGCAGATTGCCGGTGGCCGCGACGTTGGATCCGTCGTGGATCCCACGCAGCCGCTTGAGCGGGGTGAAGCGCCAGATCTCGTCCTTGTGCACCGGCACCTCGAAGGCACCGACGTCGAAGGAGGAGAACTGGTCGCCCTTGGTGGCGTTCACGACGATGCCGTCGCGGTTCTTCACCGGCGTCGCACCGGATCCGGTGGTGGGTGTCGTTGTCTCGGTCATCGGGGTCAACCCACCGATCCTTCCATCTGGAGTTCGATCAGGCGGTTGAGCTCGAGGGCGTACTCCATGGGGAGCTCCTTGGCGATCGGCTCGACGAATCCTCGCACGATCATCGCCATGGCCTCGTCCTCGGCCAGGCCGCGGCTCATGAGGTAGAACATCTGGTCCTGGCTCACCTTGGAGACCGTGGCCTCGTGCCCCAGCGACACATCGTTCTCGCGGATGTCGATGTAGGGGTACGTGTCCGAGCGGCTGATGTTGTCGACCAGCAGCGCATCACACTCGACGTTGGACTTGGAGCCCTTTGCGCCGGCGTTGATCTGGACCAGACCGCGGTACGCGGAGCGTCCGCCACCCCGCGCCACCGACTTGGAGACGATGTTCGACGACGTGTTGGGTGCCAGGTGCAGCATCTTGGAACCGGTGTCCTGGTGCTGTCCCTCACCAGCGAACGCCACGGAGAGAACCTCGCCCTTGGCGTACTCGCCGGTCAGCCAGACCGCCGGGTACTTCATCGTCACCTTGGAACCGATGTTGCCGTCGATCCACTCCATGGTCGCGCCCTCTTCGGCGCGGGCCCGCTTGGTGACGAGGTTGTAGACGTTGTTCGACCAGTTCTGGATGGTCGTGTAGCGGCAGCGGCCGCCCTTCTTGACGATGATCTCCACCACGGCCGAGTGCAGCGAGTCCGACTTGTAGATCGGCGCCGTGCAGCCCTCGACGTAGTGCACGTAGGCACCCTCGTCGACGATGATGAGCGTCCGCTCGAACTGACCCATGTTCTCCGTGTTGATGCGGAAGTAGGCCTGGAGCGGGATGTCCACGTGGACACCCTTCGGGACGTAGATGAACGAGCCGCCCGACCAGACCGCCGCGTTGAGCGCGGAGAACTTGTTGTCGCCAGCCGGGATCACCGAACCGAAGTACTCGGTGAAGTACTCGGGGTGCTCCTTGAGCGCGGTGTCGGTGTCCATGAAGATGACGCCCTGGGCCTCCAGGTCCTCACGGATCTGGTGGTAGACGACCTCGGACTCGTACTGCGCGGCGACGCCGGACACGAGGCGCTGCTTCTCCGCCTCCGGGATGCCCAGCTTGTCGTAGGTGTTCTTGATGTCCTCGGGCAGGTCCTCCCAGCTGGTGGCCTGCTTCTCCGTGGAACGGACGAAGTACTTGATGTTGTCGAAGTCGATCCCCGAGAGGTCGGAACCCCACGTCGGCATGGGCTTCTTGTAGAACGTGGCCAAGGCCTTGAGGCGCTTGTCGAGCATCCACTCGGTCTCGCTCTTCTTGGCCGAGATGTCGCGCACCACGGCCTCGGAGATGCCGCGCGTGGCGGTGGCGCCGGCGCTGTCGGAGTCGTGCCAGCCGTAGTTGTACTGGCCGAGGGAGGCGATCCTCTCCTCATCTGTGGTCGGCTCGTGCCCTGTGAGGTCGGCCGTCACCTGATCTGGGGTGATGGTCATGACACTGTCCTTTCGGGGGTCGGAGCCGACGCGTGCGCGCCGGCCACAGCGGGGATGGTGGCCGCCAGGTCGTCCGCGGTCACCATCCCTGTCGGAATGTTCGTGGTGCAGGCGCAGTTTCCGCTTGCGATGGTGGCGAGGCGCTGGACGTGGGTCCCCACGATCTCGGACACCACCTCCTGCTCGGCCTCGCACAGTTCGGGGAACTGTGAGGCGACGTTCCAGACCGGGCAGTGGTGTTGGCAGATCTGCAATCCGGTCCCGGCCGCCTCGACCGAGGAGGCGTAGCCCGCGTCGGTCAGGGCCGCCGCGATGTCGATGGCCGCGCGCTCCACGTCCTCCGAGCCGTCGGCGGGCCGGACGTGTCCGATCACCGACCGCACTCGTTCCCGGGCGAACTCCGCGACGGCGGCGGTGCCGCCGACGCGGCGCAGCGCCGTGAGCGCCTCGGCCGCCAGGTGGTCGTACCCGTGACGGGCAGTGTTGCGCCCGGTGGCCGTGACCTGGAACGCCTTGGCCGGCCGGCCGCGCGTCCCGGCGGGACGGGTGCGGACCGGTTCGACCTCGTGGGACTCCACGAGGTGATCCAGATGCCTGCGGACACCGGCGGCGGTGAGCCCCAGTTCCCGCCCGATCTCGACGGCGGTGAGCGCCCCGCGCTCCAAGAGGAGTTCGCGGACCGCCGAGCGGGTGTCGGGCCGTGTGCTGCTGTCATAGACCTGCTGCACGCTCATGCACCTCTCCCTTCCGGCTATGCTCGGTGCGCCCCAACGGGACGCACCACCTGATATTACGCAACACTCTTGTGACGGAATTATTCCCCCACCCCCGGGCGAGTCCGGTACGACCCGAATATCGGTGAGCTGCGACACCCGCGGTGAAGGGAGAAAGAAGCCCGTGACACCACTCCTCCCAGGTCGCGGCGCCGGATCGGTGGCCTCGAGGCTCCATACCGATGAACAGTTCACCGGAGTCGCCTCGACGGTCGAGCTGGCCCGGCTCCGGCGGATCCGGAGAATCGGCACCACCGCGGCTGTCGGCATGGCAATCGGGGCGCTCGGCGCGGGAGCTCTTCCCGTCCTGCAGAACCCGATCGCCGGCGAGCGGTTGTTCGGGCTGTGGCTCAGGCTGCAGCAGTCCTCGATGACCGTCGTCATGACCGGGATGGTCGTGGTGACGCTCTGTTGGCTGCTGCTCGCCCCGTACGTCCTGGGGCGCGATCTCCGGGGGCGCCTGAGCGGGCGGATCGACCGCGCCACGCTCGACCGGATCATCGCCTCCTGGGCGCTGCCCCTCGCGCTCGCTCCACCCATGTTCAGCAAGGACGTCTACAGCTACCTCGCCCAGGGCGCCATCGGCAACACCTTGGCCGACCCGTACGCACTCGGCCCGGTCTCCGCGCTGGGGACCTCCCACGCGCTGACGGTCAACGTCCCGGACATCTGGCGGGACACCCCCAACCAGTACGGTCCGCTGTTCCTGGGGGTGCAGAAGGCCGTCCACTCCCTCACCGGCGACGACGTGGTGGTGGGCACGATCCTGCACCGGGTCGTGGCGGTCCTGGGAATCCTCATGCTGGGGTGGGCGGTCCCCCGCCTCGCCGAGTACTGCGGCGTGTCGGACGTGGCCGCGCTGTGGCTCGCGGTGGCCAACCCGCTCGTGCTGTTCCACCTGGTCTCCGGGATCCACTCCGAGTCGCTCATGATGGGTCTGCTGGCCGTCGGGCTCGTGCTGGCGCTCCGCGCCATCGACTCCCCGGACTCCGGCAGACGCACAGCCCTGCTCTTCGTGCTGGGCACCGTCCTGGTGACCGGTTCGGCGCTGGTCAAGCTACCGACCGTCGTGGCCCTGGGGTTCGTGGGCATGGCCCTGGCCCGGCGCTGGGGCGGCGGGTGGTGGGCCACCGTGCGGGCCGCGGTCGTGATGCTGGTGATCAGCGGCGCGACCACCGGACTGGCGATGCTCGCGACCTCCTCGGGGCTGGGGTGGATCACCAAGCTCGGGGCGGCCACGTCGCTGCGGAGCTGGCTGTCTCCCCCCACCGCGCTGGGCGTGATCGTGGGCGGGATCGGTCAGTTCCTGGGCCTCGGCGACCACACCGCCCAGATCCTGGTGATGGTCCAGGCGGCCGCCCTCGTCGTGGCCGGCGCGGTCACCGTCCGGATGTTGTTCGCGGTCCAGGCCGGCCGGATCAACCCGGTGGGTGGGCTCGGGCTCTCCATGGCCGCGATCGTCCTGTGCTTCCCCGTCGTCCAACCCTGGTACGTGTTGTGGGCCCTGATCCCGCTCGCCGCCTGGGCCTCCCGGATGGCGTTCCGCGTCCCGGTGGTGGCGGTCAGCGCGGTCCTCGCGTGCTTCACCCTCCCACCCGGGGCAGGTCTGCCCCCTTTCGTCACCATCCAGGCCTGGGCCGCGACGGTCGTGGCCGTCGCGGCCCTGCTGATCGCGTTGTTCCGTTGGCCGGGGCTGTTGCGCTTCACCTAGTCGCGACGGCCTAGAATCGCTGGCGTGACCTCACGCGACGACTCCCCCGCGCTCCACGTCGAGGGACTCGTCAAGCGCTTCGGCGACACCACGGCGGTGGCCGGGTTGGATCTCCGACTGGGCCGCGGTGAGGTGATGGCCCTGCTCGGCCCCAACGGCGCCGGCAAGACCACGACCGTCGAGGTGTGCGAGGGGTTCCTCCGACCGGACGGCGGGTCGGTCCGGGTCCTGGGACTCGACCCCGTCGCCGAACGCCAGCAGGTCCGCAGCCGGATCGGCATGATGCTGCAGGGCGGTGGCGCCTACCCCGCCGCGCGGCTGGGCGAGATGGTCCGCCTGGTCGCCTCGTACTACGACGACCCCCTCGACCCGGACTGGCTGCTCGCCGAACTCGGCCTCAGCGACCACACCGCGACCCCCTACCGGCGGCTGTCCGGTGGTCAGCAGCAGCGACTCTCGCTGGCCATCGCTGTGATCGGGCGCCCCGAGCTGGTCTTCCTCGACGAGCCGACCGCCGGCCTCGACGCCCAGTCGCGCCGCGCCGTGTGGGACCTGGTCCGCGCCCTGCGCCGGGACGGCACGGCGGTCCTGCTCACCACCCACCTCATGGACGAGGCCGCCTCGCTGGCCGACGAGGTCGTGATCATCGACCACGGTCGCCGCGTGGCGTCCGGCACGCCCGCCGAACTCGAGCGGGCGGGAGCCTCCGAGGGCGTCACCCTCGTCGTCGACGGCGAGGCCTCGCCAGCACTCCTGGCCGGGGCCCTGGGCGAGGGACACACGGTGACGACGGGGCCCACCGCCGGGGTCCTGGAGGTCCACGGCCCGGTCTCCCCCGAACTCATGACCGCCCTGTGCGCGGCCCTCGAGCGGGCCGACGTCCAGCTCACCTCCCTGGCCACCCGGACCAGGAGCCTCGAAGAGGTCTTCCTCGATCTGACCGGACGGGAACTGCGATGACCGAACCACAGACCGCGACCAACCGCTTCGCGCCGGGCACGTTCGCCCGGCCCTCGGCGCCGGCGTCGCTCGCGCGGATGACCGCGTCGCAGACCCGGATGGAACTGACCCTGTTCCTGCGCAACGGCGAGCAACTGCTGGTGGCCCTGGTGATCCCCGTGGCCGTCCTCTTCGCCCTCACCGCCATCGAGTTCGGCGCCGTCCCGCAGCCGCGGATCGACTACGCGATCACCGCGGTCCTCACCCTGTCCGTCATGGGCACCGCGTTCACCGGGCAGGCCATCGCCGTCGGGTTCGACCGCCGATACGGGGCGCTCAAACGCCTCGGCGGGACCCCGCTGCCGCCCACCGTCATCATCGCCGGGAAGATCCTGGCCACGCTGATCCTGGTGGCCGGCCAGGCCGTCCTGCTCGGGGCCATCGCGGCCGGCCTCGGGTGGCGCCCGGGAGCAGCGGGGTTGGCGGTCGGTGCGCTGATGATCGCCCTGGGGTCGGTCGCGTTCTCCGCCATGGGGTTGCTGCTCGGGGGGACCCTGCGCGCCGAGATCGTCCTGGCCCTGGCCAACCTCATCTGGTTTGTCCTCATCGGCGCCGCCGGTCTGGCGATCGGGGTGGCCGCACTCCCCGACCAGGTGCACGACCTCCTCGTCGTCGTCCCCTCCTACGCCCTGACCAGCGCACTGGTCACCGCGGTCGACGGCGGGTTCCCCGCGCTGGCGGCGCTCGTCCTGGTGGTGTGGACCGGGGTCTGCGGCGGCCTCGCGGTGCGGCACTTCTCCTTCACCTGAGCGCGGACGCGCCCGGGCACCGGCCTAGAATCACGTGCGTGACCTCGACTTCGCACGCCACGACCTCCGGACCTCCGGCCGCGAGCGAGCCCCCACGCCCGAGGGGACCGCTGGCCCGGCTGCCCATGCCGTCGCGCCGGCTCCAGAAGGGCCTGGCGCTGGCCAACGTGATCGCCCAGGTGGGCATCATGACCACCGGCGTGACCGTCCGCGTGACCGCCTCCGGGCTCGGTTGCGAGACCTGGCCGCAGTGCAACCAGGACAGCTTCGTCCCCGTCCCCGGCGCCGCACCCGCCCTGCACCAGATGGTGGAGTTCGGCAACCGGCTCCTGACCTTCGTGCTGGTCGCGGTGGCCGTGGCCCTGCTGCTCGCGCTCCATCGAGCGGGACGCCGTCGCGGTCTCCTGCTGCTCGGGTGGGCCATGCCGGCGGGGATCCTGGCGCAGGCGGTGATCGGGGGCATCACGGTCCTGGCCGGGCTGGCCTGGTGGACCGTCGCCCTGCACCTGCTGCCGTCCATGATGCTGGCCTGGCTCGCGGGCGTCCTGTTCGCGCGGATCGGGGAGGACGACCACGCCCCCGCCCGTCGGGTGGTGCCCAAGCCCCTGACCTGGCTCACCATCCTCTCCGCGGTCCTGCTCACCGGGGTGCTGACCACGGGCACGATGGTGACCGGTGCCGGCCCCCACGCCGGTGACGCCCGCGTCGAGGCCGCCGACCGCCTCCAGCTGCCCATCCAGTGGCTGGTCCACTTCCACGCCGAGCTCATGGTGGGTTACGTGTGCCTGCTCATCGGGCTGGTGCTCGGTCTGATGGCCCTGCGTACACCGGGGCCGGCCATCCGGCGCGGTGCGATCCTGATCGGTCTCATCGCGGCGCAGGCGGTCATCGGGATCACGCAGTACCAGCTGGGGGTGCCCGAACTGCTCGTGGTGCTGCACGTGACGCTGGCCGGGACGATCACCGCCGTGACCGGTGCTCTCTGGGCGGCGGGGGTCCTCCGCGAGCGAGGGCCGGCCTGAAACCGGCCTGGTGCCGCGTGGTCACCGTCGTGGTGGCCCACGTCCCCGGGCCGACCAAGACAGTGGGTTGACCAGGGCCGCGGGTTGACCAAGGCCGCGGGTTGACCACGTCCTCGGGCCGACCGAAACCGTGCGACGACGACAACGGCCCCGCAGATGGCGGGGCCGTTGTGCGTTGATCAGGGCTTTCAGACCAGGGAGCCCGATCCCGCCATGCGCTTGTAGTGTCCTGCCGGGACGTCGGTCCTGGACACGAGCTCGCGGGTCCAGTCCGAGCCGGTGAGGCCGGAGATCGAGTCCCGGACGGCTTCCGCCTCGGACAGCGTGTCGACCATGTGGTCGCCCAGGACCCCGTCGGCACCGACGAAGGTCAGGCGGATCCCGCGGCGACCGGTCGGCTGGATCACCAGATCCGCCGTGCCGCCGTGGCGGGCCAGGAACTTCTTGACGAACTTCACGGCACGGGCCGGCGGGGTCGGGCCCGCAGGCACCTCGTGTGCCTCGACCTTCTCGGACGGAGCCTTCTCGACCGGGGCCTTGTCCGCGGGCTTCTCGGCGGCCGCTGCCGACTTGTCGGACGCGGCTGCGGGCTTGTCGGACGCGGCTGCGGGCTTGTCGGCCGGGGGCGTGGCTGCCGGCTGCGCGGCCGCAGGGGCGTCAGCGGGCTTGTCGACGGCGGGCGGCACCGCGTCCGCACTGGTCTCGGCCGCAGCCGGCGCCGTGGCGGTCTCGGGCTTCTGGTCGGCGTCCTTTGCCACGCCGGCACCGGCCGCGCCGCCCAGGGATAGCGCTCCGGAACCCCCGCCGGGGGCCTTGGCCTTGGAGCCGCCGCCCAGGGTGAGGCCGCCCGGCTTGCCGCCGGGAGCCTTGGCGGTCGAGCCGCCGCCGAGCGTGAGCCCGCCCGACTTCTTTGCGGCCGGTGCCTTGTCCCCCGTCTTCCCGGCCGTCGAATCGGCGCTCTCGGCGGGCTTCGTCTCGGGCGTCGTCACCTCGGCCGGCTTGGACTCGGCGGGCTTGGACTCGGCTGGTGCGGCCTCGGCCGAGGCGGTTCCGGCGGAGGCGCTCGGCGCCTGTGCAGCCGCGTCGGCGCTGGGGGCCGCAGCGGCCGCGTTGGCGGCCGCTGCCGCACCTGCGGCGCCACCCAGGACGAGCTTGCCGGCAGTACTCCCACCGGGCGCCTTGGCCTTGGACCCGCCGCCCAGCTTGAGTCCGCCACCGGCCTTGGGGGCAGGTGCGGTACCGGTCGACTCGGCCTCGACGGGCTCGTTCACCGTGGGCTCGGACTGAACCGGCTCGGCAGTGCGCTCGGGCGCCGCGTCCGCCTCCGGCTCGGCGGTGGCAGCAGCCGGTGCGGTCTTTTCCGCGGGCGCAGTGGGCTCATCCGCTTTCGCGGTCGCTGCGGCTGACGGCGCGGGGGCCCCGCCACCGGAGACCTCGGTGATCCGTGTCCCGTGCAGCGTCGACGACCCTCCGCCGGGGGCCTTCGGGGCGCGGCGTCCCAGGGCGATGCCGCCCCCCGTTGCGGTCGCCTGAGCGGCGGCCGGGGGCGAAGCGGCAACCGGAGTGGCGGACTCCTCGGCTGGCGCGGTGGCCGGAGCCGGGGCAGACGCCGGAGCGGCGGCCTCCTCGACGGGCGCGGTGGCCGGAGCGGCGGCCTCCCCGACGGGCGCGGTGGCCGGAGCGTTGGTCTCCTCGACCGCCGGCGCGGAGTCGTTGACGGCAGGTGCCTGCCCGGTGACGGGCGCAGCGCCCGATCCGCTCGTCGTGATGGCGGGCCGACCGGTCGCCCGGACTCGCGGTCCCCCGGCGTACTGGGAAAGGATCTGCAGGCTCATGGGGGTACCTTATCGCCTCCCGTCCGCCGATCCCTCCGGCGCTCCCGGGTTGCCGCGACCGGGCGCGGGAAGAACACCGCTGCGCGCCCGCCCCCCGTCGCGGATACTGGGCACCATGCGCGCCATTGAGATCTCCGAACACGGTGGACCCGACGTACTGACCCCTGTCGACCTCGACACGCCCACCCCCGGGCCGGGCGAGATCCTGGTGCGGACCACCGCGATCGGCGTCAACTACGTCGACACCTACTTTCGCGAGGGCATCTATCCCCGCGACCTGCCCTTCATTCCGGGCAACGAGGGCGCGGGCCTGGTCGAGGCGGTCGGTGAGGGGACGCCGGACCTCGTCGTCGGCGATCGTGTGGCCTGGTGCCAGGTCCCGGGTTCCTACGCGCAGTACGTGGTCGCACCGGTGGAGGAGCTGGTCGCCGTTCCCGACGGCGTCCCAGACCACGTCGCCGCGTCGATGCTCCTCCAGGGGCTCACCGCGCACTATCTGATCTCGGACACGCATCGCGCGACCGGCGGGGACACGGTGTTGATCACCGCGGGCGCCGGCGGGGTCGGGCAGCTCCTCATCCAGATGGCGGTCGCGCGCGGGTTCCGGGTCATCGCGACCACCTCGACGGAGGCCAAGGCGCAACTGTGCCGGGAATTGGGCGCCCACCAGGTGCTGCTCTACCCGGAGGCCACCCCGGAGCGGGTCCGAGAACTGTCGGAGGGTGGGGTGTCGGTGGTCTTCGACGGCGTCGGCCGCGACACCTTCGACACCAGCCTGGCCTCGCTCGCCCGGCGCGGGTCGTTGGTGCTGTTCGGTGCGGCGAGTGGAGCCGTGCCGCCGGTCGATCCGCAGCGGCTCAACGCGGCGGGGTCGGTGTTCCTGACCCGGCCCAAGCTCTCCGACTTCATCGCCACGACCGAGGAATACCGCGAACGGGCGGCGGAGGTGTTGGACGCGCTGGTCGACGGCTCGCTCAAGTTGAGCGTCGGGGCTACCTTCGCGCTCTCGGACGCGGCAGAGGCGCACCGGGCACTGCACGCCCGACGGACCACCGGGTCGATCACGCTCGACCCCACCCGGTGACGGCTCAGAACAGCGAGAACATCTCCGAGATGGTCTCGAGTCCCAGGACGGCGTCGATCGACAGGGCCACGAACAGCCCGGCCAGGTAGTTGTTCGAGAGGATGAACAGCTTGAGGGGTTTGACCTCGACGCCGCGGCGGACCCCGGCCTCGAGCCGGTGCGCCATGACGATGAACCACACGCCGAAGCCGATGGCGCCGGCGGCGTAGACCCAGCCCGCGGCCGGCACGAGCGCCAGGGAACACAGCACGGTCACCCAGGTGTAGATGGTGATCCGTCGGGTGACGCCCTCGGGCCCCATGACCACGGGCAGCATCGGCACGCCGGCGGCCTTGTAGTCCTCCTTGTAGCGCATGGCCAGCGCCCAGGTGTGCGGCGGCGTCCAGAAGAAGATGATGAGGAACAGGACGATCGCCTGCCACCAGTTGTGCGGCTGGCCCTCGGGGAGGTGATCGGTGATCACGGCCCACGAGACCAGCACCGGCATGCATCCGGCAGCACCGCCCCACACAACGTTCTGCGAGGTACGTCGCTTGAGGACCATCGAGTACACGAGGACGTAGAAGCAGATGGTCAGCAGGATGAAGAAGGCGGCCAGCCAGCTCCCGGCCAGGAGACCCAACCACAGCATGCTGGACACGCCCAGGGTCAGTCCGAAGATCAGCGCGGCGCGGGGGGTCACGGCGTAACGCGCCAGCGGGCGACGTTCGGTCCGCTTCATGACCTTGTCGATGTCGGCGTCGACCACCATGTTGAGCGTGTTGGCGCTCGCCGCACCCAGCCAGCCGCCGACGAGGGTGAGGAGGACCAGCGAGAGGTGGACCTGACCGCGGTCGGCCTGCAGCATCGCGGGGATGGCGGCGACCAGGAGCAGCTCGATCACCCGAGGCTTGGTCAGGGCGATATACGACATGACGACGTCGACTACACGGGCGCGCCCGTGCGGTGGAGCCGGCCGCCCCGAGGACTCTGGAGGGGAGACGGACGGCCCCCCACTCCGGGTCGGGGTGGATTCGTGCACCGGAACTCCTCGCAGCAGATGTGAACGCACTACGTGGGCGATACTACGTCTCCCCCATGAGGTCCGCGAAAGAGCGGGGGCGGGGACGGTCCGACCCCGCCGCGCCGCGACCACTAAGGTAGGCCAGGACATACGCGCGGATCCGCGTGCCGCACCCTCGACCCGGGAGAACCACAAGTGACCAGCGCGTCGGATATCACCGAGCTCACCACTGCCCGCCACCCGTCCGACTGGACCGACCTGGACACCCGGGCCGTTGACACGGCTCGCGTCCTGGCCGCCGAGGCCGTGCAGAACTGCGGTAGCGGTCACCCGGGCACCGCGATGAGCCTGGCTCCCCTCGCCTACACGCTGTACCAGCGCGTGATGCGTCACGACCCCACGGACCCCAAGTGGGTGGGCCGGGACCGCTTCGTCCTGTCCTGCGGGCACACGTCTCTCACCCAGTACGTCCAGCTCTACCTCGCCGGATTCGGCCTGGAGCTCGAGGACCTCAAGGCGCTGCGCACCTGGGGCTCCAAGACCCCGGGCCACCCGGAGTGGAACCACACCGCCGGCGTGGAGATCACCACCGGCCCGCTCGGGCAGGGTCTGGCCTCCGCCGTGGGCATGGCCATGGCCGCCCGCTACGAGCGCGGCCTGTTCGACCCGGAGACCCCCGCGGGCAAGAGCCCGTTCGACCACTTCATTTACGTGATCGCCTCCGACGGTGACCTGCAGGAGGGGGTCACCGCCGAGGCCTCGTCCCTCGCCGGCACCCAGCAGCTCGGCAACCTGATCGCGATCTATGACGACAACGAGATCTCGATCGAGGACGACACCAAGATCGCGTTCAACGAGGACGTCGCCGCGCGCTACGAGGCCTACGGCTGGCACGTGCAGACGGTCAACGGTGGCGAGGACATCGCGGCCATCGAGGAGGCCATCGCCGACGCCAGGGCGGTGACGGACAAGCCGTCGATCATCGTGCTGCGCACGATCATCGCCTACCCGGCCCCCAACATGATGAACACCGGGGCCTCGCACGGCGCCGCCCTCGGACAGGAGGAGGTGGACGCGGTCAAGGAGGTGCTCGGCATGGGTGGCACCGCGCCGTTCACCGTCGACGACGAGGTGATCGCGCACACGCGCGGCGCCAAGGACCGCGGTGCCCGTGTCCACGCCCAGTGGAGCGACATGTTCCACGCCTGGGCCGACGCCAATCCCGAGGCCAAGGCGCTGTTCGACCGCGTGTACTCCGGTCAGCTGCCCGAGGGCTGGGACGCCGACCTGCCCACGTGGGAGGCCGACCCCAAGGGCGTCGCCACCCGTAAGGCCTCGGCGGAGGCCATCCAGGCGCTGGCCGCCACGCTCCCCGAACTGTGGGGCGGGTCGGCGGACCTGGCCGGGTCCAACAACACCCAGATCAAGGGCGCGGACTCGTTCGGCCCCGCGTCCATCTCCACCAGCACCTGGACCGCGTCGCCGTACGGACGGAACCTGCACTTCGGCGTCCGGGAGCACGCCATGGGGGCGGTCCTCAACGGCATCGCGCTCCACGGCCCCACCCGGCCGTACGGCGGCACGTTCCTCATCTTCAGCGAGTACATGCGCCCGGCCGTGCGCCTGGCCGCGCTCCAGGGCAGCAACGCCTACTACGTGTGGACCCACGACTCGATCGGACTGGGTGAGGACGGCCCCACCCACCAGCCCGTCGAGCAGCTGGCCGCACTCCGCGCGATCCCCGGTCTGGCGGTCATCCGACCGGCCGACGCCAACGAGACCGCGGCCGCGTGGCGCGCCATGCTCATGGCCCTCGACGGACCCAAGGGGCTGTGCCTGACGCGGCAGAACGTTCCCGTCCTGGAGGGAACGGCCGAGCTCGCCCGCGAGGGCGTCGAGCGCGGCGGTTACGTCCTGGCCGAGGCGTCGACCGGCACGCCGCAGGTCATCCTGATGGGCACCGGTTCCGAGGTCCACCTGGCCGTCGCGGCTCGCGACGTCCTCGAGGCCGAGGGGGTGCCGACCCGCGTGGTCTCCATGCCCTGCGTCGAGTTCTTCGACCAGCAGGATGCGGACTACCGCGAGTCGGTCCTCCCCCGGTCCGTCCGGGCCCGCGTGAGCGTCGAGGCCGGGATCGCGATGCCGTGGTACCGCTTCCTCGGCGACGCGGGCCGACCGGTCTCCCTCGAGCACTTCGGCGCCTCGGCGCCCTACCAGACCCTGTACACCGAATTCGGGATCACCAGCGATGCTGTGGTCACCGCGGCCCGCGAGTCCCTCGCGGCCGTCACCCGGGAGGCATGATGAGCAACGCCAATCTCGCCGCACTGAGCGCCGCCGGCGTCTCCGTCTGGCTCGACGACCTGTCCCGCCAACTGCTGACCTCGGGCGAGCTCGAGAAGCGGATGTCCGAGTACTCGGTCGTGGGGGTGACCACCAACCCGGCCATCTTCCAGTCCGCGCTCGCGGATTCGTCGGCGTACGAGTCCGCCCTCA
This sequence comes from Rhodococcus sp. IEGM 1408, assembly GCF_033142235.1. NCBI lineage: Bacteria > Bacillati > Actinomycetota > Actinomycetes > Mycobacteriales > Nocardiaceae > Rhodococcus > Rhodococcus sp. IEGM 1408. Next base: position 112,204 of record NZ_JAWLRW010000002.1, read on the forward strand.
AGGAAGCCGTGCGGACCGACCGGGACCTCGACTCGGTGGTGCGCGCACTCACCACCGCCGATGTCCGGGACGCCTGCGACCTGCTGGCCGGCGTCCACGAGGCCACCGACGGCGTCGACGGACGCGTCTCCCTCGAGGTGGACCCCCGCCTCGCGGACGACACCGAGGAGACGACGAGCCAGGCCGTCGAGCTGGCCGCCGTCGTGGACCGGCCCAACCTCATGGTCAAGATCCCGGCCACCAGCGCCGGACTCCCAGCCATCACGGAGGTCATCGGGCGCGGGATCGACGTCAACGTCACCCTCATCTTCTCCGCCGATCAGTACCGCGGGGTCGCCGAGGCCTACCTCGCCGGGCTCGAGCAGGCGGCCGCCGCCGGGCACGACCTGTCCCGGATCCATTCGGTGGCGTCGGTGTTCGTCTCCCGTCTGGACTCCGAGATCGACTCCCGCCTCGCCGCGGACTCGGCGCTCCGGGGGCAGGCCGGCCTGGCCAACGCCCGGCTCTGCCAGGACGTCTACAACGAGGTCTTCGACCCCAACGGCCGGTTCGCGGACCTCGCCGCCCGTGGGGCACGCCCGCAGCGACTGCTCTGGGCCTCTACCGGGGTCAAGGATCCCGCGTACCCCGACACCCTCTACATCACCGGGCTGGTCACGCACGGCACGGTCAACACCATGCCCTTTGCCACCATGGAGGCCTTTGCCGACCACGGGGTGCTCGAGGGCGACACGGTCCGCGGCACCGGGGCGGCCTCCCGCGCGACGCTCGACGCGCTGCGGGCGGAGGGGATCGACCTCGACGAGGTCTTCACCCTCCTCGAGCAGCAGGGCGTGGCGAAGTTCGTCACCGCCTGGGACGACCTGCTCGCCACGGTCACGGCACGGATCGACGAGATCTCGTCAGGATCGTGACCCTTCCGGACACCCCCACCTCCCCGGCCGGCGGCGACTCCGCCGCCGCCCGGGAGGAGCCGATCAACCCGCTGCGCGACCCGCGGGACCGCCGACTGCCCCGCATCGCGGGACCCTCCGGACTCGTCATCTTCGGGGTGACCGGCGACCTGTCCAAGAAGAAGCTCATCCCCGCCATCTACGACCTGGCCAACCGGGGTCTGCTCCCCCCGGGCTTCTCGCTCATCGGCTTCGGCCGTCGCCGGTGGACCCACACCGAGTTCGCGGAGTACGCCCGCGAGCACGCCCGCGAGCGGTGCCGGACCCCGTTCCGTGAGGACGTCTGGGAGCAACTGGCGGCGGGCCTGAGGTTCGTCACCGGGACCTTCGACGACGACGAGGGGTTCGACAAGCTGGCCGAGCAGCTGACCGCGTTGGAAGCCGAACGGGGCACCGCGGGGAACTATGCGTTCTATCTCTCGATCCCGCCGGACGATTTCCCCACCGTCTGCCGGCATCTCGACCGCACGGGGTGCAGCCGGGCCACCGACGGTTCCTGGCGCCGCGTGGTCATCGAGAAGCCTTTCGGGCACGATCTGGCCAGTGCCCGGGACCTCAATGCGGTGGTGGCCGCGGTCTTCCCCGAGGACTCGGTGTTCCGGATCGACCACTACCTCGGCAAGGAGACGGTCCAGAACATCCTCGCCCTGCGCTTTGCCAACCAGCTCTTCGAGCCGGTGTGGAACGCCAACCACGTGGACCACGTGCAGATCACCATGGCCGAGGACATCGGCCTCGGGGGTCGCGCGGGGTACTACGACGGGATCGGGGCGGCCCGTGACGTCATCCAGAACCACCTCATCCAGCTGATGGCGCTGGTGGCCATGGAGGAGCCCACGGACTTCTCCGCCGCCGCGCTTCGCGCCGAGAAGACCAAGGTGCTCGAATCCGCCTCGCTGGCGCTGCCGATCTCCGAGACCGCGGCCCGTGGCCAGTACACGGGCGGGTGGCAGGGCTCCGAGCAGGTGGTGGGCCTCAAGCGCGAGGAGGGCTACGACCCGTCCTCCACCACCGAGACCTACGCCGCCATCACCCTCGAGGTGCACAACCGACGCTGGGCCGGGGTCCCGTTCTACCTGCGCACGGGCAAGCGGCTGGGGCGGCGGGTCACCGAGATCGCCGTGGTCTTCCATCGCGCCCCGCACCTGCCGTTCGACGCCACCATGACCCAGGAGCTCGGACAGAACGCCCTGGTGATCCGTGTCCAACCCGACGAGGGCATCACGCTGCGCTTCGGGTCCAAGGTGCCCGGGACCGCCATGGAGGTCCGGGACGTCAACATGGACTTCGCCTACGGCGAGGCGTTCACCGAGTCCTCACCCGAGGCCTACGAACGGCTCATCCTCGACGTGCTGCTGGGCGAGCCGTCGCTGTTCCCCGTCTCCCGTGAAGTGGAGCTGAGCTGGGGTCTGCTCGACCCCGTGCTGCTGGAGTGGGCCGCAAAGGGCACGCCGGAGGAGTACCAGGCAGGGTCCTGGGGCCCGCCGGGTGCCGACGAGATGCTGGCCCGTAGCGGCCGCGCCTGGAGGCGACCGTGATCATCGACCTACCCGACACCTCGACCCGGGCGATCTCCAAGAAGCTCGTCCAGATCCGCGAGGACGCCGGGCTGAGCACCATCGGCCGCGTGCTCACGCTGATCGTCCTCACCGACCACGTCGGCGGCAGCGAGGCGGCGATCGAGGCCGCCAACGAGGCCAGTCGCGAGCACCCGTGCCGGGTCATCGTGGTGATCCGGGGCAACCGCGCCAAGGCGGACCGGCTCGACGGCCAGATCCGGGTCGGCGGCGACGCGGGCGCCGCGGAGGTCGTGGTGTTGCGGACCTCGGGGGCGATGGCGTCTCAGTCCGCCTCGTTGCTCACACCGTTGCTGCTGCCCGACACCCCGCTCGGCGTGTGGTGGCCCCGGCACTCCCCGACGTTGCTGTCCCAGGACAAGGTGGGGCGCCTCGCGCGGCGCCGGATCGTGGACTCCGACGCCGAGGGCCATCCGACCGACGCGCTGGCCAAGCGAGCCGCCGGATACTCCCCCGGCGACACCGACCTGGCCTGGGCCCGCATCACCCACTGGCGATCGCTGCTCGCCGCCACCCTGGACCGGCCCCCCTTCGAGCCCATCACCGGCGCCACCGTGTGTGGTCCGGAACGGGCGGCGTCCGTCGACCTCGCCGGCGGCTGGCTGGCCTCGCGGCTGGGCATCGACGTCCACCGCGCGGTGGGCCCGCGGATGGTCGTCCTCGAGCGTGCGTCCGGATCGATCGTCATCGAGCAGGTGAGCCCCACGTCCGCCGAGCTCCGCATCACCGGCCAGCCGCCCACGCGGGTGGCGTTGGTGAAGCGGAGTGTGGCGGACTGCCTGGCCGAGGAGCTACGCCGGATGGACGCCGACGGGGTCTACGCCGACGCACTGGCCAACCACGACCGCGTGATCTACACCTCGGCGTCCGTCCGCTGAACCAACACGGCGTCTCCAGCGACTCCAGACGCCCCCGACCACAGGAGCACCGATGTCCGCCCTCCGTCATCTCGTCCATCCCGACGCGGACGCCGTGGCCGCAGCCGCGGCGACCGCCGTCGCGAGGCACCTGACCGAGCGGATCGCCGCCGCCGGGCGGGCCACCCTGTCACTGACCGGCGGGTCGGTCGGGGTGAAGACCGCCGCCGCCCTCGCGACCTCCGACGTGGAATGGGAACGCGTCACCATCTTCTTCGGTGACGAGCGGTTCGTCTCCGCGGACCACGCGGAGCGCAACGACCGCCAGCTCGACGAGGTTCTCTTGGACCACCTCGGCGACCGCCCCACCGTGCACCGCTGGCCGGCGCGCACGGCGCAGGACGCCGATGTCGACGCCGCCGCCGCGCAGTTCCTCGGGTCGCTGGCGCTGCCCGCGGGCGACGCCCCGATCTTCGACGTGACCCTCCTGGGCATGGGGCCCGAGGGCCACATCGATTCGATCTTCCCGGACTCCCCCGCGGTCGCCGAGACCGAGCGACTGGTGGTGGGAGTGCGCGACTGCCCCAAGCTGCCACCGGAGCGCATGACGTTCACGCTCCCGGCGGTCCGCCGTTCGCGGCACGTCCTGGTGGTGGCCTCCGGTGAGGGCAAGGCCGAGGCCGTGGCGCGAGGGCTCGAGGGTGCGGCGCCGTCGGACTGGCCGGTCGCCGGCGCGGTCGGAACGGAGTCCACCACCTACCACCTCGACGAGGGGGCCGCGTCCGGTCTGGGCTGACACCGGCCGGTCGGTCGGCGAGCCCACCGACGACGACGGGGTGCGCTTCTCTCTAGAGAAGCGCACCCCGTTGGTGGCCCGCGGGCCGGAGCGTCCGGGTAAGCAGGTCAGCCGAAGCGGACCAGGAGTCCGACGGCGATGATCGCGATGAGCCACAGGACCGCCATGACCACGGTCACCCGGTCGAGGTTGCGCTCCACGACGCTGGAGCCGGAGAGGCTGGACTGGACTCCGCCACCGAACAGCGAGGACAGACCGCCACCCTTGCCGCGGTGCAGAAGGATGAACAGTATCAACAGCAGGCTGGTGACAACGAGGAAGATATCCAGGGCGAGCTTCATGAGCGGATCGGGCCTTACGTCAGGTCGGGCGATCGGATGACGACCGGTCCAGACTACCCGGTCGGGTCTCCATGGCGAATCCCGGCGCGCCCGCCCAGGTGGGGAGGGTAGCGCCGGGGCGTGCGTCAGCTCAGGGCAGGGGGCCGCCGGCCGCGATGGCGGAGAGCTGCGCGAACTCGTCGGGCTTGAGCGAGGCCCCGCCGACCAGGCCACCGTCGATGTCGGTCTGCTCGAGGAGTTCCCCGATGGTGGAGGCGTTGACGCTGCCGCCGTACAGCACGCGCATCTGCTCGGCGGTCGGCGCGTCGGCCAGCTCGACCAGGGCCGCGCGGATCGCCGCGCACACTTCCTGGGCGTCGGCGGCGGAGGCCGTCTTGCCCGTGCCGATCGCCCAGACGGGCTCGTACGCGATGACGGTGCCGGCGAGCTGCTGAGTGGTCAGGCCGGCCAGGGAGCCCTTGAGCTGCTCGACCACGTGGGCCACGTGCTCACCGGCCTCGCGGATCTCCAGTTTCTCCCCCACGCACACGATCGGGGTGAGGCCGTGCTTGTGGCACGCGGCGGCCTTGGCCGCCACGAGCTCGTCGGTCTCCGCGTGGTACTCGCGACGCTCCGAGTGGCCCACCACGACGTAGGTGCACCCGAGCTTGGCGAGCATGCCCGCCGAGATCTCCCCGGTGTACGCCCCGGACTCGTGGACCGACACGTCCTGTGCGCCGTAGGCGAAGCCGAGCTTGTCGCCCTCGATCACGATCTGGACGCCACGGATGTCGGTGAACGGCGGGATGAACGCCACGTCGACCTTCTCGTGGTACTTCTCGGGTAGCGCGAAGGCCACCTTCTGCACGAGCGCGATGGCCTCGAGATGGTTGAGATTCATCTTCCAGTTGCCGGCGATGAGTGGGGTGCGTGCCATGTTTTCTCCTGTGTGTCGGCGCGTGCGGATCAGTTGGTGCGCTCGAGCGCGGTCACGCCCGGGAGTTCCTTGCCCTCGAGGTACTCCAGCGAGGCGCCCCCGCCCGTGGAGATGTGCGAGAAGTTCTCTTCGCCCAGACCCAGGGTACGGACGGCCGCAGCGGAGTCACCGCCTCCGACCACGGAGAAGGCACCGCCGCGCGTCGCGGTGATGATCGCCTCGGCGACTCCGCGGGTGCCGGCCTCGAACGCCTCGAACTCGAACACGCCCATCGGGCCGTTCCAGAAGACCGTCTTGGCGGCGGAGAGCTTCTCGGAGAACAGGGCGACGGACTCGGGGCCGATGTCGAGGCCCATCGTGCCGTCGGGGATCGCGTCCGCCGGCACCGTGGAGTGCGGGGCGTCGGCGGCGAACCCGTCGGCGGCCACCACGTCCACGGGCAGGGTGATCACGTCGCCGAACTTCTCGAGCAGGTCCCGGCAGGTGTCGATCAGTTCCTCCTGGAGCAGCGAGGAACCGACCCCGTGGCCCTGTGCGGCCAGGAACGTGAAGCACATGCCGCCGCCGATGATGAGCGTGTCCACCTTGGGGGCGAGCGCCTCGATCACGGCGAGCTTGTCCGAGACCTTGGACCCGCCGAGCACCACCGCGTAGGGGCGCTCGGTGTTCCCGGTCAGGCCCGCGAGAACCTCCACCTCGCTCTGGACCAGGTCACCGGCGTAGGCCGGGAGGATCTTGGCGATGTCGTAGACCGATGCCTGCGCGCGGTGCACCACCCCGAAACCGTTGGAGACAAAGGCTCCGTCCTCCCCCACCAGGGCAGCCAACTCGGCCGCGAACGTGGCGCGCTCGGACTCGTCCTTGCTGGTCTCACGGGGATCGAAGCGGACGTTCTCCACCAGGAGCACGTCGCCGTCGGTGAGCCCGTTGGCGCGCTCGCGCGCATCGGGTCCCACGACGTCACCGGCGAGCTGCACGTACCGACCGAGCTCGTCCCCCAGCTTCTCGGCGACCGGCGCCAGCGAGAACTCCGGGTCGGCCGCGCCCTTGGGGCGTCCGAGGTGCGCGGTGATCACGAGGGCCGCCCCGGCGTCGAGCAGCGCGTTGAGGGTGGGCAGCGAGGCCGTGATGCGGCCCGAGTCGGTGATGGTGGACCCGTCGAGCGGGACGTTGAGGTCGCAGCGGACGAGGATCTTGCGACCCTCGACGCCGGCGTCGAGCAGGTCCTGGAGTGTGCTCACGGCCATGGGGTGGACTCCTGTCGGGAGGTCTGCGGTGCTGGTGGGGTGATGCTGGTGGGGCGATGCTGGTGGGGCGATGTACTCCGGGCCCGGCCGGGACGCTCTGGGCGTTCCCGGACCGGGCCCGGTGGTGGTGCGGCGTGCGTCCGTTCGAGAGTGGTTCTCGAGGGTTCTTACAGGGACTTGCCGACCAAGCCGATGATGTCAGCGAGGCGGTTGGAGTAGCCCCACTCGTTGTCGTACCAGGAGGCGATCTTGATCTGGCCGTCGATCGCCTTGGTGAGCTGCGCGTCGAAGATCGACGAGTGCGGGTCGCCCACGATGTCGGACGAGACGATCGGGTCCTCGGTGTACTTGAGGATGCCCTTCATGGGGCCCTCGGCGGCGGCGCGGATCGCGGCGTTGACCTCGTCGACCGAGGCCTTCTTCTCGAGCTCGACCGTGAGGTCGGTGAGCGAACCGGTGGGCAGCGGGACACGCACGGCGTAGCCGTCGAACTTGCCCTTGAGCTCGGGCAGGACCAGCGCCACGGCCTTGGCCGCGCCGGTGGAGGTGGGCACCATGTTGATGCCGGCGGCGCGGGCACGACGCATGTCGCTGTGGGGCGCGTCCTGGAGGTTCTGGTCCTGCGTGTACGCGTGGATCGTGGTCATCAGGCCCTTGATGATCCCGAACTCGTCGGACAGGACCTTGGCGACCGGCGCGAGGCAGTTGGTGGTGCAGGAGGCGTTGGAGATGATCGTCTGCGAACCGTCGTACTCGTGGTCGTTGACGCCCATCACGATGGTGATGTCCTCGTTCTTGGCCGGCGCCGAGATGATGACCTTCTTGGCACCACCCTCGAGGTGGCCCTTGGCCTTCTCGGCGTCGGTGAAGATGCCGGTGGACTCGACAACGACGTCGACGCCGTAGTCACCCCACGGCACCGAGGAGGGGCCCTCCTTGACGGCGAGCGCACCGATCTTGGTCCCACCGACGGTGAGCGAGTTCTCGTCGAAGGTCACGTCCTTGCCCAGGCGACCGAGGATCGAGTCGTACTTGAGCAGGTGAGCGAGCATGTCGTTGGTGGTGAGGTCGTTGACGGCCACGATCTCGATATCCGTCTTGCCCTCGGCCTTGAGTGCCTCCACCGCGCGGTAGAAGTTGCGGCCGATACGTCCGAATCCGTTGATGCCTACGCGCACGGTCACGTGGTGTCTCCTTTTAGGTGGTGCGAGAAAATAAGCCCTGAAGGCCGGGTGGGGTCCGAGGACGTGACCCAGACTACCCGCCGCCTGTGGAGCCTGTGCAGGGTCCACAGGGGCGCGGACGAGTTGAGGGGCTCGGATCAGCCCTCGTCGAGCATGTCCTCGGTCACCACGGACTCGGTGTCCGGGATGCCCAGATCGGCGGCCTTGCGGTCGGCCATGGACAGCAGTCGCCGGATCCGCCCGGCCACGGCGTCCTTGGTCATCGGCGGATCGGCGAGCTGGCCCAGTTCCTCCAACGACGACTGACGGTGTTGCACACGGAGCTCGCCGGCCGCCAGGAGATGGTCCGGGACGTCCTCGGCGAGGATCTCCAGGGCACGCTGGACACGGGCCGCGGCGGCGACCGCGGCGCGGGCGGACCTGCGCAGGTTCGCATCGTCGAAGTTGGCGAGCCGGTTGGCCGTCGCGCGCCCCTCACCACGGGATCTCCGCTCTTCCCATATGTCCCTGGTGGCCGTGGCACCGATCCGAGCGAGCAGGATCCCGATCGCCTCGCCGTCCCGGATGACGACCCGGTCGCCCCCACGGACCTCCCGGGCCTTGGCCGTGACCCCGAGGCGGCGTGCGGCACCGACCAGGGCCATCGCGGCTTCCGCGCCGGGGGCCGTGACCTCGAGCGCCGAGGATCGGCCGGGCTTGGTCAGCGAGCCGTGCGCCAGGAACGCCCCGCGCCACGCCGCCTCGGCCGCGGCCACGGTCCCGCCGACGACCGCCGCGGGAAGTCCCCGGACCGTGCGCCCGGAGTTGTCGACCAGCCCCAGTTGGCGGGTGAGGTTGGTGCCCCGGTCGATCACCCGGATGACGAACTTCCGAGCGGGTTTCCCCCCTGATCCCCCGATCGGGTGGATCTCGCACGGCACCGAGAACAGGGAGTCGAGCTCTCCGGCCAGCCGGTTGGCGATCTCCCCCGAATCGACCTCGGCTTCGATCACGAGCCGGCCCGAGAGGACCTGGAGGGTGCCCGCGAACCGCAGCAGCGAGGCCACCTCCGCCTTCCGGGTCTCGGTGTTCCCGACCGGGACCCTCACGAGTTCGGATTTGACCTGTGCGGTCAGCGACACGCCCTGCTCCTTAGTTCTTCGATCATGCGTCGGTCCCCGACATCACCGTGGCGAGTGCCGAAGCGAGCGATACCGGGTCGTGCACCGGCCTCATGGTCCCATCCGCCGCGGTCTTGGCGATCTCCGCGGTCAGGACCCGGGCCCCGAGCCCGGTGGCGGCGCGGTCCAGGTGCTCGCGCTCCGTGCCGCTGAGCGGCATCCTCGGGTCGACCAGGACCACGTCGACGTCGACTTCCGGGGCGTGCTGCCGGAGCACGTGGAGGTGCTGTTCGGCGGAGAAACCCGCGGTCTCACCGGGCTGGGGCGCGAGGTTGAGGATCAGGATCTTGGTCGCGGAGGTGCGGGCGAGCGCTGCGGCGATCCCGGGGACCAGCATGTTGGGGATCACACTGGTGAACCACGAGCCGGGGCCGAGGATGATCGCGTCCGCCCGCTCGATCGCGTCCACGACACCGTCCGCGGCCGGAGGATCCGACGGGATGAGCCGGACCCGGCGGACGCTTCCGGGCGTGGTCGCCACGGCGACCTGGCCGATGATCGTGCGCACCACCCGAGGATCGGCCTCCAGCCCGACGACCTCGGCGGCGATGTCGAGCGCGACCGGGGACATGGGGAGCACGCGGCCGGTCACCCCGAGGATCGAGCCGACCGCCTCGAGCGCCTCGAGCGGGTCCCCCAGCAACTCCCACAACCCGGCGAACACGAGGTTTCCCACCGCGTGCCCGGCCAGAGCGCCGGTTCCGCCGTAGCGGTGCTGGAACAGCCGGGTCAGTCGCTCGTGCTCGTCGTCGTCGGCCGCGAGCGCACAGAGCGCCATCCTCAGGTCCCCGGGCGGGAGGATGCCGAGTTCGCGGCGGAGCCGGCCGGAGGAACCCCCGTCGTCGGCCACGGTCACCACGGCGGTGACATGGTCCGCGACGATCCGTCCGGCCCGCAGAGAAGCCGAGAGCCCGTGACCGCCTCCGAGCGCGACGAGTGACGAGATCCGGTCCGTCTCACCGGCACGCGAGCTTCCGGCATCCGATTCGCCGGCCATCTCGGGGTTCACTCCCGCCCGAGGTCGCGGTGACGGACGTGGACGTCGACGGCGTCCAGGCCCGACAGCCGGCCGGCGAGGGACTCGGAGATGGCGACACTGCGGTGTTTTCCGCCGGTGCAACCGACCGCGATGGTCATGTACCGCTTGCCCTCGCGCCGGTAACCGGTGATCGCCAGATTGATCATGGTGACCGCGGACCGGAGGTATTCCTCGATCGACTCGTCCGCGAGGACGTAGTCCTGGACCGGCTTCTCACGGCCGGTGTAGGGCTGCAGTTCGGGGATCCAGTGCGGGTTGGGCAGGAAGCGCATGTCCAGCAGCATGTCGACGTCCACTGGGACGCCGTACTTGAAGCCGAAGGACTCGACGGTGAGGTGGAAGTCGAAGCCGAGTTCACCGAACGGCGTCTCGAGGCGATGCCGGAGATCGTGCACGCTCAGGGTGGTGGTGTCCACGACGACGTCGGCGAGGCCGCGGATCCCCTCGAGAACCTTGCGCTCCCGTTCGATGCCGTCCACCAGCCCGTCACCGGACTGCAGGGGATGGGACCGTCGCACGTTGTTGAACCGCTTGACCAGCGCCTCGTCGGAGGCGTCGAGGAACAGCACCTTGGCCTGCGAACTGCCGTGGAAGCTCTCCAGCAGCTCCGCGATGTGCTCGTCGAAGCCCAGGCTCCGGACGTCCACCACGATCGCCAGCCGGCGGGGCTCGGAGTTCGACTCCTGCATCCGCTCGAGCAGCTCCCCGACGAACTCCAGGGGCAGGTTGTCCACGACGTACCAGCCGAACTCCTCGAGGACCTTGGATGCGGTGCCCTTGCCGGCACCCGACATCCCGCTGATGAGGAGGAGCTCGCGCCCCTCACCGTTCCCGTCCATCGTGCCACCTCACGTCGTCGTACCGCCCTCGTCGGGCGGCCCCTGCGAGTCTCCCACGTCCGCGGCCGGAGCGTCCGGGCCCGGCTCATCGGACCCGAGCGCGGTCCGGATGGCCGCGGCGACCCCGGGACCGATCCCCGGGACGCGGCACAGCTCCTCGCTGCTCGCCGCACGCAGCGCGGACACCGTCGGGAACGTCTCCACCAGCGCGGCCCGCCGGGAGGGGCCGAGCCCGGGGACGCTGTCGAGTACCGACGTGGTCATGCGTTTGGACCGCGCCCCCCGGTGGGCGCGGATCGCGAAGCGGTGGGCCTCGTCCCGCAGGCGCTGCAGGAGGAACAACCCCTCGCCGTGCCGGGGGAAGATGACGGGATACTCCTCACCCGGCAGCCAGATCTCCTCGAGGCGCTTGGCGATCCCGATCACCGGGACGTCGTTGACGCCGAGTTCCGAGAGCACCTCGGCCGCGGCCTCCACCTGGGGTCGGCCGCCGTCCACCACGAAGAGCTGCGGAGGGTAGGCGAACCGGCGGGTCGGGGTGGCCTTGCCCGCACCCGCCGAGTCCGTCCCCGGCGCGTCCGTGCCCACCTCGTCGTCGACCGGTCCGTCCGTGTCGTCCGGGGTCGCCGCGGGGTCCTCGTTGTGGCGCCGGAAGCGCCGCCGGGTGACCTCCGCGATGCTCGCGACGTCGTCGGAGTGGCCGTCACCGGCGGCCTCCCGGATGCGGTAGAGCCGGTAGTCGCTCTTGCGTGGGATCCCGTCCTCGAACACCACGAGTGAGGCCATGACATCGGTGCCCTGGGTGTGCGAGATGTCCACGCACTCGATCCGCAGGGGTGCCGTGTCGAGTTCGAGCGTCTCCTGGATCTCCTGGAGCGCGGCCGAGCGCGCGGTGAGGTCGCCGCTGCGGCGCAGTTTGTGCTGGGTGAGGGCCTCGACGGCGTTGCGGTGGACGGTCGCGGCCAGCGAGCGCTTGTCGCCGCGCTGCGGCACCCGCAGCGAGACCCGCGACCCGCGCAGGGTGGACAGCCAGTCCGCGAGCTCCTCGGAGTCCTCGGGGAGGGCGGGGACCAGCACCTCCCGGGGGACGGCCGCTGCCAGCTCGGACCCCGACTCGGTCGAACCCGCCAGCTCGGCCTCGCCGCCGTAGAACTGGGCGAGGTAGTCGGAGACGACCCCGGGGACCGCGAGGACGGGGTCGAACCGCCCGTCCTCCCCCACCCCGTGTGCGTGTTCGAGCACCCACCCGCGCTGGCCCCGGATCCGTCCGCCGCGGACGTGGAACACCTGGACGGACACCTCGAGCTCGTCCGCCACGACGCCCACGACGTCGGCGTCGGTGCCGTCGCCCAGGACCACGGCCTGTTTCTCCATGGCCCGCTTCATCGCCCCGAGGTCGTCGCGCAGCCGGGCCGCGCGTTCGAAGTCCAGGTCCTCGGACGCCTCGAGCATCCGCTTCTCGATCCGCCGCATGATGGCGTCCGTTCGGCCGGCCAGGAAGTCGCAGAGCTCGTCGACGATCACCCGGTGTTCGTCGGCCGTCACCCGGCCGATGCAGGGCGCGGCGCACTTGTCGATGTAGCCGAGGAGGCACGGGCGGCCCAGCTGGGCCTGACGCTTGAACACGCCCGACGTGCACGAGCGCACGGGGAACACCCGCTGCAGGGTGTCGAGGGTGTCGCGGATCGCCCAGGCGTGGGAGTAGGGGCCGAAGTAGCGGGTCCCGGCGCGGCGGGGGCCGCGGTAGACGAAGGCCCGGGGGAACTCCTCCCCTACGGTCACCGCGAGGAGCGGGTAGGTCTTGTCGTCGCGGTACCGGACGTTGAACCGGGGGTCGTACTTCTTGATCCACGTGTACTCGAGCTGGAGGGCCTCGACCTCCGTCGAGACGACGGTCCACTGGACCCCGGCGGCCGCGGTGACCATCTGCCGCGTGCGCGGGTGCAGGAGCGTGAGGTCGGCGAAGTACGAGCTGACCCGGCTGCGGAGGTTCTTGGCCTTGCCCACGTAGATGACGCGGCCGTGCTCGTCGCGGAACCGGTAGACCCCCGGTTCCGTGGGGATGGAACCAGGGGCCGGGCGGTAGGTACGCGGATCAGACACGGGGGGTCAGCGGTCGGCGACGGTCTCGGGATCGGCGGCCGAGGGCTTGTACCGTCGGACGGTGTCGCGCATCCGGCCCATCGCCTCGACCCCTTCCGAGCCGTCGAACGTCTGGATGGCCCAGATCCCCACGTGCTCGTAGGCGGGCAGTTCCAGGCGTGGCCACTTGCCGGAGCGCGGGAACGTGATCCCCACGATGTCCTGCCAGTCCCACACCCGGGACCGGAGCGGGCCACGGACCTCGACGCCGCGGGCGCCCACCCGGACCCTGATCCGCAGGAGCGTGAGCAGGACGCCGGCGAAGATCAACCCGATCACCACAAAGGCGAGCTGGTCCGCGATGCCGATGGTCACCCCGGTGTCCCCCTGAACCAGGACGAACGCCCACACCACGTGGACCAGCACGATCAGTACCGCCAGCGCGATCACGAGGGTCCGGAGCCGGCGGGGGCGGTACTCGAAGTCCCAGTTGTCGTTCATCGGCCGGCCCGCAGATCCCGGAGGGCGATGGCGGCACCGAGCGCTGCGGCGACCGCCTCCCCGCCCTTGTCCTCGGAGGCACCCTCGTGACCGTCGCGGTCGCGGGCCTGCGCCTCGTTCTCGGTGGTCAGGACGCCGTGCGCGACGGGCGTGGCCTCGTCGAGCGCGATGCGGGTGAGGCCGTCGGTCACCGAGGAGCAGACGTAGTCGAAGTGGGGGGTCGAGCCGCGGATGACCACGCCGAGCGCGACCACGGCGTCATGGGTCCTGGCGAGCTCCTGCGCGACCACCGGCAGCTCCACCGCGCCGGTGACCCGGGCCACGGTGACCGTCGCGCCGCAGTCCGCCGCCACGGCGAGAGCCCGGTCCGTCAGCTGGCTGCAGATGTCGTCGTGCCAGGTCGACGCCACGACGCCCAACCGCAGTCCGCGGGCGTCGGGTATCACCAGTTCCGGCCTACCGCTGCCACTCATCGCCGATCCTCTCCGTGTGCCTCGGGGCCCTGACCCTCGTCCAGACCCTCCAGCAGATGACCCATCCGGTCTCGTTTGGTCCGCAGGTACCGGAGGTTCTCCGGGGTGATGGCGGTGGGCATGGGCACCCGCTCGACCACCTCGACCCCGCCGGCCCGCAGGGCGTCGGCCTTGGCGGGGTTGTTGGTCATGAGCCGCACCCGGGTCACCCCGAGGTCCCGCAGCATCTGCGCGGCCAGGCTGAAGTCGCGGGCATCGGCCGGCAGACCGAGGTCCAGGTTCGCGTCGACCGTGTCGCGACCGTCGTCCTGCAGTTGGTAGGCGCGGAGTTTCTGCACCAGCCCGATCCCCCGGCCCTCGTGTCCGCGCATGTAGAGGATCACCCCGCGGCCCTCCGCGCAGACGGCGGCCACCGCCGCGTCGAGCTGGGGACCGCAGTCGCAGCGCAGCGAGTGGAAGACATCGCCGGTGAGGCACTCGGAATGGAGGCGGACCAGGACGGGGTCGTCCCCGGAGACGTCGCCCGCGACCATCGCCACGTGCTCGACCCCCTCGATGACGTCCCGGTATCCGTGTGCGGTCATCGTTCCGGCCGGGGTGGGGATCCGTGCGGCGGCCTCGTGGAGCACCTGGACCTCGTTCGCCCGCCGCCAGGCCTGCAGGGCCTCGATCGTGATCATGGCCAGCCCGTGCTCGTCGGCGAAGCGCCGGAGTTCAGGGGTCCGGGCCATGGTGGTCGGGTCCTCCGCGGACACGATCTCGCAGATGACGCCGGCCGGTCGCAGTCCGGCCAGCCGCGCCAGGTCCACGGCGGCCTCCGTGTGCCCCGGACGGGTGAGGACTCCCCCGGGACGGGCGCGCAGCGGCACCACGTGTCCGGGCCTGGTGAAGTCTCCGGGGACGGCCTCGTCGGAGGCGAGAAGTCGTGCGGTCCGGGCGCGGTCTCCGGCCGAGATGCCGGTGGAGACACCGGTCCGGGCGTCGACGGTGACGGTGTACGCCGTGGAGTGCCGGTCCTCGTTGATCGCCCGCATCGGCGGCAGGTCCAGGCGGAGGCAGTCCTCGGCCTCCAGGGCGACGCACACGTATCCCGACGAGTACCGGACCAGGAAGCCCATGAGTCCGGGTGTGGCGAGCTCGGCGGCGAAGATCAGATCGCCCTCGTTCTCGCGGTCCTCGCTGTCCACCACGACCACGGCTCGCCCCGCCGCGATGTCGGCGATGGCGCGGTCGATGCCGTCGAAGGTCGTCACTGCTGCGGGTTCTCCTCGGTGGTCAGAAATCCCGGGCGGGTGGCCGCGGGCGCGGCCTCAAGTATGGCCCATCCGATCAGTGGGACCGGCCACCGCGTCCGCCGAGCAGTCGCTCGACGTACTTGGCCAGGACGTCCACCTCGAGATTGACCGGGTCTCCCGTGGCCAGACCGCCGAGGATCGTGTCGGTGAGAGTGGTGGGGATGAGGGAGATCTCGAGCCACGGATCGGCGCTGTCGGGCTCGCTCACCGCGGACACGGTCAGGGAGGTGCCGGACACCGTGATCGAGCCCTTCTCCACCACGTAGCGGCTCAGCCCGGCCGGCAGCGAGATCCGCACGACGTGCCAGTGCTCGTGCTCGACCCGGCTGATCACGGCTCCGGTGCCGTCGACGTGGCCCTGGACGATGTGCCCGCCGAACCGCGCGTCAGCCCGCATGGCGCGCTCGAGGTTCACCGGGGCCTGCGGGCCCAGCGCCCCCAGCGCGGTGCGGTCGAGGGTCTCGGCCATGACGTCGGCGTCGAAGTACTCCCCCCGCACGAAATCGGTCACGGTCAGGCACACGCCGTTGACGGAGATCGAGTCCCCGTGGCCCGCGTCGGAGGTGACCAGCGGGCCGCGGATCCGCAGCCGCGCGGAGTCCCCGTTCGTCGTGATGGATTCGAGGGCTCCGAGCTCCTCGACGATTCCGGTGAACATCAGTGGGGTCCTCTCGTCAGCGCGACTATGTAGTTCGCGCGGTCATGTGGGTCGTGCCGGTCAAGTGGACAGTGCGGTCACGAGCTTCGTGCGGTCAGTCGTAGGTAGATGTCGGCACCCAGGAGGTCGGTCTGGCGGATCTCGAAGCCGTGGGCCCCGGCGAGGGTGCTGACGCCGGCACCGTCCACGGCGGAGCGCCCGGCGCCCAGCACCAGCGGGGCGAGGTAGGCCTCGACCTCGTCGACGAGGCCGGCGGCGAGGAACGCCCCGGCGAGCGTGGGGCCGCCCTCGACCAGCACGTGGTGGACGTCGCCGAGCAACGCGAGCGCCTCGGCGGGGTCGCGGGTGGCCAGGTGTCGGAAGCGGCCGTCGGTGCCGCGGACCGCGGCCTCCGCCGGCACGTCGGTCAGCCCCATCACCGCCCGGAGGGGTTGCCGCCGGGCCGGGGTCCCGTCGTCCAGTCGGGCGGTCAGTGACGGGTCGTCGGCGAGGCGGGTCCCCGATCCGACGACGAGGGCGTCGATCTCCTGCCGTCGGCCGTGGACGTGACGGCGCGAGGCGGGGCCGGTGATCCATCGACTCGTGCCGTCGGCCGCCGCCACCCGGCCGTCCAGGGAGGCCGCGTACTTCCAGGTGACGTACGGCCGGCCCGAGCGCTGACGGTGCAGCCAGGCCCGCAGCGGTCCGTCCTCAGCCGCGGCCACCTCGTCGTCGTCGGCGGGGGTGACCTCCACCCCCGCCCGCCGCAGCGTCTCGGCGCCACCGGCGGCGACGGGGTTGGGGTCCCCCACCGCGTAGACCACTCGTCGGACACCCGCCGCGAGCGCGCGCGCCGTGCAGGGGCCGGTCCGGCCGTGGTGGTCGCACGGTTCGAGCGTCACCAGCAGCGTGCCCCCGCGGCTGCGCTCCCCCGCCTGGTCCAGCGCGACGACCTCGGCGTGGCGAGCCCCCGGGGTCTCGGTGGCGCCACGGCCCACCACCTCGCCCGCACTGTCCAGCACCACGGCGCCGACCGGCGGATTGGGCGTGGACACCCCGAGCGCGGACGCCGAGACCGTGATCGCCTCGGCGAGTGCGTCGCGCTCCCGGGACCGTCGGCGGCTGGTTTCGTTCACCGGATCGCTCCCCCGGTCGCTCGCGGTCATCCCCGTGCGTCCGCGGCTCCCGCGCGCAGGGTCCGGATCATGGCGTCGGGGTCGGGCGCCCCGTAGACGGCGGATCCGGCCACGAAGACGTCGCAGCCGGCGGCGGCGGACTCCCCGATCGTCCGGGCGTCGATCCCGCCGTCGATCTGGATGAGGACGTCGAGCCCGCGGCGGTCGATCTCGGCCCGGAGGGTGCGGACCTTGTCGAGCACCTCCGGCATGAACGACTGGCCGCCGAAGCCGGGTTCCACGCTCATCACCAGGACCAGGTCCACGTGGTCGAGCAGGTCGAGGTACGGCTCCACGGCCGTTCCCGGTTTGATCGAGATCCCGGCCCTGCACCCCTTCGAGTGCAGCAGGTCCGCGACGGACTTCGGGTCGTCGGTGGCCTCCACGTGGAAGGTCACGTTGGCCGCGCCCGCGTCGACGTAGTCGCCCACCCAGCGCGCCGGGTCCTCGATCATCAGGTGGCAGTCCATCGGCTTGTCCGTGACGCGCCCGACCGCCGCCGCCACCGGCGCCCCGAAGGACAGGTTGGGGACAAAGTGGCCGTCCATCACGTCCACGTGGATCCAGTCCGCGGAGGGGATGCGCTCGATCTCACGGTCGAGGCGCGCGAAGTCGGCGGACAGGATCGACGGGGCGATGAGCGGCTGGTACGGCATGCCGCCCAGTCTAGGTGGTGAGCCCGGAGTGCTCCCGGGCCGCCACGGGGGCCACGGGGGCCACGGGGTCGAGCTTGTCGAGGTGGCGAGCCACGTACCTCGCGTCGCGCACGACGCCGTGGATCATCGACGACGCCAGGGAGTACTGGAACAACTCGCCGAGGAAGTACAGGCCCGGGTGCGAGGGGCACACTCCGCGTTCCTGCGCGGGCAGGTCGTCCGTCCCGAACACGGGCAGGTCGATCCAGGAGCGGTCCGGCCGGTAGCCGGTGCACCAGATCACGCTCGCGACCGGGAGCGTGGAGCCGTCCTGGAGTTCGGGTCGCCCCTCGCGGACCCCGGTGACCCGCGGCACCCGGTGCACGCCGGCGGCGGCGAGGTCCTCGCTCTTGACCCGGATCAACGGTCCGCTGTGCGCGAGGGCCTCGGCCCGCGCGCGCCGCCCCATCGGCGTGCGCGTGGTGAGCACGTGGCCGAACGCGGCAAAGACCACCCGGCTGACGATCCGGGAGGACGGGCGGTCGATGTCAAAGGGGATCTGCCCGGGATGCCGGCCGGACAGGTGCACCTGGTGGGTCCCGGACAGGTCCAGGGCGATGTCGGCCCCCGAATTGCCCGCACCGACCACCAGGACGTCCCCGTCGGGCAGCTGATCGGCGTTGCGGTACCCGGACGAGTGCAGCTGCGTGATGCCGGGCCCCAGGTCGACGGCGAAGTCCGGTGTCCGTGGCAGCCGGTCGAAGCCGGCCGCCACGATGACGTGGTCCGCCAGGAGCCGGCCGCCATCGATCTCCACGATGTATCCCGATCCGTGCCGCGCGAGGCGCCGGACCCGGGTGCGCAGGCGGATCGCGAGGTGGTGCTCGGTCGCATAGTTCTCGAGGTAGTCCGAGAATTCCTCGCGGGTCGGGAACGACCAGGGCGCGCCGGGATACGGGCTGCCGGGGAGTTCGTCGAAGCGTGCTGCCGTGAACAGCCGCAGGGAATCCCACCGCTGACGCCAGGAGTCCCCGACGCGCGCGTTCTCCTCGAGCAGCACGAAGGGGCGGCCCTGCTGTGCGAGGTAGTAGCCGACGGCGAGACCGGCCTGGCCGGCTCCGATGACGACGGTGTCGATCTGCTCGGTGACCATGACTTCTCCAGAGGGAGTGAATTAATCCGAAGGTGATTCGGATGAAGCTAGTCTAGACCCGTGACACCTCAGGTCAATAGGCGAAGCTATAAATCTCTGACTCGTGCGGCGCAGGCCGAGGCGACCCGCGCGGCGGTTCTGCACGCGGCGCGCGAGCTGTTCACGTCCGAGGGCTACGGCTGTCCGATCGCCCGGATCGCCGAGCGCGCGGGGGTCGCCGTGGACACCGTCTACGCGAGCGTCGGGCGCAAACCCGTGCTGGTCCTCGCCGTGATCGACATGGTCCTCGGCGACACGGACAGGCCGATCCCCGCCGAGGAGCGCGAATACGTGCAGCGCATCCGGGCCGCGACCGGTGCGGAGGCGAAGCTCGGGATCTACGCGCGCGCTCTCGCCGGACTCCTCCCGGAGGTGGGCCCGCTCCAGGAGGCCCTGCGTGAGGCGGGTCGATCGGATCCGGGGTGCGCGGAGGCCTGGGAAGGGCTCCAGGAGCGGAGAGCGGGCAACATGCTGCTGTTCGCCCGAGACCTGCGGGCGACCGGGGAACTCCGCCGCGACCTGGACGACCAGCAGGTCGCCGACATCGTGTGGTCGACCAACTCCGCCGAGTACTTCTCGCTCCTGACCCGCCGGGGCTGGACCCCGCAGCGGATCGGGGAACACCTCGCCGACATGTGGACGCGGACCCTCACCGACCCGGCGGATCCGGAACCCCGCTCCCATGGCCACCGCCCGGACGCGACCTCCTAGGGTCTCCGAGTGGTCCCGCGATCTGTCCGGGCCCCGCCCGGTCGGTCAGTCGGTGGCGCCCGCGACCGCCAGGCAGAAGTCCAGCTGATCGGCCACGACGCGGTCGAAGTGTGGGTCGACGTAGGGATCGAAGTGTTCGCACGGGTACTCCAGGAACCGCCCGTGCGGCATCCGCTCCGCCGCGGCCCGCGCGGTCGCGGCGGGCGTGAGGGCGTCCCGGGTGGCGATCTGCACCAACGCGGGGCAGGTGATCCCCCGCGCGCGACGGATCGGCGAGTAGAAGCCGATCCGTGCCAGGATCCGGGCGGCCACATAGTCGGGGAAGTCGGTGCGCCGGAGTCCGGAGGCGGCCGCCAGGCGGTCCACCGCCGGGTCCGCGTCCGGGCTGGTCATGGCAGCAGGGTCCCCCGGCCGCCCGACCAGCGGCACGTACCGCGGTTCTGAGCGGCGGACCGCGCGCCAGAGGTCACCGACGATCGCCGGGGTGAGTTTGAGCGCCGTGCGGAGGCCGGTCGCCCGGACCGCGGCGGGACCGCTCACGTGGGGGACCTGGGCGACGATGCCCGCGAGCCGCTCGCCCGTACCGGCGAGGGTGATGACATGCCCTCCCGAGAAGGACGTGCCCCACGCGATCACGCGGTCGGGGTCCACTCCGGGGAGCGACCGGGTGAAGGCGAGTGCGGACCGCCAGTCGTCGAGTTGTCCGCCGATGTCGAGGAGCTGCCGGGGCTGCCCGTCGCTGGCGCCGAAGTGGCGGTAGTCGAAGACCACCACGACGAAGCCCGCGTCCCGGAAGCGTTCGGCGTACGCGGGCAGCCGCAGATCGCGTATGCACCCGAAGCCGTGTGCCATGACGATGGCCGGGGAGGTGGTGCCGGCTGTGGGCGTCTCCGGTCGGTAGATCCAGGCAGCACACCGGATCCCGTGTGAGGTGAACTGTGCGTCTTCACGCATCGTCGCTCCTTCGTATCGCTGCCATGAACATCGCGTCGGTGCCGTGCCGGTGCGGCCAGAGCTGCACCCACGGACCGTCGCCCAGACCCTCGATCGGCGTCCCGTCCGCCCCGGTCAGGAACTCGCGGACGTCGAGCAACACTACATCCGGCCGCCGGGCGGCCTCACGGATTACGGACACCGTCTCGGACAGATGCGGCGAACACGTCGCGTAGAGCACCACGCCCCCGGGCCGGACCAGCCGCAGCGCGGAGTCCAGGAGCGCGCGCTGCAGGACGACCAGGCCCTGGATGTCGGCGGGCGTCTTACGCCACCGGGCCTCCGGACGACGACGAAGTGCGCCGAGGCCCGAACACGGGGCGTCCACGAGTACACGGTCGAACCCCGGCTCCAGACCGGGATCCCGGCCGTCGGCGGTGTGCACCTTCACCGGGAGGCCCTTGGTGGCAGCCCTCACCAGGTCGGTGCGGTGTTCGGAGATCTCGATCCCGGTCACGGTCGCGCCCTCGGACTCGGCCAGCGCGCCCAACATGACGGCCTTGCCGCCGGGTCCGGCGCACAGGTCCAGCCACCGCCCGCCGTCCTCCCCGACGAGCGGCGCCCGGGACAGGGCCACCGCGACGACCTGGCTGCCCTCGTCCTGGACGGTGGCGAGTCGATCCTTGATCGGCTCCATCGTTCCGGGGTCGCCCGAGTCCAGGTGGACGGCGTACGGCGACAGCGTCCCTTCCGTACCGCCGGTGATCAGGGCGAGCTCCTCCGCCGAGATCTCACCGGGCCGGGCGGCCAGGTGCACCTTCGGGCGGGCGTCGTCGGCGGCCAGCAGCTCGGGCAGTTCCGCCGCATCGGCACCGAGCGACTCCGCGAACGCGCGGGCGATCCACTCCGGGTGCGCGGTGCCCACGGCCAGGCGGACGACGGGATCCGTCACGCCCTCGCGGAGGATCGCAACCCATGCCTCCAGGTCCTGCGCGGCCACCTTGCGCAGCACGGCGTTGACAAACGCCCCGGCCCGGCCCAGTCCCGCGGTGCGGGCCGCCTCTACGCTCGTGTCGACCGCCGCATGCGCACCGATCCGGGTGTACAGCAGCTGATACGCGCCCAGCCGCACCAGGTCCAGGACCGGCGGATCGATCTCCTCGACCGGACGGCCCGAGGCCTCGGCGATGATCCGGTCCAGCAACCCCTGCGCGCGCAGGGTGCCATAGGTCAGCTCGGTGGCCAGAGCCGCATCTCGCGTGTCGAGCCTGGCGCGGTGGAGTTCGGTCGGGAGCTGGAGGTTGGCGTAGGCGGCCCGCTCACGGACAGCCGTCATCACCGCGAGGGCCACTGACCTGGCATCGGGCTGACGGAGCGGACGAGCGGTCTGCCCCGACTGACGGTTGGTGGAACGGCCTGCTCCCTGCCGCCCGGCGCCCGGGTTCCCAGCTCGACCCTGCCGGCCGGCGCTCGAGACACTACGACCCTTGCCACCGCCCGACTGGCCGCCGCCGGATGCACCGCCGCCTCGCGTGCTGCCGCCCTGGCCGCCGCCACCCTGCTTGTGGGCGCCCTGTCTGCCGCCGGCCTGCTTGCCCGGGCCCCTCGGGCCGCGGCCCTGGCCCTGGTCGCTGTGGTCACTCATGCAAATACCGCCTCGTCGTCAAGTCGTGCCCCGCGCGCCCAGTCGACCGCGTTCATCATCTTCTTGCCGGGTGGCTGGAGCGACTCCACCAGCAACGGCGTGGTACCGGTACCGACCAGGAAGGACCGCTTGTCCCACTGGATCTTCCCCGGTGCGAGCGTCGGCGCGTCCTCGCCGGCGTGCCGGGCCGAACCGATCTTGACCCGTTCGCCACCGAGGGTCGTCCACGCCCCGGGTGCGGGCGTCACCGAGCGGATGTGGCGGTCCACGGCCAACGCCGGGTCCGCCCAGCGCACCCGCGCGTCGTCCACGCTGATCTTGCCCGCGTGGGAGACCCCCTCCGACGGCTGCGGGACCGCGCGGAGCTCGCCGGTCTCGAGCGCGTCGAGCGTGGCGACGAGCAACCCCGCTCCCGACTCGGACAGTCTGCCGAGGAGGTCTCCGGCGGTATCGCGGGGCCTGATGGCCTCGGTCATGGTGCCCAGGACCGGACCGGTGTCCATGCCCTCGTCCAGGCGGAAGGTGGTGGCTCCGGTGTACTCGTCCCCCGCTTCGATCGCCGCGTTGACCGGGGCCGCGCCCCGCCAGGCCGGCAGCAGCGAGAAGTGCAGGTTGATCCACCCGTGCGTGGGGATGTCGAGGACGGGCCCGGGAACCAGGTGTCCGTAGGCCACCACGGGGATCGCGTCGGGTGCGAGTTCGCGGAGTCGCTCGGCGAACTCCGGGTCGCGGGCATTCTTCGGGGTGAGCACCTCGATCCCCGCCGCGTCCGCTGCCGCGGCGACCGGACTCCGGGACAGACCGCGGCCGCGCCCGGTGCGGGCGTCGGGCCGGGAGACCACGGCTACGACGTCGTGCTGACCGCCGGTGAGAAGCGCGTTGAGCGAGGGGACGGCCACCTCGGGTGTACCGGCGAAGACGAGTCTCACGGGGTCACCTCACCGCCGTCGCGCCGGTGGGCTGGTCGTAGATGACGCCCCCGCTGATCGCCGCGGCACCGAACCAGCTGGATCCGCGGATCGTAGCCATTGCGGCGCGGCGGTGGTCCGGGGTGAGGCGTTGGAGGAAGAGCACGCCGTCCAGGTGATCGGTCTCGTGTTGCACGGCTCGGGCGAGGATCCCCTCGCACTCGAAGCTCACCGGTTCGCCGTGGACGTCGAACCCGCGTGCCGCCACCCGCGCGTAGCGCCCGGTGGGCTGGGATACCCCGGGGATCGACAGGCACCCCTCGTTGACGTCGGTCGTCTCGGTGCCGATCGGCTGCCACTCCGGGTTGACCAGGTGACCCTCTCGCCCTCCACAGTTGTAGACGAAGACGCGGGAGGACACCCCGATCTGAGGGGCGGCCAACCCGGCTCCGTCTTCGTGCCGCACCGTGTCCCAGAGGTCGGTGATGATGCGCGCCAACCTGTCGTCGAACGCGGTGACGGGGTCGGCGGGGGTCCTCAGGACCGGATCGCCGAAGAGCCGGACTGGGTGGACGGCCATGCGGATCGTGAGCTCCTCGCGGGCGGAGACGGGGGAAAAGGCCATTCTAGGTGTTCAGCGGCCCCGGACCCCCACGGGCCGGTCAGCCGATGTGGATCGGGTCGAGCCGGACCCGCACCGGTTCGGTGTTGCGGCGACCCGAGCGCCCCACCACGACCGCCCGCAGTTCCGTGGACACCGCACCGAGCAGCGACGGTGGAATGCGCAGCAGCACCCTCTCGGGGTCCTCGATCCGGTCGTGGCCGGGTAGTTCCTCGCCGTCGGGGAGGTCCACGGGGCCGAGGACCTCGACCTCGTCCGGGACCTCCAGTGCGGTGAGGATCTCCGCCAGGGCCGTGGCCGGCCCGTCCACCGCCATCATGTGGACGGCGGGAGGGAAGCCCACCTCGGCCCGGTCGGCGAGTTCGCGCTCGGCCCAGCCCTGCGGGTCCCAGCGCACGAGCGCCTGTGACACCGGGGAGTCCGAGTCGGCGGAGAGGAACACCCGGCCCCCGTCGGCGGCGGGCCGGACCAGCGAGGCCGCACCGATCCAGAGCCGGAGCGCGTTCTGCACCGCCCGTAGGTCGGGCCGCCCGAGCAGCGCCCACGAGTCCAGGAGCAGCGCGGCGCCGTACCCGCCCTCCGCCGTCGGTTCGGCCCCGGGAGTCGAGACGATGATGGCCGGACTCGCCGGGACCGAGTCGAGGATCTCCCCTCCCCCGCTCGTTCTGACCCGCACGCCGGGGAACATCCGGCCGAGTTCCTCCGCGGTACGGCCGGCGCCCACCACCCCCGCGCGGAGCGCCCGCGAGCCACAGGCCACACAGCGGAAGCCCGATTCGGGGGCCCCGCACCAGCCACAGGCCAGGTCCACGGGCCCGTACACCGCATCCATCCGTCCGGCCCGGAGCGGACCGTTGCAACGCCGGCACCGGGCCGGGGCGCGGCACGACCCGCACAGCAGGGTCGGGATGTAACCCTTCCTCGGTACCTGGACGAGGACCGGGGCGTCCACGTCGATCGCCTCCCGGGCCATCGTGAGCGCCACCGCGGGCAGCCGGGTCCGGCCACCGGCCACGTCACGCGCCTGGACGGGATCCGCCGCGGTGAACGCGACGACGCGGGGGGCCAGCGCGCGGATGACCCCCGGCTCGGGGCGGATCTCGTGCGCCCAGCCGGAGCGGACGTACTCGGCCACCTCCGGCGTCCGGTCGACGGAGCTGAGCAACAGAGGGGTGGCGTCCAGCGCGGACCGCTGCGCTGCGACCTCCCGGGTGTGCGGGTACGGGCTGCGGGGTTCGACAAAGGAGTCGTCGCCGTCGTCGTGCAGGACGATCAGACCCGGCTCCGGGAGAGGCGTGAACACCGCGCTGCGCGTACCCACCACGATCCGGGCGTGGCCGCGGACGGCCCGCAGCCATCGCCGATATCTCGCGGAGGGGCCGACCCCCGCGGACAGATCGGTCACCAGATCCCGTCCGGCGGAGCCCCCGCCCACGACCTGGCGGCACGCCGCGGTGAGTCGGTCCACGTCCCGCTGGTCGGGGACGATCAGCAGCACCTGCAGACCCCGGCGCCGCACCGAGTCCGCGAGCGCCGCCAGGGACTGCGCCCAGTCCCTGCCGGGGGGAACGGTCCAGACCGCCCGGGCCGGCACGCCGCTGGTCACCGCGTCGAGGAAGCGGGCGGCCATCGGGTGGTCGGCCCATCCCTCGGGGATCTCCACCGGGCCGGAGGTCCCGCCCTGCGGGGGTTCCGGCTCGGGCACGGACTTCTCGGCCGCGGCGTGCCGGGGCGGGATCGCCAGGCGCAGCACGTCCGAGCGTGTGCCCACCCAACGCCGCGCGACCAGGTCGACCAACGCGAGCAGTTCCGGGGTGAGCACCTGCTCGGGCGAGACGACGCGTTCCAGCCAGGCCAGCTCGCCGGCGTGCTCGGACGTGTCCGTGCGGGCCACCACGAAACCGTCGACCAGCCGCCCGGCAAAACGGACGCGGACCCGGGTCCCCGGGCGGGCGTCCGCCGACATCGTCTCGGGCACCCGGTAGTCGAACTCCCGGTCCAGGTGGGGGACGCCGAGCAACGGCAGGACCCGGGCCACCGGCGCATCAGCGGCGGGGACCCGGGCCGCGGAGCGCGTCGTGGTCACGTCGGAATCTTCGCACCCCGCTCCGACACGGTGGTGGTCGAGGTCTACCGGCCGACGGCCTGCTTGAGCTCGTCGACGCGGTCGGTGCGCTCCCACGGCAGGTCCAGGTCGGTCCGGCCGAAGTGCCCGTACGCGGCGGTGGCGGCGTAGATCGGGCGCTTGAGGTCGAGGTCGCGGATGATCGCACCGGGCCGCAGGTCGAAGACCGTCGAGACGGCCTCCTGCAGCACCGCGAGGTCGACCTTCTCCGTCCCGAACGCCTCCACGAACAGCCCGACCGGCGCGGCCTTGCCGATCGCGTAGGCGACCTGCACCTCGACGCGGTCGGCGAGGCCGGCGGCCACGATGTTCTTGGCCACCCAGCGCATGGCGTACGCGGCCGACCGGTCCACCTTGGACGGGTCCTTGCCGGAGAAGGCGCCGCCGCCGTGGCGGGACATCCCGCCGTAGGTGTCCACGATGATCTTGCGGCCGGTCAGACCGGCGTCACCCATCGGCCCGCCCAGCACGAACCGGCCGGTCGGGTTGACCAGCAGCCGGAATTCGGCGGTGTCGATCTGGCCGGCGGCCTCGGCCAACACGGGCTCGATGACCTCGCGGGTGAGGTCGTCGCGCAGCGTGGTCTCGAGGTCGATCTCGGGGGCGTGCTGGGTGGAGATGACGATGGTGTCGAGCCGCACCGCGCGGTCTCCGTCGTACTCGATGGTGACCTGGGTCTTGCCGTCCGGCCGCAGGTACGCCAGCGTCCCGTTCTTGCGGACCTCCGTCAGGCGCCGGGCGAGGCGGTGTGCCAGCGCGATGGGCAGCGGCATGAGTTCGGGGGTGTCCGAGCAGGCGTAGCCGAACATCAGTCCCTGGTCGCCGGCGCCCTGGCGGGCGATCGCGTCCTCGACCGGGTCGGCGGAGGTCCGGGCCTCGTGTGAGGTGTCCACGCCCTGCGCGATCTCCGGGGACTGCGCGCCGATCGAGATCGACACGCCGCAGGAGAGGCCGTCGAAACCCTTCACGGAGGAGTCGTACCCGATCTCGATGATCTTCTCGCGGATCAGCTGAGGGATCTCCACGTAACCGGTGGTCTTGACCTCGCCGGCCACGTGCACCATCCCGGTGGTCACCATGGTCTCCACCGCGACACGCGCCTCGGGATCCTGCGCCAGCATCGCGTCGAGGATCGCGTCGGAGATCGCGTCGCAGATCTTGTCCGGATGCCCCTCGGTCACGGATTCGCTGGTGAAAAGCCGACGTGCCTGTGCCACGGTGGTTCTCTCTTCCTGGTCGGATGCGCGTCCCCCCGGGATGGTCCCGCCGCTGAAGAACGGCCCCGGATCGCGTGGGACCAGACTAGTCGGTGCGGTCTGCGGCTGTCCGCCCGGTGGGTGCGGCGGACATCGCCACGACCGCGTCGAGGATCCGCCCCGCGATCAGATCCTTGCTGGCCTGCTCGAGCAGGACCTCGCCGCCGGCGGCGTCGAGGATCCAGCCCCCGTTGACGTCCTGACCGAAGGTGGTGTCGCGTCCGACCTCGTTGACGACGAGGAGGTCGCATCCCTTTCGGGCCAGCTTGGCGCGGCCGTGCTCGAGGACGGAGCCGGAAGCGTCGCCGGTCTCGGCGGCGAACCCGACGAGCACACAGCCTGCCGGGATGTCCCCGGACCCGCGGGCGGCCACGAGGTCGGCGAGGATGTCCGGGTTGCGCACGAGCCGGATCTCGGCCGGTTCGGAGTCGCTGCCCTTCTTGAGCTTGGAGGTGGCGACGTCGGCGGGCCGGAAGTCGGCCACGGCCGCGGCCTTGATCACCACGTCGGCACGCGCCGCCGCGCGAAGGGTGTGTTCGCGCAACTGCAGGGCGGAGTCGATGTGCACCGCGTCCACGGCGGCCGGGACGGGCAGATCGGAGGAGGTCACGAGGGTGACCGCTGCTCCCCTGGCGGCCGCGACGGCCGCGATCGCGTGTCCCTGCTTGCCGGAGCTGCGGTTACCCAGGAAGCGGACGGGGTCGACCTCTTCGCGGGTGCCGCCCGAGGTCACCACGACGTGCTTGCCGGCCAGGTCCCACGGGAGTCCCCCGCCGTCGAGCAGGAGCCGGGCCAGCCTGGCGATGTCGGCGGGTTCCGGGAGCCGGCCGGCTCCGGTGTCCGCACCGGTCAGTCGACCGGACGCCGGCGGCATCACCAGGATCCCGTCGCCACGCAGGGTGTCGACGTTGCGCCGGGTGGCGGGGTGCTCCCACATCTCGGTGTGCATCGCCGGGGCGAGCAGTACCGGACACCGGGCGGTCAGCAGGGTCGAGGTGAGGAGGTCGTCGGCCCGACCGGAGGCGGCCCGCGCGAGCAGGTCAGCGGTGGCCGGAGCGACGACGACGAGGTCCGCCCGCTGCCCGAGGGCGACGTGGCGGACCGACGGCACATCCGAGAACACCCCGGTCGAGACCGGGTTCCCGGACAGCGCCTCGAACGTGGCGGACCCGACGAATCGCAGGGCCGCCTCGGTGGGGACCACGTCCACGTGGCATCCGGACTCCGTGAGGAGCCGGATCAGCGCACATGCCTTGTAGGCCGCGATCCCACCGCCTACTCCGACGACGACGCGCTTGACGCGCTGATCGTCCCCGGACGGGGTCACTCGCCCTCGGCGCAATCGAGGAGGTCGGAGTGGAGCTCGCGCAGCGCGATGGTCAGCGGCTTCTCGTGCAGGCCCGGGTCGACCAGGGGGCCGACGTACTCGAGGATGCCCTCCTCGATCTGGTTGTAGTACGAGTTGATCTGACGCGCGCGCTTGGCGGCGAAGATCACCAGGGCGTACTTGGAGGACGCCCGCTCGAGGAGCTCGTCGATCGGGGGGTTGGTGATGCCGATCGGAGTGTCGTACAACGGGGCAGCTACGGCTTCGGTGGTGGCCACTATGTGTTCTCCTCTGGGTACAGCTCGGGTTCCTGCGGTGCTCTTGCTGGTGCTGATTTACGGTGCTTTTCTGCGGTAACTTCTTGCGCTGAGCCGACGATGAGCCGACCTAGTCGCGGTCAACCAGCAATGATACCAACTCATCCACTGCGACCTCGAGTTCGTCGTTGACCACCACCACGTCGAACTCGTCGCGGGCCTCCATCTCGACCTTCGCGGTCTCGAGTCGGCGGGCCACCACATCGTGCGGTTCGGTGCCCCGACCACGGAGCCGTTCCTCGAGTTCTTCCCAGGACGGGGGCGACAGGAACACCGTCCGGCCCTCGGGCATGGACTCGCGGATCTGCCGCACCCCCGCGAGGTCGACCTCGATGAGAACCGGGCGTCCCTCCTCGAGCGCACGACGAACCGGCTCGGCGGGGGTCCCCGAGAGCTGGAGGCCGCGGTGGATCTCCGCCCACTCGAGCATGCGGCCCTCGTCGACGGCCGCGCGGAAGTCGTCGGCGGCGACGAAGTAGTAGTCGCACCCGTCGACCTCACCGGGACGCGGGTCCCGGGTGGTCATGGAGACGCTGAAGTAGAGATCGGAGACGCGCTCTCGGAGGCGCGCCACGACCGTGGACTTTCCGACGGCGGAGGGGCCGGCCAAGACGATCAGCCGGCCCCTCGTGGCCGCCGCTCCCGGGGAGGACTCCCCGGTTGACGGTGTGTTCATGCGTCGATCAGTCGACCGTGAAGTCGAACCGCTCGAGCAGCGCACGGCGCTGGCGGTCTCCGAGACCACGCAGGCGACGCGTCGGGGCGATCTCCAGCTCGGTCATGATCTCCTGAGCCTTGACCTTGCCTACCTTCGGAAGCGCCTCGAGCAGTGCCGAGACCTTCATCTTGCCAAGGATCTCGTCGTTCTCGGCGTCCTTGAGCACCTGCTTGAGGTCGGTGCCGCCACGCTTCAGACGCTCCTTGAGCTCTGCTCGGACGCGACGGGCGGCAGCCGCCTTCTCCAAAGCAGCAGCGCGCTGCTCATCGGTCAACTGGGGAAGGGCCACAATTCCTCCGTCTCGTTCGGGGTGTATTACCTGACTCTCGCGGGTGCCCACGGTAGGGCATCCACGTCTGGTGTGCGGTGACCGGCCCCGGCGCGTCCGCGGGCTGCGGATGCGTCAGGAGCGGGCGCTCCCTCGTGCTCACCGTACCCGGGCGATCCCGTCCCCTTGAAGGGAGAGCGGCACGGCGTCGGGCCTGATGACCTCGCCAACAGTACGCGGCCGGAGGGCCCCGTACCTACACGGGGCCGGTGTGGCACCCCGTCTGAACTGCGCATTGGACGTGTGAGGTCAGGGCAAGCGTAGCGCGCTGTGCGCCCACCCGCCTCCTGAAACGCGTCAGACCCGCGGTCCGGCCCCGGGCGGCGTGCCCCCTCAGCCCCGGTCGTCAGCCTCTGTCGTCGAACCGGTAGGTCTCCGCCAGGTCCACGATGACCGCGCGCATCGCGGCGACATCCGGGCCGGCACGCAGGACGTGCCGGGAGACGTTCACCAGGGTGTTCGGCAGGGCGGGTCCGGCGATCCGCCTGACATCGTCGAGCGTCCCGCCCTGCTCCCCCACCCCCGGCATGAGGACCGGGCCCCCGAGGTCGTCCAGCAGTGGGGGGTCGGCGACCGTGGCACCCACGACCACGCCGAACGATCCGGGCGCGTCCGGGGACGCCGCGGCGTTCCTGCGGCCCACCTCGTCGACGACGGACTGGGCGACCGTGCCGGCCGGGCCGGAGGCCGACTGGAGGCCCCCCGCCTCGGGGTTGGAGGTGCGGGCCAGGACGAAGAGGCCGCGGCCGTTGGACGCGGCCATGTCGAAGGCCGCGTCCAACGAGCCGACTCCGAGGTACGGGGACACCGTGAGCGCGTCGCACGCCAGCGGGGAGCCGTCTCGGAGCCACGCCCGGGCGTACCCGGCCATGGTGGACCCGATGTCCCCCCGTTTGGCGTCGGCTATGGACAGCGACCCGTGGTCGGCGATCCCGCGGAGGACCTCCTCGAGGACGGCGATCCCCGCGGAGCCGTGCTCCTCGAAGAACGCCACCTGGGGCTTGACCGCGGGCACCAGATCGCCGAACGCCTCCAGCGACCTGCGGGCGAACTCGGCCACCCCCGCCGCGTCGACCCCGAGCCCCCACGCCTCGAGCAACTCCGGGTGGGGGTCGATCCCCACACAGAGGTTGCCGCGCGCGGCCACGGCCTCGCGTAGTCGTGTCCCGAAGGGGTCCCGGGGCGCGACGCTGTCCGCCGATGGGATCACCCGGGTCATCGGGCGGCGAAGCCCTTGTGCAGCTCCTGCAGTGGGCTGACCGTGACATCCCCGCGACGCATCGCCTCGATGCCGTGGACCGCGGCGGTGGCGCCCTGCACGGTGGTGACGCACGGGACCTTGCGGGAGATCGCAGCCGAGCGGATCTCGTAGCCGTCGGCGCGGGTGCCGCCGGTGGAGGAGGCGATGTTGAGGATCAGGTCCACCTCGTCGGCGTTGATCCGGTCCACGATCGTCTGCACCGGGTTCCCCTGCTCGTCCACCGGACCGGTCCCGGACTCGGTCAGCTTGGCCACGGTCTCGCAGGCGATCCCGTACCGGCGGAGCATGAGAGCGGTGCCCTCGGTGGCCAGCACCGTGAACCCGAGCGCGGCCAGACGCTGCGCCGGGAACACCATCGACCGCTTGTCCCGGTTGGCGACGGAGACGAACACCGTTCCGGAGACCGGCAGGACACCCTCCGCGGCGAGCTGCGCCTTGGCAAAGGCGACCGCGAAGTTGGGGCCGATCCCCATCACCTCACCCGTCGACTTCATCTCCGGGCTCAGCAGCGAGTCGACCGCGTTGCCCTCCGGGGTGCGGAAGCGGTTGAACGGCAGGACCGCCTCCTTGACGGCGACGGGCGCATCCGCCGGGAGCGACCCCCCGTCACGGTCGGACGGGAGCAGTCCGTCGGCC
Organism: Rhodococcus sp. IEGM 1408; assembly: GCF_033142235.1. Classification (NCBI taxonomy): domain Bacteria; kingdom Bacillati; phylum Actinomycetota; class Actinomycetes; order Mycobacteriales; family Nocardiaceae; genus Rhodococcus; species Rhodococcus sp. IEGM 1408. The sequence goes on from NZ_JAWLRW010000002.1 coordinate 143,890, forward strand.
TTGAGCTCGGCGATCGTCTCACCGAGCATGATGCGCGCACAGGCCTTGGCCAGGTGCACGCCGGTGGCCTTGGAGACGAACGGGACGGTGCGGCTGGCACGCGGGTTGGCCTCGAGCACGTACAGGACGTCGTCCTTGATGGCGTACTGGACGTTCAACAGGCCCTTGACGCCGATGCCGAACGCGAGCGCCTCGCTGGAGGCGCGGACGCGATCGATGTCGTCCTGTCCCAGGGTGATGGGCGGCAGCGCACACGCGGAGTCACCGGAGTGGATGCCGGCCTCCTCGATGTGCTCCATGACGCCGCCGAGGTAGACCTCGGTGCCGTCGCACAGCACGTCGACGTCGATCTCCACCGCGTCGTCGAGGAAGCGGTCGACCAGGACCGGACGGTCCGGGCTGATCTCGGTGGCGTTCTGGATGTACGTCCGCAGCGAGTCCTCGTCGTAGACGATCTCCATGCCGCGGCCACCGAGGACGTACGACGGGCGGACGAGCACCGGGTAGCCGATGCGCGCGGCGATCTCGGTCGCCTCCGCGGCGTTGATCGCCGTCCCGAACTCGGGGGCGGGCAGTCCGGCCCGGACCAGTACCTCGCCGAACTCGCGGCGGTCCTCGGCCAGGTCGATCGCGGAGGGGCTGGTGCCGACGATGGGCACGCCGGCGTCCTCGAGCTGCGCGGCCAGGCCGAGCGGGGTCTGACCGCCCAGCTGGACCAGGACTCCCACGACCGTGCCCGACTCGGACTCGGCGTGGAAGACCTCCATGACGTCCTCGAAGGTCAGCGGCTCGAAGTACAGGCGGTCGGCGGTGTCGTAGTCCGTCGAGACCGTCTCCGGGTTGCAGTTGACCATGACGGTCTCGTAGCCGGCCTCGGACAGCGTGAGCGCGGCGTGGACGCACGAGTAGTCGAACTCGATGCCCTGGCCGATCCGGTTGGGTCCGGAACCGAGGATGATGACCTTCCCGCGCTCGGTCTGCGGTGCGACCTCGGACTCGGCCGCGGGGTCGAGCTCGTAGGTGGAGTAGTGGTACGGGGTCTTGGCCTCGAACTCCGCAGCGCAGGTGTCGACCGTCTTGTAGACGGGCCGCACGCCCAGGCGGTGACGCAGGCGCTGGACGCCCTCGGCGCCCGCGAACTCGGGTCGCAGGGCCGCGATCTGGGCGTCGGACAGGCCGTTGTGCTTGGCACGGCGCAGCAGGGCCTCGTCGACGACCGGTGCGTCGACGATCTCCTGCCGGAGCTCGACCAGGACGGCGACCTCCTCGACGAACCACGGGTCGATGCCCGAGGCCTTGTTGACCTGTTCGACGGTGGCGCCGAGGCGCAGGGCGAGCTCGACGTCGTACATCCGGCCCTCGGTCGGGCGCACGAGATCGGCGAGCACGGCGTCGACGTCGGTCGACCGACCGGGCGCGATCGTCTCGTCCGGGAGCGTCCAGAAGCCTGCGGCCTTGGTCTCCAGCGAGCGCATGACCTTGCCCAGCGCCTCGCGGTAGTTGCGACCCAGGCTCATGGCCTCGCCGACCGACTTCATGGTGGTGGTGAGCGTGTCGTCGGCGCCCGGGAACTTCTCGAACGCGAACCGCGGGGCCTTGACCACCACGTAGTCCAGGCTGGGTTCGAAGCAGGCCGGGGTCTCCCCGGTGATGTCGTTGGTGATCTCGTCGAGCGAGTACCCGATCGCGAGCCGGGCGGCGATCTTGGCGATCGGGAAGCCGGTCGCCTTGGAGGCCAGGGCCGAGGACCGCGAGACGCGCGGGTTCATCTCGATCACCACGAGGCGGCCGTCGGCGGGGTTGATGGCGAACTGGATGTTGCAGCCACCGGTGTCGACGCCGACGGCGCGCAGGATGGCGATCCCGAGGTCGCGCATGTTCTGGAACTCGCGGTCGGTCAGGGTCATCGACGGCGCGACGGTGACCGAGTCGCCGGTGTGGACACCCATGGCGTCGACGTTCTCGATCGAACAGATCACCACGACGTTGTCCTTGTTGTCGCGCATGAGCTCGAGCTCGAACTCCTTCCACCCGATGATCGACTCCTCGATCAGGACGTTCGCGGTGGGCGAGGCGGCGAGGCCGCCACCGGCGATCCGCTCGAGATCCTCGGTGGTGTAGGCGAGCCCGGAACCCAGCCCGCCCATGGTGAACGACGGCCGGACCACGACGGGCAGACCCAGCTCGGCGACGGCTGCGTGGACCTCCCCCATTGTGTGACACACGGCGCTGCGGGCGGACTCGCCGCCGACGCTCTCGACGATGTTCTTGAAGGTCAGACGGTCCTCACCCCGGTTGATCGCGGGGATGTCGGCGCCGATCAGTTCGACGTCGTGCTTGGCCAGGATCCCCTGCGCGTCGAGCTCCATGGCCGCGTTGAGCGCGGTCTGCCCACCGAGGGTGGCCAGGACGGCATCGATCGGGTGCCCGTCCGCCGCCTCCTTGATGAAGATCTTATCGATGAACTCGGGCGTAATGGGCTCTACATAAGTAGCGTCCGCGAACTCCGGGTCGGTCATGATCGTGGCCGGGTTGGAGTTGACCAGCGTCACCCGCAGCCCCTCGGCCCGGAGCACGCGGCACGCCTGGGTCCCGGAGTAGTCGAACTCGCAGGCCTGGCCGATGACGATCGGTCCGGAGCCGATCACGAGGACGTGGTTGATGTCTGTGCGGCGGGGCATCAGTTCGAGCCCTTTCTGGAGTCTGCGGATCCGAGCAGGGTGACAAAGCGGTCGAAGAGGTCGGCGGCGTCACGCGGACCCGCGGCGGCCTCGGGGTGGTACTGGACGGAGAACGCGGTGCCGTCGGTCAGGGCGACGCCCTCGACGGTCCCGTCGTTGGCGCAGACATGGGTCACGGCGGCCGTGCCCCAGGGGGTCTCCCATGTGTCGGTCTCCGGGGCGCGGAGCGCGAAGCCGTGGTTCTGGGAGGTGATGGCCACCGCCCCGGTGGCCTTCTCGATCACCGGGATGTTGGTCCCCCGGTGCCCGAACTGCATCTTGTAGGTCTCGAGGCCGAGTGCGCGGCCGAGGATCTGGTTGCCGAAGCAGATCCCGAAGAACGGGATGCCCTGGCTCAGGACCTCCTTGGTCAGGTGCACCGCGTGGTCGGCGGTGGCCGGGTCGCCGGGGCCGTTGGACAGGAACACTCCGTCAACGTCGAGATCGAGGATGTCCTGGAGCGTCGAGTCCGCCGGGATGACGTGCACCCGGACGCCGCGCTTGGCGAGCATGCGCGGGGTGTTGGTCTTGATGCCCAGGTCGAGGGCGGCCACGGTGAAGACGGTCTCCCCCTCGGGCTCCACCGTGTAGGCCTTCCTGGTGGTCACCTCGCCCGACAGCGACGCTCCCGCCATGGACTCCTGGTTCCGGACGGTGGCCAGCATCGACTCGTCGTCGACCAGGTCCGCACCGGAGAAGACGCCGGCCTTCATCGCGCCGAGGTCACGGATGTGGCGCACGACGGCCCGGGTGTCGACGCCGGCGATGCCCACGACGCCCTGGTCGACCAGCTCGTCCTCGAGGCTGCGCTGGGAACGGAAGTTGGATGTCCGGCGGGAGAGGTCGCGGATCACCAATCCGGAGACCCAGATGCGGCCGCCGCCGACCTCGCCGTCGAGAAGCGACTCCCCGTCCTCGTCGTTCCACCCGGTGTTGCCGATCTGCGGCGCGGTGTTGACGACGATCTGACGGCAGTAGGACGGATCGGTGAGCGTCTCCTGGTAGCCGGACATGGCGGTGGTGAAGACCGCCTCGCCGAGGGTGGTGCCGGTCGCTCCGAAGGAGGTGCCGCGGTGGATGCGGCCGTCCTCGAGTACGAGTGCGGCGGGCTGCCGGGCCCGCGGTGAGACGGTGGGGCTGCTGTGCGATGTCACTGCTTCTCCTCGGAGGTGGAGTCGGGGGCTGTGGTGTCGGGCTGGTCGGAGGGTGCGGCGTCGCCGCGCAGCGCCTCCCAGCGGGGGTAGGAGTCCTTGTCGTCGGCCCGGAAACCCGAGTCGATCACGGTGTGACCGTCGCGGCCGTCGACCTGCCACCGGGCGACCAGGATCCCGCCGCCGGGCACGGTCTTGTTGGCCAGCGCGGACGCGCGTCGCACGTGCACCAGGTCCGCGCGGGGGATCCACACGGTGGCGTCGGCGAGGTCCAGTCGCAGACCGCCGGTGTGCGCGGTGAGGGTTCCGGCCGAGCGGAAACCGAGCGGCGCGCGCGCGATCCGCGCGTTCCAGTCCCCGGCGAGGGTGCTACCGATGTAGACGCCGGAGAGCGGACCGAGGACCACCTCCCCCGGGTCGCCGGGCGCGGTCGGCAGCTCGTCGTAGAGGCCGGCCTGGGACCGGCTGCGTTTGCGCCATCCCAGGGCCATCAGCCCCAGGATCCCCGCGAAGACGAGGATGACCAGCGCAACGGTGAACACGTCCTGGTTCATGCGGATACCTCTCCGTCACGGCTGGTCATACGGCCCCGGTATACGGTGCCCACGACCTTCGCTGTGAACGTCATCCCCTCGTAGGGGGTGTTGGCGGACAGACTCGCGAGTTCGTCGCCGACGACGGTCCAGGGTGAGTCGGGATCGACGACGGCGAGGTTGGCGGGCTCCCCCACCTCGATCGGCCGCCCCTGATCCGTGAGACCGGCGATCTCGGCGGGCCGGGTGCTCATGACCCGGGCGAGGTCGCGCCAGGTCATCTCCCCGGACTCGACCAACAGCGCGGCGACGATCGGCAGCGCGGTCTCCAGCCCGAGCATGCCAGGGCGGGCGGCCGCGAACTCGCAACACTTCTCCTGGGCGGCGTGGGGCGCGTGATCGGTGGCCACGCAGTCGATCACCCCGGCCACGAGGGCCTCGCGCAGGGCGACGGTGTCGTGCGCCTCGCGCAGCGGCGGGTTGACCCGGTAGACCCCGTCGTAGGACTCGAGCCGCGAGTCGTCGAGCAGCAGGTGGTGCGGGGTGACCTCGGCGGTGATCGAGATCCCCTGCGCCTTGGCCCACTTGAGCAGCTCGACGGTGCCGGTGGTCGACGCGTGGCAGATGTGGACCCGTGCGCCCGCGTCCCGGGCCAGGATGGCGTCGCGCGCGACGATGGACTCCTCAGCCGACCTCGGCCAACCGGTGAGCCCGAGGCGCGCGGCCGTGGGGCCCTCGTGGGCGACCGCCCCCCGGGTCAGGCGCGGCTCCTCGGCGTGCTGGGCGATCAGGACCCCCAGCCCCGCGGAGTACTCGAGCGCCCGGCGCATGACCAGGGGGTCGTACACGCACATGCCGTCGTCGGAGAAGATCTTGACCTGCGCCTCGCCGGTGGCCATCTGGCCCATCTCGGTGAGTTGCTCGCCCGCCAGCCCCACGGTGACGGCGCCGACGGGATGGACGTCGCACAATCCGACCGAGCGGCCGATCCGCCAGACCGAGTCGGTGACCGTCTGGTTGTCCTGGGGCGGCTGGGTGTTGGCCATCGCGAAGACCGCCGTGTACCCGCCCCGCGCCGCGGCCGACGAGCCGCTCCGGATGGTCTCGGTGTCCTCCCGTCCGGGCTCGCGGAGGTGGGTGTGCAGGTCCACGAACCCCGGCAGCAGGACCGCGCCGTCCAGGTCATGGATGTCGGTGTGCGCTGGCGCGCTGTCCGCGGCGTCGCGGCCGATCGCGGCGATCAACCCGTCTCGGACGAGCACGTCGACGGGGTCGCCCTCCCCGTAGGGACGGACCCGGCGCAGGAGTAGGGCCGGGGTGTCGAGGGCGCTCACTGGTGATGACCTTCCGTTCCGACGAGAGTGTGGAGTAGGACCGACATGCGCACGTGGACTCCGTTGGTGACCTGCTGGAGGATCGCCGACGACGGGGCGTCCGCCGTGTCGAAGCCGATCTCCATGCCCCGGACCATCGGGCCCGGGTGGAGCACAACGGCGTGCTCGCGCAGCCGCGCCGCGCGGGCGGGGCCGAGGCCGTAACGCACCGCGTACTCGCGGGCGGACGGGAAGAACCCGCCGTTCATCCGCTCGGCCTGGACGCGCAGCATCATCACCGCATCCGCACCGGGGAGTTCGGCGTCGAGGTCGGTGGTCGCACGGACCGGCCAGGTGTCCACGCCGACGGGCAGCAGCGTGGGCGGGGCCACCAGCACGACCTCGGCGCCGAGCGTCGACAGCAACAGGGCACCCGACCGGGCGACCCGGGAGTGCAGGATGTCGCCGACGATCACCACCCGGCGTCCCTCGATGCCGCCGAGACGCTCCCGGATGGTCATCGCGTCGAGCAGCGCCTGCGTGGGGTGCTCGTGCATCCCGTCGCCGGCGTTGATCACCGACGGTCCGGCGCCGCCCGGGGCGACCCACCCCGCGATCTGCAGTGCCGAACCGGAGGCGGGATGCCGCACGATCAGGGCGTCCGCGCCGATGGCGGTCAGCGTCATCGCGGTGTCCCGGAGCGACTCCCCCTTCTGTACGGACGAGGCGCTGGCCGAGACGTTGATGACGTCCGCGCTCATCCACTTGCCCGCGGTCTCGAACGAGACCCGCGTCCGGGTGGAGTTCTCGTAGAACACCGTCAGGACGGTCTTGCCGCGGAGGGTGGGCAGCTTGCGGACCTCGCGGCCGAGGAGCGTCTCCTTGAGCCGGCCCGCCTCGTCCAGGATGGAAAGCGCCGCGTCGCGGTCGAGATCGGCGGCCGAGAGCAGGTGCTTCATCGGGTCCTTCCCGGGTTCGGTCGTCTGAGGACCACCGCGTCGACGTCGTCGATCTCCGTGAGCTGCACCGAGACGCCCTCCTCACGGGCGGTCGGCACGTTCTTGCCCACGTAGTCCGCGCGGATCGGGAGCTCCCGGTGGCCGCGGTCGACCAGGACGGCCAGTTGGACCCGCGCCGGCCGGCCGAGGTCGCGGAGCGCGTCGAACGCCGCCCTGATGGTGCGACCGGAGAACAGGACGTCGTCGACGAGGATGACCGTCGCGCCGTCGATCCCCGTCGCCGGCACCGTGGTGGGGCTCATCGGGCGGTGCGGGCCGCCGGCCAGGTCGTCGCGGTAGAGCGTCACGTCGAGCGAACCGGCGTGGACGTCGGCGCCGCTGAACTCCCGGATCCGCGTCGCCAGGCGGTACGCGAGGGGCACCCCCCTGGTGGGGATGCCGAGCAGGACCACAGGGCCCGAGCCGGGCGCGTCCGCAGCCGTGCGTTCGATGATCTGATGGGCCAGGCGGGATACCGTCCTGGCGACGTCGTCGGACGTGAAGAGTGATACCGAGGTCTCTTGCGAACCGTCAGCGCTCACCGATCACCACCTCCTTGTCCGCCTCGCTGGACGGCTCGTTAAAGGGATAGCTTTCGGATCGGAACTCTATCAGCCTTCCGTGCCCGTCTCCGCAGCGTCGGACGTGGGCTCCGACACGTCTGCCACCTCGGCGGCCGGGGCGGTCTGCGCGGTGGTGTCCAGGGCCGACACCGCGCGCTCGGCTGCCCGGATGTGTTCGGCCAGACCGGCGATGCGATCGAGGACGGCATTGACGTAGGCCACCGACTTGTCGTTGGACAGTTCGGAGATCAGGAGCACCGCCTGGTCGATCACGATGGCCGAGTCCACGTCCTCGGTGCCGAACAGCAGCTCCCACGCCCCGGCGCGCAGAACCGCGCGGTCGATGGCCGGGAGGCGCTCGAGAGTCCATTCACGCAGGTGCTCGGCGATCATGGAGTCCAGGCGATCGAGGCGCATCGCCACACCCGTCACGATGTCCATCGTGTACGGCGCCACGTCGTGGAACTCCTGCGACTCCGCGCCCATGCGGCGCCGCTCCTCGGCGAGCCCCACCACGTCGGCGTCGCGGAGCTCCGCCTCGAACAGCAGCGCCACCGCACGCTTGCGGGCCCTGAACCGGGATCCCCGGCGCCGGTAGTCGACGTCATCTGACATGGTCAGTCGTTCACTCGGCTGAGGTAACGGCCGTCGCGGGTGTCGATCTTCAGCTTGTCGCCCGTGTTGATGAACAGCGGCACGTTGACCTCGGCGCCGGTCTCGAGGGTGGCGGGCTTGGTGCCACCGGTCGAGCGGTCGCCCTGCAGGCCCGGGTCCGTGTGCTGGACCAGCAGGTCCACGGAGACCGGCAGTTCGGCGAACAGCGGAACGCCCTCGTGCACGGACACCTGCACGCTGGTGTTCTCCAGCAGGAAGCGCGCGCTGTCGCCCATGACGTTCGGGGGAACGTTGATCTGCTCGAAGTCCTTCTCGTCCATGAGGACGTAGTCCTCGCCGTCGCGGTACAGGAACGTCATGTCCCGGCGGTCCACGGTGGCGGTCTCGACCTTCACACCGGCGCTGAACGTCTTGTCGATGGTCTTGCCCGAGACGACGTTCTTCATCTTGGTGCGCACGAACGCCGGGCCCTTACCTGGCTTGACGTGCTGGAACTCCGTGATCTGCCACAGGTTCCCCTCCTCTTTGAGGACGAGGCCGTTCTTGAAGTCGGCGGTGGACGCCATGGTGGGTGCTCCTTTTGAAAGTCGTCCGCGGGCGGCCGTGGGCCGGCGCCGCGCGCATGTTCGGCGGGCTGAAGTTGCTCAGAGCACGCTGAGCGCGGTCGACGTGGTGGTCAGGGACCTGCCGCCACCGCCGGTGACGGCCACGGTGTCCTCGATTCGGATCCCTCCGAGGCCAGGGAGATAGATTCCCGGCTCGATGGTGATCACATCGCCGTCGGACAGTGTACTCGTCGACCTGCTGGAGACCGCGGGCGCTTCGTGGACGTCCAGCCCCACACCGTGCCCGAGCGAATGACCGAAGTAGTCGCCGAAACCGGCGTCGGCGATGATGTCTCGGCTCACCGCGTCCAGATCCGAACAGGCCAGTCCCTCGCGGACCGCTGCGACGCCGGCGACCTGGGCCCGCCGCACGACCTCGTAGGCGTCCAGGAGCCGGTCGGCCGCGACGCCCAGGGCGACGGTGCGGGTGCAGTCGGACGCGTAACCGGACACCATCGCACCGAAGTCCACCACCACCAGGTCACCGGTCGCCAGCACACGGTCCCCCGGCTCGTGGTGCGGATGCGCGCCGTTGGGGCCGGAGGCGACGATGGTCTCGAACGCCACTCCGTCGGAACCGGCCATCCGCATCGCGTGCTCCAGATCAGCGGCGACCTCACGCTCGGACCGACCGACCGCGAGCAGACCCTGGAGGAGCAGGTGAGTCCACGCCTGGTCCACGACCCGGCACGCCTTCTCGATCAGTGCGAGCTCGGCCGGGTCCTTGGCCCGCCGCACCTGTTCGACCAGACCGGTGGTCTCGACGACCGGCGGGTTGGCGCCATCCTCCTCGAGCGCCCGGCGGAGAGCCGACCCGGCTGCGAGCGTCAGGTGGTCCGCTTCCACCGCCAGCGGGGCGTCCCCGGGTCCGCGGCGACGCCCGAGCACGCCGGGGACGTACTCGCGGGAGATCACGTGACCGACGTCCGGGGCCTGCTCGACCACCTGGAGTTCGTAGCGCGAATCCGTGCACAGGACCGCCTCGCCGTCGTCCTCCACCAGGACCGCGCCGCCCGACCCCCGGAAGCCGGTGAGGTAGGCGATGTTGCGGGGATCGGTGACCAGCAGAGCGGTCGCGCCGACCCCGGCGAGCGCCGCGGCGACGGCGCGGCGGCGGGTCTCCAGACGGTCGGTCACAGCAGGATCCCGCCGCCGCTCGGCTTGATGCCCTCGGAGATCGCCGCGTAGGCCGCCACCATCAGGGACGGGTCCGGGGCCTCCATGCGCGCGGGCCGGCCGAGGCCGTCGAGCACGACCAGGCGCAGGAACCCGGAGTGGTTCTTCTTGTCGCCCGCCATCAGTTCGTGGAGTCGGGGGAACGCGTCCTCGTGGTATCCGGTCGGGAGTCCCAGTGAGGACAGGATCGAGGCGTGACGGTCGGCGGTGGCGTCGTCGAGACGGCCGGCCAGCCGGGCGAGCTCGGCCACGAAGCACATGCCCACGCTCACGGCCGCGCCGTGCCGCCAGCGGTACTGCTCGCGACGCTCGACCGCGTGGCCCAGGGTGTGCCCGTAGTTGAGGTTCTCGCGGAGTCCCGACTCCTTGAGGTCCTTGCCCACCACGTCCGCCTTGACCTGGACACTGCGGCGGATGAGCTCGACGATGGTGTCGCCGGTCGGGTCGAGGGCGGCCTCCGGGTCGGCCTCGATGAGGTCGAGGATCACCGGGTCGGCGATGAAGCCGCACTTGACCACCTCGGCCATACCGGAGATCAGCTCGTTGCGCGGCACGGACTCGAGGGTGGCGGTGTCGATGAACACGGCCGCCGGCTCGTGGAAGCTGCCGACGAGGTTCTTGCCCGCGTCGGTGTTGATCCCGGTCTTGCCGCCCACCGCCGCGTCGACCATGGCCAGGAGTGTCGTGGGGATGTGCACCACGCGGACTCCGCGCATCCAGGTGGCGGCCACGAAGCCGGCGAGGTCGGTGGCTGCTCCGCCGCCAAGGCTCACGATGGTGTCCTTGCGGCCGAGCCCGATCTTGCCGAGCACGTCCCAGCAATACCCCGCCACCGCGAGGTCCTTACCCGCCTCGGCGTCGGGGATCTCGACGCGGTGGGCGTTGATGCCGGACTCCGCGAGCTGCTCGCGCAACGCCTCGGCGGTCTGGGTGAGCGGGGGCTGGTGGAAGATCGCGAGGTTGCGTGCCGAGGAGCACGCCTCGATGATCTCGGGCAGCAGGCCGCGGCCGATCACCACCGGATACGGGTCGGCGGACCGCACCTCCACGATGACGGGCTCGGTCTTGCTCCGGTTGTCGTTCATCTCTTGCTCCCGCTCGTCGATCCTGCCCACACTGCCCGTACCTGACCTGCTCGTACCTGACCTGCTCGTATCTGACCTGCTCGTACTCGAATTCGGCTCGCCGTCGATCACGCCCGGTCCAGCGGGCCCCGAACATGCGGGTCGCCCGACCCGAGCCTGTCGACGATGTCCGTCACCACCTTGCCCGAACTCCGGCGTTCGGTGCTGACGGTGGACCACGCGACCTCCCGGTACAGCGGAGACCTCTCGGTCAGGAGCGCCTGGTACCGCGCGGTGACGTCGCCCCCGGCCAGCAGCGGTCGACTCGATCCGCGCGACCTGCGCACGCCCTCGGCCACCCCTATCGTCAGGTGGATCACGCGATGTCCCTGCAGGCGCTGCCGGGTCACCGCGGAGAGGACGGCTCCCCCGCCGAGCGAGAGGACCCCGCCGAACGAGTCGAGGGCCTCTCCCACCGTCCGCTCCTCGATCTCCCGGAACCCGGGCTCACCGTCGGCTGCGAAGATCTCCGGGATCGACCTTCCCTCGGACTCCTCGATCATCTGGTCGACGTCGCGGAACTCCACGTCCAGGCGTCGCGCGAGCTTGCGGCCGATGGTCGTCTTGCCGGCACCCGGCAGACCCACCAGGACGGCGACCGGTCGTGCCGGGCCGCTCATGCCGGGTCCGTGTCCCAGTCCAGTCGATCGGCGACCGCGTCGAGGTAGCCCCGGGCGTTGCGTCGGGTCTCCGACACCGAGTCGCCACCGAACTTGGCGAGGACCGCACGCGCCACCACCAGGGCGACCATGGACTCCGCGACCACCCCGGCGGCGGGGACCGCGCACACATCCGACCGCTGGTGGATGGCGGTGGCCTTGGACCCGTCGGACATGTCGACGGTGCTCAGCGCGCGGGGAACGGTGGAGATGGGCTTCATCGCGGCGCGGACCCGGAGGACCTGGCCGTTGGTCATCCCGCCCTCGAGGCCGCCGGCACGGTTGCTCTGACGCTCGACGCCGTCCGCTCCGCGCACCATCTCGTCATGGGCCACGCTGCCCCGCCGACGGGCGGTCTCGAAACCGTCCCCCACCTCGACACCCTTGATGGCCTGGATACCCATGAGGGCACCGGCGAGCTGGGCGTCCAGACGCTCCTCGCCCGAGACGTAGGATCCGAGCCCGATGGGCAGCCCGTGCACCACCACCTCGACGACACCGCCCAGGGTGTCACCCGCCTTCTTGGCGGCCTCGATCTCGGCGATCATCGCCTCGCCACTGGCGGGGTCGAACGCGCGAACGGGGCTGTCATCGATGGCCGGAAGGTCAGCGAATGTGGGCTCCGGACCGACGTAGGGCTCGGAGGCGCCGATGGAGATGACGTGGGAGAGCACCTCCACACCCAGAACGTCCCGCAGGACGGCCCGGGCGACGGTTCCCGCGGCGACCCGGGCCGCGGTCTCCCGGGCGCTGGCGCGTTCGAGGACCATGCGCGCGTCGTCGAAGTCGTACTTGAGCATCCCGGCGAAGTCGGCGTGACCCGGCCGCGGCCGGGTCAGCAGGGCCGCGCGGGTCTTGTCGGCGATCGCGTCGGGGTCGACGGGATCGGCCGACATGATCTGCTCCCACTTGGGCCATTCGGTGTTGCCCACCTCGATCGCGATGGGCGAGCCCATGGTGCGGCCGTGTCGCACCCCGCTCAGCACCCTGACCGCGTCGGCCTCGAACTTCATCCGGGCGCCGCGGCCGTAGCCGAGGCGGCGGCGGGCGAGCTGCGAGGCGATCTGGTCGCTCGTCACCTCGACCCCAGCGATGACGCCCTCGACGATCGACATCAGGGCCTGGCCATGCGATTCTCCGGCAGTGGTCCACTTCAGCACGCCGTTGATCATCCCACGTCGGGATCGCCACCGGTACGCCGGGAGGTCCGCACTCCCCGGGCGGGGCGGGAGGCGCCCGCCGCCTGGTGCGGGGTGCGGCCCGTGAGACGGCGGAAGGCGTGGATGAAGCTGGACGATTCCGCGTAGCCGAGCCGCTGCGCGACGTCTTCCACGGACAGCATCCCCGTACCGAGCATCCGGGTCGCGAGTCCGAGTCTGACCTCGTCGAGCAGGCACTGATAGGACGTGTCCTCCCCGGACAGGTGGCGGCGCAGCGTCCGGGGACTCATCCCGATCGCGGAGGCGACGACGTCCATCGAGGCGCCGTGGGCGAGGTTCCGCGTGATCTCCACCCGGACCCGGCTGCTCATCGGCCCCCGGCCCCGTCGCGTCGTGACGAGCTCGCGGCACATCGACTCGGCGACGGCCACCGCGGCGGGGCTCCCCTGTGGCAGCGGCCGCTCCAGGTGCGCGGCGGAGAAGGTGACGGTGTTGCCCTCTCCCCCGACGGCGGCCACCGGGGTGGTGCCCAGCTGCTCGGCGTAGCGGGCCAGCACCTCGGGCGGGCGCCCACCGCGCAGCGCGACCCGGGTGAACGGCAGCCCGCCCGGGACGAGTTCGGCGAGGATGGTGTGTACGGCCAGCAGATCCCGGTCCACCAGGAGCGCCCGGAGGTCGGTGGGCAGGCTCTCATCGGCGAGGCGGATCACCACCCGGTCACCGGTGAGCTCGACCTCCGGCGTGGTGAACGCGTAGCTGAGGTCGATGAAACGCAGGGTCAGCGCGATCGCCTCCCGGAGGGTGGGGCTGGACAGGAGCGCGTAGCCCAGGATCCCGAAGGTGGTGACCCGGTACGCGGCGCCGATCTCCGCGGCGAGCGGCGTCAGGTCCGGAACCGCGGCCCGGAGGTTCCGGATCGCGGCGAGCTCCTGGTCCGGGGTGACGAGCAGATCCGGCGTCGAGAGCTCGGCGCGGGTGAGACCCGTCCCGCCGAGTACCTGTCGGGTTTCCACCCCCAGACGCACGCCCACCTCCACGAGAACTGCGATCCCGGTGGCGGAGCGGGGGAAGTCCCAGTCCGCTACCGCCGGAGCGTCCCATGAAGGCATGGCCGGAATTATGGATTACTCGTCCGCAAATGTCTGCCACCGTCCCGGCCCGGCGCTCTACGGTCAACGCATGTCGACACCCACACACCCCGCCGGACCGATCCGCCGACGCCCCCGCGTCATCGTCATAGGGGCCGGCTTCGGCGGCCTCGGGGCCGCGTACGAACTCAGCCGGGACGGGCTGGCCGAGGTCACGGTCCTGGAGAAGGCCGACGACATCGGCGGCGTCTGGCGGGAGAACACCTATCCCGGTGCGGCCTGCGACGTTCCTTCGAACCTGTACTCCTACTCGTTCGCCCGCAAGACCGACTGGACCCGCCGCTACGCCGAGCAACCCGACATCCTCGGCTACATCCACGAGACCGCCGATCGGTTCGGCCTGCGTGAGCTGGTTCGGACAGGGGTCGAGGTCACCTCGGCGGAGTTCGATGAGGACACCGCCACCTGGCGTGTCCACTCCGCGGCCGGAGAGACGTATCTGGCCGACGTCCTCGTCCCGGCGATGGGCCAGCTGTCCCGGCCCTCGATCCCCGCGATCCCCGGCCTGGAGTCGTTTGCCGGGCCGACGTTCCACTCCGCCGAGTGGCAGCACGACGTGGATCTGACCGGTCGCCGCGTGGCGGTCCTGGGTACCGGGGCCTCGGCGATCCAGTTCGTACCCCGCATCCGGGAGGCCGCCGGTCATGTGACGGTGTTCCAGCGGTCTGCCCCGTGGGTGGTGCCGAAGCCGGACCGCGTCTACACCGATGCGCATCGCGCGGCGTTCCGCCGCATACCCGGGCTCGTCCCCGCGATGCGCGGCACGATCTGGCAGACCACCGAACTCGTGGGTCTGGCGCTGACCTCGGTACGACCCCTGGCCAAGATCCTGGCCGGCCTCGCCAGCGCCAACCTCCGGCTCACCGTCCGGGATCCCGCGCTCCGGGCCGCACTCACCCCGCACGAGCCCATCGGGTGCAAGCGCATGCTGTTCAGCAACGAGTGGTACCCGGCGATCGCCTCGCCCGACGTCGACCTGGTCACCGACGCCATCACCGAGGTGGTCCCCGAGGGGGTCAGGACCGCCGACGGCCGGTTCCACGCCGCCGACGTCCTGGTGTACGGCACGGGGTTCCGCGCGACGGAGTTCCTGGCGCCCCTCACCGTCCGCGGTCGCGACGGACGGGACCTCCACGAGCAGTGGCGGGAGGGGGCCCGCGCATACCTGGGGATGGCCGTCCCCGGTTTCCCCAACATGTTCCTGGTATTCGGCCCCAACACCAACCTCGGCAGCAGCTCGATCATCCTCATGATGGAGGAGCAGTCCCGCTACATCCGGCAGCTGGTCGAGACCCTCGCGCGTGCCGAGGGTCCGGTCGCCCTCGAGGTACGAGGCGAGGTGGACGAGGAATACGACCGCGAGATGGTCTCTCGCCTCAGCGACTCGGTGTGGACCGGATGCGACTCCTGGTACAAAGCCGACTCCGGCCGGATCACCACCAACTGGCCCGGGCTCGTCCACGAGTACCAGCGCCGGACCAAGACCGCGGATCTCTCGCACTACGCCAGGGTCACGCCCCGGCACGCGGGGGCCGCCGTCAGCTCGTGAGCGTGGTCAGGCATGTGAGCGTGGTCAGGCGGGTGAGCGCGCTCAGGAGGGTCGACGCCCGAGTGCGTCCGCCAGCGCTTCCGCCATGGCCTCGCGCGGCGCGGGGCGACCGGTGAACAGCTCGACCTGACCGAAGGCCTGGTTCAGCAGCATGACGTCCCCGCCCACGACGGGGATGCCCACGGCCGACGCCGCCGCGCCCAGGGCGGTGGGCCAGGGGTCGTAGAGGACGTCGAAGAGCCGGCGCGCACCCTCGACGAGTCCGGTGAGTTCCCGGACACCCGGCTCAGGGATGGTGTTGATCAGGATGTCCGCCCGCTCGATCTCCCCCGGCAACGCCGCGTCGGTGAGGAGCATCGTGCGGATCTCCAGGCCCAGGGCGCGGCCGCAGTCAGTGGCGGGACCGGCGTTGTCGCGCCGGGACGCCAGGACCACCCGTGTGGCCCCGGCCTCGGCGAGGCCGGCCAGCACCGGCCGGGCCGTCCCACCGACTCCTAGTACGACGGCCGTCGGCTCGTCCGGCAGGTCCCCGAAGGCGGCGAGCGCGCCGGTCACCCCGTCGACGTCCGTGCAGTCGGCAAACCACCCGTCGCCGCGTCTGACGAGGGTGTTGGCGCTGCCCACGATCCGCGCACGGTCGCTCACCTCGGTGGCGTGTGCGAGAGCGGCGAACTTCCCCGGCATGGTCACCGAGTAACCCACGCGCTCGGGGGATGAGGCGCCGACCAACGCGGGGAGCTGTTCGGCATCGCAGTCGATGCGTTCGTAGGTCCAGTCGTCGAGTCCCAGCGCGCGGTAGGCGGTGCCGTGGAGGACCGGGGAGAGCGAGTGATCCACCGGGTGACCGAGCACCGCCGCCGACCGGGCGGCGGCGGCCGGACGACTGCGGGGGTCAGCGCCGTCGGAACCAGCGCACTCGGCGCCAGTGTCCTCGGCGCCAGTGTCCTCGGCGCCAGTGTCCTCCGAACTAGCGCCCACTGGACAGGACCCCGTTGGCGATCGCCTCGCTCTGGTAGCGCTCGTGCTCCGGGTATTCGTCAGCGAACCTGGTGGTGCCCTGCATGTCGATCGTCACGAAGTACTTCCACCGGCCCTCGGCCGGGTTCTCCATGGCGCGCAGCGCGTCCAGACCGGGAGAGCCGATCGGCCCGTAGGGCAGTCCGTCCATGGCGTAGGTGTTCCACGGGGTGACCGCGCCGCGGTCGGCGTCGGTGGTGGCGATCTCCTGGTCGGCGAGCGCGTAGTTGACGGTCGAGTCGAACTGGAGTCGCATCGGCTCGGCGAGTCGGTTGAGGATCACGCGGGCGATCTTGTCAAAGTCCTCCAGCGCGCCCTCCTTCTCCACCAGCGACGCGGCGGTGACCACCTGGTAGGGCGTCAGACCGATCCGCTGAGCGGACGGCACCAGCCCGGTGGCGTCGTAGGAGGCGGTCGAGGAGTCGATGAGCTGGCGGAGGATCTCGACGGGCTCGGACTGCGGGTTGACGTTGTGGACCCCGGGCGCCACCAGGCCCTCGAGTCGACGGACCGGATCCGGGGCGGACCGGACCTCGTTGATCGCCCACTCGGGCACGCCGAGCGTGACCGGATCCGCCTGGACCGCGGCGTCGACGATCTCCTGCGGGAGCCTGCACATCGGCGGGTTCTCCGGGGTCTCGAGGTCACGAAGACACGTCGCCTCGGCGATGAGCGTGAAGATGCCCTTCTCGGTGCCACCGCCCACCACGACGGTGTCCAGGAGCCGGCCACCGGGTTTGACCTCGATGAAGCCCACCCGGCTCTCGGGATCGGCGAGGGTCTCCACCGCCGAGGCCGCGCTCATCTCCTCGCGGACCTGGTAGTAGCCCGGCTGGATCCCCTCGACCGTGGTGCCGGCGGCCGCACCGGTGAAGGCCCGGGTGCTGGCGACCGTGCCGAGGTCGTACAGGCGGTCCCCGACCACGGCCAGCGTGTCACCGGCTTCCACCTGGAGCAGCGCCGAACCGGTGCCGTCGCCGTCGAAATCCGGCGCCGCGGCGACCTCGGCGTTCGAGTTGCGGTAGACCATCACGGCAAAGGCCAGGAGGACTCCGATCACGGCCGCCAGCAGAATGAACCGGGTGGTGCCGCTCGTGCGTGAGCGTCCTCGTGCCGCAGACATCGTGCTCCTTAGCCAGGGGTTCAGGGGAACTGCCCCAAGGACAGCAACGTGCTTCCGGGCAGTTTATCCAGCAAGGCCGCCCGCGCGCCCTTCATCGTCGGGCGTGCCGTGAGTCCATCCAGGCCTGCAGGAGCACCACAGCGGCCGCCTGGTCGATCACGCTGCGCTGTTGGCGGGTGTTCCTGCCCGCTCCGTGGAGCGCCGCCCCGGCGGTCACGGTGGTGAGCCGCTCGTCCACGAACTCCACCGTCACCTCCGGTGAGGCGGCCCCGAGCGCCGCCACGAACGACCGGGCCATCGCGGTCGAGGCGGTCTCCCTCCCCTTCAGCGAGGTGGGCAGCCCCACGATCACGGCGAGGGCGTCGTACTCCTCGACGAGCTCGTTCAGTCGAGCGATCTCCGACTTCCAGCCCGGGTCCCCGCTGGTGACCTTGATGGTCTCGACAGGCGTAGCGAGGATCCCGTCGGGGTCGCACATCGCCACCCCGATCCGAGCCGTTCCCACGTCCAGACCGAGCCGGCGGCCGCGGGTCCAGCCGGTCGCGGTGTCGGCCGAGCGGCCGGACGCGTTGTCAGCCGAGACACCGGACGCCTCGGAGGAGCTGGTCACCCGGCGTCCTGGACGGCGGCCCGCAGCGCGGCCACGGCGGCGTCGATCCCGGACGGGTCGGTGCCCGCGCCCTGCGCCATGTCCGGCTTGCCGCCGCCCCGCGCCCCCAGTGTCGGGGCGATGGCCTTGACCAGGTCGCCGGCCTTGAGGCCACGCTCCTGAGCGGCGGAGCTCACGGCGATGACGAACGGCACCTTGTCCGCGCCCGGCGCGGTGAGGAAGACGACGCCGGCGTCGCCGCCGAGGCGGCCCTTGAGGTCGGAGGCGAGCGTACGCAGATCGCCCGCCGCGCCACCCGGGGTGTTATGGGCGAGGAAGCGGATCCCGCCGAGGTCCTCGGCCGAGGTCAACAGGTCCCCGGCCTGGGAGGCGAGCTGGGCGGCGCGCATCGACTCGAGCGCCTTCTCCGCCTCGCGCAGCTTGGCGGCCAGCGCCGCCACGCGGTCGGGGAGTTCGTCGGCGGGCGCCTTGAGCGACGTGGCCAGACCCGACACGAGCGCGCGCTCGCGGGCCTGGTGCCGGTAGGCGTCCATGCCGACGTACGCCTCCACCCGGCGGATACCCGAGCCGACGGAGGCCTCCCCGAGGAGGCTGACCGGGCCGATCTGCGCGGAGCTCGACACGTGGGTGCCGCCGCACAGCTCCATGGAGAACGGACCGCCGATCTCCACCACCCGGACCGTGGAGCCGTAGTTCTCGCCGAACAGGGCCATCGCCCCCATCCGCCGCGCCTCGTCGAGGGTGGTCTCGACGGTGTTCACCTGGTAATCGGCATCGACGGCCGCGTTGGTGATCTCCTCGACCTGGGCCAGGACGTCGGCCGGGATGGATCCCGACCAGTTGAAGTCGAACCGCATGTAGCCCGGCTTGTTGAGCGAGCCGGCCTGCACTGCCTCCGGCCCGAGGATCTGCCGCAGTGCGGCGTGCACGAGGTGCGTGGCCGAGTGGCCCTGCGTGGCACCCTTACGCCACTCGGGATCGACCGCCGCGGTGACCAGCTGGCCGGCCTCGACCTCGCCGCCCGTCAGCACACCCTTGTGTACCCAGAGCTTCTTGCCGATCTTCTGCACGTCGTTGACCTGCATCTGGAACCCGGCGGTCGAGATCATCCCGCGGTCGCCCACCTGGCCGCCGGACTCGGCGTAGAACGGCGTCCGGTCCAGGACGAACTCCACCACGTCGCCCTCCTTGGCCAACCGCACGGACTCGCCCGCCGAGACGATCCCCACGAGGGTCGACTCGTCGGACAGTTCGGTGAAGCCCGTGAAGACGGTCTCCCCCGCGTCGAGGAAGTCGCGGTACACCGACAGATCCGCGTGGGCGTGCTTCTTCGCCCGGGAGTCCGCCTTGGCGCGCTCGCGCTGCTCGGTCATGAGGGAGCGGAACCCCTCCTCGTCGACCTGCAGCCCGGCCTCGGCCGCCATCTCCAGGGTCAGATCGATGGGGAAGCCGTGGGTGTCGTGCAGCGCGAACGCCTGGTCACCGGACAGGATGCCCCCGCCGGTCCCCCTGGTGGCCTCCGCGGCCCGCTCGAACAGCTGCGTTCCCGACTCGAGGGTCTTGAGGAAGGCGACCTCCTCCGCCACCGCGATGCGCTCGATGCGCTCGTACCCGTCGAGGGTCTCCGGGAAGGACGGGCCGATGGCCTCCTTGACGGTGGCGATGAGCTGCGCCATCGACTCCCCGGTCGCGCCGAGGAGGCGGACCGACCGGACGATGCGCCGCAGCAACCGCCGCAGGATGTACCCGCGGCCCTCGTTGCCCGGGGTCACGCCGTCGGAGATGAGCATGTACGCCGTCCGGGCGTGGTCGGCGATCACGCGGAACCGCACGTCGGAGGCGTTGTCGGTGCCGTACCTGGTGCCCGAGAGCCGCTCGGCGGTCTCGATCACCGGGCGGAGCAGGTCGGTCTCGTAGACGTTCTCCACGCCCTGGAGCAGGAACGCGACGCGCTCGACGCCCATGCCGGTGTCGATGTTCTGCTTGGGCAGCGGGCCCAGGATCTCGAAGGAGTCCTTGCCCGAGCCTTCGCCGCGCTCGTTCTGCATGAAGACGAGGTTCCAGATCTCGATGTAGCGGTCCTCGTCCGCCACCGGGCCGCCCTCGACCCCGTACGCCGGCCCGCGGTCGTAGAAGATCTCCGAGCAGGGACCGCAGGGTCCGGGGACGCCCATGGACCAGTAGTTGTCCGCCATGCCCCGGCGCTGGATGCGCTCGGCGGGGATGCCCACCACATCGCGCCAGATGCCCAGGGCCTCGTCGTCGTCGAGATACACGGTGACCCACAGCAGTTCCGGATCGATCCCGAACCCGCCGTCCTCTACGGATGAGGTGAGCAGCGACCACGCGTGGCGGATCGCCCCCTCCTTGAAGTAGTCGCCGAAGGAGAAGTTGCCGGCCATCTGGAAGAAGGTGTTGTGGCGCGTGGTGATGCCCACCTCCTCGATGTCGAGGGTGCGCACGCACTTCTGGATGGACGTCGCCGTGGCGAACTCGGGGGTCTCCTGACCCAGGAAGTACGGCTTGAACGGCACCATCCCGGCGTTGACGAACAGCAGGTTGGGGTCGTCCAGGACCAGTGACGCGCTGGGGACCTCGGCGTGCCCTGCCTTGACGAAGTGGTCGAGGAAGCGGCGCCGGATCTCATGGGTCTGCACTGGGGGCCTCACTGGTGGTCGTGACGAGGTGGTCGGACGACTGCCCAGCCTACCGGCGTGCGCCCGGGGTCGAGGAATGGCTGCCACCTCGGATTCCCGCTGGGATGTGGCTCGTGGACCCCGGGCGGGGGGTGAAGGTCTCGTGGCGACGACGACGACGTTGTTCGATCCCAGGTGGTCGGCCTCCCGCGAGGACCTCACCTGTGCCGTGACCGAGTGGGAGTCGGGCGTGATCTGGGCACCTGAACGAGGACCCGGCTAGGGGCGGTCGCGCGTGATGCTGCGGAGCTTGCCCACTCGCGCGGACAGCTCCCGTTCGTTCCCGTGGCCGGTGGGCGAATAGTAGTCGCGGCCCACCAGCTCGTCCGGCGGGTACTGCTGCCGCACGACACCAGCGGAGGCGTCATGGGGGAACCGGTACCCCACCCCGTTCCCGAGCCCCTTGGCCCCGGCGTAGTGGCCATCCCGCAGGTGCCTGGGTACCTCCCCGACCCTGCCGGCGCGGACGTCGGACATCGCGGCGTCGATCGCCGAGATCACGGCGCCGGACTTGGGCGCGGTCGCCAGGTGGATGGTGGCCTGCGCCAGGGCGAGGCGACACTCCGGCATACCCACCTTCTGCACGATCTCCGCGGCGGCGGACGCGGAGAGCAGGGCGGTGGGGTCGGCCATCCCGATGTCCTCGCTCGCGTGGATCATCAGCCGCCGCGCGATGAAGCGCGGATCCTCCCCCGCGACCAGCATCCGCGCGAGGTAGTGCAGGGCAGCGTCGACATCCGAGCCACGGATCGACTTGATGAACGCGCTGGTGACGTCGTAGTGCTGGTCGCCGTCGCGGTCGTAGCGCACCGGGGCGGCGTCCAGGCTCAGCTCGACGATCTCGGGCGTCACCACCCCGCCCTCGGCCGCGTCGGCGGCGGCCTCCAGAACGGTCAGGCTCCGGCGCGCGTCCCCTCCGGAGAGTCGGACGATGTCGTCCACGGCCTCGTCGGTGACCTCGACAGTGCCCGCCAGTCCCCGCTCGTCGGCCACCGCGCGCCGGACCACCGCTGCCACACCCTGCTCGTCCAGACCCTGCAGCTCGGCGATGAGCGACCGGCTGAGCAGCGGGGCGATCACCGAGAAGTGCGGATTCTCGGTGGTCGCGGCCACCAGCAACACGATGCCGTTCTCCACCGCGGCGAGCAGCGCGTCCTGCTGGCTCTTGGAGAACCGGTGCACCTCGTCGATGAACAGCACCGTCCGCTGGCCGTGGATCTGCCTGGTGCGCGCGTCGTCGATCACCGCCCGCACGTCCTTGACCCCGGCGCTCAACGCCGACAGGGCCACGAAGTGCCGGCCGGACGTGCTGGCCACGAGGTTGGCGAGCGTCGTCTTACCGGTCCCCGGGGGCCCGTAGAGGATCACCGACGACCCTCCCCGACCCTCCACCAGCCGCCGCAGCGGCGAGTTGGGGCGCAGGAGGTGCTCCTGCCCGACCACCTCGTCCAGATCGCGGGGGCGCATCCGGACCGCGAGCGGGGCCGACGGATCGACCGGGAGCGGCGCGGAGGCGGTCGGAGCGCCCGGTCCCGCGTCCCCAGCCGCGAACAGCCCTAGGTCATCTCTCACTCCCCCAGGCTACCGGCGGTCCCCGACACGACGACCGGGTGAACACATTCGGTGAACACCGTGGTTGAACACAATGGTTGAACACCGTGGGTGAACACCGAGGGTGAACACAGTGGGTGAACACCGGGCGACGGGCCGCCTGTCCGTCGGCGGGCCTCGTCGTCGTCGACTTGCCTGGAACCCGCGCGTGCCCCGCACCGGCGGGGTAGACCTGTGACCAGACCCGCCCGAACCTCGAGGAGCCCCACCCGATGAGCCGCCACGACCCCTGCCACGGCCCCACCATGACCCGGCGGGAGGCGCTGGCCGGAGCCGGGGTGGTCGCCGCGGCCGGGGCGGTGGGCGTCACCCTGCTCGCCGAACCGGCACAGGTGTGGGCCAACCCGACCCGGCCCGTCGCCGACGACATGGACGTCTACGTCCTGGTCACCGACGGGATGCGGCCCGACGAGCTCAACCCCGTCCAGTCCCCCACCCTGCATCGCTGGGCGTCGGAGGGGACCCGGTTCACCGACGCCTCCTCGGTGATGATCGCCGAGACGCTCCCCAATCACGCCGCGATGGTCACCGGGGTCCTCCCCCGACGCAACGGGGTGCCCGCGAACTCCGTCTGGGACCGGGCCGCCGGAGCCGAGCGGACCCTCGACCGGCCCGACGACCTCCGCGCGCCGACGGTGCTCGACCGCATCCGCACGGAGGCCGGACTGACCACCGCCAGCGTCCTGAGCAAGGACTATCTCCACGGCCTGTTCGGTGGCCGGGCGAGCGTGCAGTGGGCACCGTTCCCGTTGCTGCCGATCACCGACCACTCGCTCGACTGGTTCACGATCGAGGCGCTCAAGCAGACCGTCACCGATCACGCGCCGCGGATGACGTTCGTCAACCTCGGCGACATGGACCGCTTCGGCCACATGGACCTGTCGGGGACGTCGCTGCGCCTGGCCCGTAACCAGGCGGTGGCGAACTCCGATCACAAACTGTGGGACTTCGAGCAGTTTCTGCGGTCGACCGGTCGCTGGGAGCGGTCGGTGTTCATCGTCCTGGCCGACCACGGCATGGACTGGTCGGAGCCACTCAGCCTGATCAGCGCGGCCGGGGCGATCGAGGCCGACGGCGCGCTACGCGGCCGGTTCGGGATCGCCCAGAACGGCGGGGCCGACACGTTCGTCTACCTCGGGCCAGCTTCCGAGCGGGAGGTCTCGCTGGCGCGACTGCGTGAGGTCGTCGGCGCCCTGCCGGGGGTCAACCGTCTCTACGATCCCGCCGAACTCTCCCTGGGCGAGCGCGGCGGCGACCTGGTGGCCACCTGTCATCCCGGCTGGCGCTTCTCCGACCCCACCCCGTTCTCCAACCCGATCCCGGGCAATCACGGTCACGAGGTCACCCTGGGGATCCCGTTCTTCATCGGCGGCGGCCACCGGATCGTGCGTCGCGGGTCTGTGGTGGACCGCCCTGTCCGCACCCTCGACGTGGCGCCCACCGTGGCCCGGTTGTTCGGCCTCGACCACTCCGCGATGGACGGCAGCCCCGCGCTGGAGGCGTTCCACCTCTGACCGGAGCCGCATGGACCGAGGCGATACGGCAAGGCCCGCGGCACCCCCTCGTGGGAGAGGTGCCGCGGGCCGGGGCCGGTTCAGCGCGTGAACGGACGCGCGACGAGCATCGCCAGGGGTCAGGCGACTACGTGGCCGCGCCGGCGGCGGGCTCCGTCTGCGCGGCCTGTCCGCGCTGCACCGGCTTGGTGTCGATCCCCGACTCCTTGCGCTGCTGCGCGGTGATCGGCGCGGGCGCATCGGTGAGCGGATCGACCCCGCCACCGGACTTGGGGAACGCGATGACGTCGCGGATCGAGTCCGTGTGGGCCAGCAGGGCGCAGATGCGGTCCCAGCCGAAGGCGATGCCACCGTGCGGCGGGGCGCCGTAGGAGAAGGCGTCGAGCAGGAAGCCGAACTTCTCCTGCGCGTCCTCCTGCGAGATGCCCATGACGCCGAAGACGCGCTCCTGCACGTCCTTGCGGTGGATGCGGATCGACCCGCCACCGATCTCGTTGCCGTTGCACACGATGTCGTAGGCGTAGGCCAGCGCCGAGCCCGGATCGGTGTCGAAGGTGTCCAGGTGCTCGGGCTTGGGCGAGGTGAAGGCGTGGTGCACGGCGGTCCACGCGCCCGAGCCCACGGCCACGTCGCCGGCGGCGGTGGCGTCGTCGGCGGGCTCGAACATCGGCGCGTCGACGACCCAGGTGAAGGCCCACTTGTCCGGGTCGATCAGGCCGAGCTTGTCCGCGATCTCGCCGCGGGCGGCGCCCAGGAGCGCGCGGGTGGCCTTGACGCCCCCGGCGCTGAAGAAGACGCAGTCGCCCGGCTCGGCCCCGACGTGGGCGGCGATCCCGGCGCGCTCGGCGTCCGACAGGTTCTTGGCCACGGGGCCGCCGAGCTCACCGTCCTCCTTGATCAGGATGTACGCGAGCCCCTTGGCCCCGCGCTGCTTGGCCCACTCCTGCCAGGCGTCGAGCTGACGACGGGGCTGGGAGGCTCCACCCTTCATCACCACGGCGCCGACGTACGGGGCCTTGAACACGCGGAACGGGGTGTCGGCGAAGAACTCCGTGCACTCGACCAGCTCGATCTCGAAGCGCAGATCCGGCTTGTCCGAACCGAAGCGACGCATCGCCTCGGCGTAGGTCATCCGCGGGATCGGCGTGGTGATCTGATGCCCGGCGGTGGCCCACACATCGGTGAGGATCTCCTCCGCCAGGGCGATCACGTCGTCCTGGTCCACGAAGCTCATCTCCACGTCGAGCTGGGTGAACTCCGGCTGACGGTCGGCGCGGAAGTCCTCGTCGCGGTAGCAGCGGGCGAGCTGGTAGTACTTCTCCATCCCGGCCACCATGAGCAGCTGCTTGAACAGCTGCGGCGACTGCGGGAGCGCGTAGAACGTGCCCGGCTGCAGACGGGCGGGGACGAGGAAGTCGCGGGCACCCTCAGGGGTGGACCGGGTCAGGGTGGGGGTCTCGATCTCCACGAAGTCGTGGCGGGCCATGACGTTGCGGGCGGCGGCGTTGACCTTGGACCGCAGCCGGAGGGCCGACCCCGGACCCTCGCGGCGCAGGTCGAGGTAGCGGTGGCGCAGGCGCGCCTCCTCGCCCACCTCGTCGTCGAGCTGGAACGGCAGGGGTGCGGACTCCCCGAGCACCTCGAACGAGACCACGTCGATCTCGACCTCACCGGAGGCGAGGTTGGGGTTCTGTGACCCCTCGGGGCGCTGGTCCACGACACCGGTGATGGCCACGCAGAACTCGTTGCGGAGCCGGTGGGCCCGGTCGGCGACCTCCTCGGAGCGGAACACCACCTGGCACACGCCGCTCGAGTCGCGGAGGTCCACGAAGATGACCCCGCCGTGATCCCGGCGGCGCGCGACCCAGCCGGCCAGGGTGACGGTGTCCCCTGCGTCGGCGGCTCGGAGTTGGCCGGCGGAATGGGTACGCAGCACTGCGGTGGTCCTCTCATCGGAAAACATGTGGTGTTCTGCGAGCGACTGTCGGACCCACCGCGTTCTGAAGCAGTCGGTCCGGGCTCTGACGGAGCACAGTCTACGTCGACCTGGGCCAGTTCCCGGCGTCGGCTGCGGCGCCCACCCGGCGACCAATACAGTGTCCTTCGACCGCGGAGGTGCGCGAGCCGGGCTGGACCGGCGACACCGTGGACGAAGGGCGGCGGACATGACCTTCCGGCAGAACGGGAGCCTGGACACCAGTGGAGTCTCCGGAGGAGGCCGCGGAGGCGGTGGGGGCCGCCGGGGAATGGCGGTCGGCGGAGGCGTGGGCGGTGTCGTCGTCGTCCTCATCGCGCTGTTCCTGGGCGTCGACCTGGACCAGCTCGGACTGGACTCGGGTGGTTCGGGGCAGGGTGGCTCAGGGCAGGGTCAGCTGTCCGGCTCCGCGCAGGAGTACCAGGCGCAGATCGATCAGTGCGACCTCCAGCGGGCCAACTCGGACACGGTCTGCCGGATCGTCGCCACCACCGAGAGCCTCGAGGACGTGTGGAGCACCCAGATGCCCGAGCAGGCCGGGATGCGCTGGGTCCAGCCGCACACCAACATCTTCCGCGGAGCCATCGACACCGGGTGTGGCGCCGCGTCCTCCGACGTCGGCCCCTTCTACTGCCCGGCCGGCCAGGAGGTCTACATCGACCCAGCCTTCTTCGACCAGGTCCTGGTGGGCCAACTCGGGGGATCGGGGAGCAGCGCGGCCCAGATGTACGTGGTCGCGCACGAGTTCGGCCACCACGCGCAGACCATGCTCGGCGACATCAGCCGCTCACAGCAGGACCCGCAGGGTCCCTCGTCGGGCGCGGTGCGGGTCGAGCTGCAGGCCGATTGCTACGCCGGGCTGTGGGCGCACTACGCCACCTCGACCCCGGCCCCGGGCGGCCAGCTGCCGCTGCTGGAGAGCCTGACCAGCGCGGACGTGGACGCGATCATCCAGACCGCCGAGGCGATCGGCGACGATCACATCCAGAGGTCGGGCGGGGCCCGCGTCGACCCGGACTCGTGGACCCACGGCTCGTCGGAGATGCGGCGGCAGTGGTTCCTGATCGGCTACGACCAGGGCTCGATGCAGGCCTGCGACACCTTCGCTGCGCAGCTGTAGCGCGGGGGCTGCCGCCTGCGGGGCTGTCACCCGCGCGTCCATCCCGCGCGGCTGTCACATGCGACAGCCGCGTCAGGGCGCGACGAGCCCGGCGACGTGAGCGACCACCGAGTCCAGCGGGATCGGGTGTTGCTCTCCGGTGGCCATGGTCTTGACGACGGCGGTCCCGGCGGCCAACTCGTCCTCCCCGACGACGACGGTGACGGTCGCCCCCGACTTATCGGCGGCCTTGAAGGCGCCCTTCATGCTGCGGTCGCCGTAGGCCATGTCGGCCCGGATCCCCGCGCGCCGGAAGGCTGCCAGCACCGGGACCAGGGCGGCCTTGGCGTCGGCGCCGAGCGCGACGCCGTACACGTCCACGCGACCGCCCGCGGCGGGGTCGATGCCCTCCGCCTGCAGCGCGAGCATCGTGCGGTCGACCCCGATGCCGAACCCGATGCCGGACAACGCCTGCCCGCCGAGCTGCTCCATGAGCCCGTCGTAGCGTCCGCCGCCGCCGATGCCGGACTGGGCGCCCAGGCCGTCGTGGACGAACTCGAACGTGGTCTTGGTGTAGTAGTCCAGTCCCCGCACCATTCGCGGGTTGACCTCGTAGGCCACCCCCAGCGCGTCGAGGTGCGACCTGACCGCGGCGAAGTGCGCGGCGCTCTCCTCGGAGAGGTGGTCGACCATCAGCGGCGCGTCGATGAGTTGCGCCCGCACTTCGGGGCGCTTGTCGTCCAGGACGCGCAGCGGGTTGATCCGAGCGCGCTCCCGCGTGGCCTCGTCGAGGTCGAGCCCGGCGAGGAAGTCCTGCAGCCTCTCCCGGTAGGCGGGGCGGCAGGAGTCGTCGCCGAGCGAGGTGAGGTCCAGGCGGAAACCGGTCAGTCCGAGCGAGCGGAAGGCCTCGTCCGCCACCGCGATCACCTCGGCGTCCAGCGCCGGGTCGTCGATCCCGATCGCCTCGATGCCGACCTGTTGCAGCTGTCGGTACCGGCCGGCCTGGGGGCGTTCGTACCGGAAGAACGGGCCGGCGTAGCACAGCTTGACCGGGAGCTGGCCGCGGTCCAGACCGTTCTCGATGACCGAACGCATGACCCCGGCAGTGCCCTCGGGACGCAGGGTGACGCTCCGGCCTCCCCGGTCTTCGAACGAGTACATCTCCTTGGAGACGACGTCGGTCGACTCCCCCACCCCGCGGGCGAACAGCGTGGTGTCCTCGAAGATCGGGAGCTCGATGTGCCCGTACCCCGCGCGCCGGGCGGCGGTGGTGATCGCGTCCCGGACGGCGACGAACCCGGCCGAGCCCGGGGGGACATAGTCGGGCACGCCCTTGGGGGCCTTGAGCGCGGTCTTCTTCTCGGTGCCGGTCACGTCTGGGGAGTCCTTGTTGTGTCGGGGGTGGTTCTCACGGGGCAGTCGCCCTCGTCGAGGCAGTGGGTCCGGGGAGTCGTTCTACAGGTCCCGCAGGAACGGGTTGGACCGGCGTTCGCGCCCGATCGTGGTCGAGGGGCCGTGCCCGGGGAGCACCACCGCGTCGTCGTCCAGGACGAGGAACTTCTTGGCGATCGACTGGAGTAGTACTTCGGTGTCGCCGGCGGGCAGGTCGGTGCGGCCGACGCCGTCCTGGAACAGCACGTCGCCCCCGAGTACCACCATGCGTGGCCCCTCCTCGGTCGCGACCGTGGTCCGGAACGACACGGAGCCCGGGCTGTGGCCGGGGACGTGGTCCACGTCGAAGGTCATCGACCCGAAGGTCAGGCTGTCACCGTCGAACACCTCGATGACCTCCGCGGGTTCACTGAACGTCTGGCCCTTGAGCATGGCCGACAGGTCCAGCGAGAGCCCCTGGCCGGGATCGGAGAGCATCACGCGGTCGTCCGGGTGGATGTAGGCCGGGACGCCGTAGTGGTCCGCGACCTGTCGGGCGTTCCAGATGTGGTCGAGGTGTCCGTGGGTGAGCAGGACCGCGCGTGGCCTCAGGCCCCCCTCGGAGATCTGGCGCCGCACCTGCTCCTCCGCGTCCTGGCCGGGGTCCACGATCACGCAGTCCCCGGCGTCGTCGGACACGATGTAGCAATTGGTCTGGAACATCCCCGCGGGGAACCCGATGATCTGCACGTCCTGTGCTCCCTTCCTCGATCGTCCGCGACGTCGGTCGCGAACCGCCGGGCCACTGGGCAGGACACCGGAGTGGTGTTCAGCCGTCACAGCCCGACCTGGTAGACAAGACCCCTGGGCTGGAGCGCCGTGGTCTGCTCTGTGAGTCCCCACCGCGGCTGCAGCCGACTGTTCCAGCCTAGTCCAGGTACCCAGGAGGGTCAGTGTCCACCAATCAGGAACGCCGAGCAGAAGCGCGTCAGCGCCTCCGCGATCAGATGGAGGCGCAGGCCCGCCGCGAGAAACAGCTGCGGATCGCGGCGGCGTCCGTCGTCGTGGTGGTGCTCGTGGGCATCGTGGGCGTCGTCGTCTGGATGAAGGCTGACGAGAAACGCGCCGAGGAGTACGCGGGCAACTGGCTGACGTGTGAGTACTCGACTGACGGCGAGACCCCGGAGAAGCTCGACCCGGCCGAGTTCGAGGACCAGGGCGCCGAGATGCTCGCGGAGGTGCGCAAGTTCAACAAGCAGATCGAGACCGTCGAGAAGACCAAGCGGGACGCCGAGCCCCCCGCGGGAGACCAGGCCCGGAAGGGCACGGCGGACCTCACCATCACCACGGACCGGGGCGCGATCCCGATCACCCTGGACCGCTCCGGGGCCCCCTGCAACGTCGCGAGCTTCGTCCACCTGGCCGAGCAGCAGTACTTCGACGATTCGGAGTGCCACCGTCTGACCGTGTCCGCGGAGGGCCCGGGCCTGTCGGTCCTGCAGTGCGGGGACCCCACCGGGACCGGACTGTCCGGGCCGGGGTACGCGGTGGTCGACGAGCCGCCCACCGACCTGGCGGTGTCCGAGGACGGCTCCGGGTCGGCGATCTACCCCCGTGGCACGGTCGCCATGGCCAAGTCGCAGTCACCGAACAGCGCCGGCAGCCAGTTCTTCCTGGTGTACGAGGACTCCACACTGCCGCCGGAGTACACGGTCATGGGCACGATCGGCGAGCCCGGGCTCAAGGTTCTCGACGATATCGCCAAGACCGGCGTGAAGAGTGACGATCCGAGCAATTCGGACAACCAGGTCCCCAAGCGGCCGATCACCATCGAGAAAGTCGTTCTGGAAGGTCAGGACGGACTGCCCGAGGAGTGATCTCCGCCAGGCCGGTCGACGGGCTTCCCGAGGAGTGAACTCCCGGCGGAGCCGGTCGGCCGGCCTGGTTCGATGTCGCTAGCTCGGTGTCGCCAGTTCGGTGTCGCTAGTTCGATGTCACCCGGTTGACGTCAAAGACCCCCTCGACGCGTCGGACCGTCTGCAGGACGTGTCCGAGGTGTTTGGGGTCCGCCATCTCGAAGGTGAACCGCGAGATCGCGACCCTGTCGTCCCCGGCCGTCTTGACCGAAGCGGACAGGATGTTGACCTTCTCGTCCGCGAGGACCTTGGTGACGTCGGACAGCAGCCGATGTCGGTCGAGTGCCTCGACCTGGATCGCCACGAGGAACATCGCACCCGGTTGGGGCGCCCACTCGACCTTGACCAGCCGCTCCGGCTCCCGGTGCAGATCCGAGGCATTGGTGCAGTCGGTGCGGTGAACACTGACCGTGCCGCCGCGGGTGATGAACCCCAACACCTCGTCGCCCGGAACCGGGGTACAGCACCGGGCCAGCTTGGCGTGGACGTCCTGCACCCCGCCCACCAATACCCCGGCGCCCGACGGCGCGGGGCGGTGCGAGGTGATGTTCTTGTCCCTGGACCGGTCCGCCAGTTCCTCGGTGACCTCGTCCACGCCGCCGTGGGCGGAGACCAGACGGGCCACGATCTGCTTGGCCGAGACGTGGTTCTCACCGATCGCGGTGTAGAGCATGGTGACGTCGCCGTAGCCCAGCTCGCGCGCGACGCCGGCGATCGACTCGTTGGAGAACACCCGGTGGACCGGGACACCTCCGCGCCGGACCTCCCGCGTGATGAGGTCCTTGCCGCGCTCCAACGCCTCCCCGCGACGCTCCTTGGCAAACCACTGCCGGATCGAGCTCCTGGCCCTGCCGGACACGACGAACTTCTGCCAGTCCAGGCTGGGCCCGGCGTTGGGGTCCTTGGAGGTGAAGACCTCCACCACCTCGCCGTTCTCCAGTGGCCTCTCCAGAGCGACCAACTTGCCGTTCACGCGGGCGCCGATGCACCGGTGACCGACTTCCGTGTGGACGGCGTAGGCGAAGTCCACGGGCGTCGCGCCGACGGGGAGGTTGATCACGTCACCCTTTGGGGTGAAGACGAAGATCTCCTTGCTCGTCATCTCGAAGCGCAGCGAATCGAGGAACTCGCCCGGGTCCGCGGCCTCGCGCTGCCAACTGAGCAGCTGGCGCATCCACGCCATCTCGTCGACCTCGGCCGGGTCACCGTGGTGCTTGCCGCTCGTCTCCTTGTACCGCCAGTGCGCGGCGATGCCGTACTCGGCGTTCCGGTGCATCTCGTGCGTCCGGATCTGGATCTCGAGCGGCGTGCCGTCGGGGCCGATCACCGTGGTGTGCAGAGAGCGGTACACACCGAACCGGGGCTGGGCGATGTAGTCCTTGAACCGTCCGGGCATCGGCTTCCACGTGGAGTGGACCACGCCGATGGCCGCGTAACAGTCCCGCACGTCCTCGCACAGGATGCGGATGCCCACCAGGTCGTGGATCTCGTCGAACTCGCGACCGCGGACGATCATCTTCTGATAGATCGACCAGTAGTGCTTGGGCCGACCCTCGACCCGGGCGAGGATGTGCGCCTTCTCCAGGTCGGTCTTGACCCGGTTGATCACGGTGCCGAGGTAGACGTCCCGACTGGGCGCACGGTCGGCGACCAGTCGCACGATCTCCTGATATTTCTTCGGCTCCAGGATCGCGAACGCCAGGTCCTCGAGTTCCCACTTCACCGTGGCCATGCCGAGGCGGTGGGCCAGCGGGGCGATCACCTCGAGGGTCTCGCGGGCTTTCTTGACCTGCTTCTCCGGCGGGAGGAACCGCATGGTCCGCATGTTGTGCAGGCGGTCGGCCACCTTGATCACCAGCACGCGCGGATCGTGCGCCATCGCGATGATCATCTTGCGGATGGTCTCGGCCTCGGCGGCCTCCCCGAACTCGACCTTGTCGAGCTTGGTGACCCCGCCCACGAGGTGGGCGACCTCTCCCCCGAAGTCCGTGGCGAGGGTCTCCAGCGAGTAGTCGGTGT
Source organism: Rhodococcus sp. IEGM 1408 (assembly GCF_033142235.1). Classification (NCBI taxonomy): domain Bacteria; kingdom Bacillati; phylum Actinomycetota; class Actinomycetes; order Mycobacteriales; family Nocardiaceae; genus Rhodococcus; species Rhodococcus sp. IEGM 1408. The sequence goes on from NZ_JAWLRW010000002.1 coordinate 176,155, forward strand.
CCTCCACCGTGTCGTGCAGGAGCGCCGCGACGAGGGTGGTGGTATCCATCCCCATCTCAGCGCAGATGGTGGCCACCGCGAGGGGGTGGGTGATGTACGGGTCGCCGGACTTCCGGAACACCCCGTCGTGCTGGCGCTCGGCGAGCGCGTACGCCCGTGCCAGCAGACCCACGTCGGCCTTGGGGTGATGGATCTTGTGCACCCGCACCAGCGGCTCGAGGACGGCCGGGGTGGAGGTCACCGTCAGTCCGGAGGTCAGCCGCCGCGCCCAGCGGGCGCGCACCCTCTTCCCGGCGGACGGTCGGGTGCCCGGGATCACGGGTATCGGCTGGGTGTTGGGCTGGGTGGTGAGCTTGGTCCGGGAGTCCGATGCGGGCTGCGCGCCTGACCCGGCGTCCCCGGCGGGGTCCTGCCGTTGCGTCATTACGGCTCCTCCCTCCAGATACGGTCCGTCAACGACGGCCGGGGGTCACGCGACCGTGAGGCAGGTCAGCGGTGTGTGGGCGAGTCTATCGCGCCCCCCGAGTCCGGGTATCTCCAGAACCACGGACAGGCCCGCGACGACAGCGCCGCAGTCCCCCAGCAGCCCCACGGCCGCACCGAGGGTGCCACCTGTGGCCAGCACGTCGTCGACGACGAGGACCCGCTTGCCGCGCAGGTCGAGGCCGTCCGCGGGGAGTTCCAGGGTCGCCGCCCCGTACTCGAGCTCGTAGGACCGCGAGTGCACCGGTGGCGGGAGCTTGCCGCCCTTCCGGACGGCCAGGACTCCCGTGTGCAGGCGGACGGCGACGGCGCCGGCGAGCAGGAAGCCCCGGGCGTCGAGCCCGGCGACGAAGTCGATGGTGCCGATCTCGTGGCCCGCGATGAGCCCGGTGACCACGGCGTCGAACCCGTCGGTATCGGCCAACACCGGCGTGAGGTCGCAGAACTGGACCCCAGAGGAGGGGAAGTCCTCGACTCGCCGCATCAGTCTCTCGACCACGGCGGAGATCGCCGGTGATACCCCGGTGACAACTGAATCGGTCATGAGGCGACCTCGGCCTTCTCGCGTCGGGCCAGGACCTTGGCGGTCTGGCGCTTGATTTCCGGGTCGCGCTCCTTGAGGGACACCAGCAGGGGTGTGGCGAGGAAGATGGAGGAGAACGTTCCGGTGACGATGCCCACCATCTGCACGATCGCGAGGTCCAGCAGCGTCCCCACCCCCAGGATCCACACCGCGATCACGACCAGCGCCAGGAGCGGCAGGATGCCGATGATCGTGGTGTGCATGGAGCGCATGAGGGTCTGGTTGACGCCCAGGTTGGCTTCCTCGGCATAGGTGCGTCTGGCGGTGTGTTTCAGCCCCCGGGTGTTCTCCTCGACCTTGTCAAAGACGATCACCGTGTCGTACAGCGAGAACCCGAGGATCGTGAGGAGACCGATGACGGTGGCCGGGGTGACCTCGAAACCGAGGATCGAGTAGACGCCGGCGGTGGTCACCACGTCGAACACCAGCGCCGCGATGGCGGCCGCTGCCATCCGCCACTCGAAACGGACCGCGATGTAGCCGAAGACCACCACCAGGAACACGGCGAGTGCGATCAGGGCCTTCTCCGTGACCTGCCCACCCCAGCTCTCGCTGCGCGCGGAGTCGCCGATCGCCTCCACGGAGGTCTCCCCGCCCGCCGTGACGGGCTGGAACTCCTCGAAGAGCGCGTTCTTGGCGGCTCTGATCTCGTCGCTGGTGAGGAAGCGCGTCTCGACCTCGACGATCCGGGCCGCCCCGGCGCCGACGATCTGAACCGTCTGCGGTTCCTCGCCGACGGATTCCTCGACCACCGTGGCCACGCGGCCCTTGTCGATGTCCCCGGCCGGCATGGTCAGCTTGGTGCCGCCGGTGAAGTCGATCCCGAAGGTGAATCCGCGGAACAGGATGCTGGCCAGACAGATGGCCACGATCACGGTGGTCAGCACGTAGAACCTGCGACGATTGGGCACGATCCTGAACGCGCCGGTCCCGGTGTAGAGCCTGGTGAACAGGCTGTCCGGCTTGGCTTCGGCCGGCGTGCCGCCCTCGGCGGCGGTGGTGACAGTGGGAGTGCTCATCGGCCCTCCTCCTCATCGGTGGCGGGACGATCGGACCGGGGCAGTGTCGCGGTGGCGCCGCCGGGACCACGGATGGTGGCGGTCACCCCACGATCACGGTCCGGCCCGCTCTCCTTCTCCGCCTGCTGGTCCAGCCGACGTTGTGCGGCGGCAGCCGCCTGCAGCGTCTCCATCCGGCCCATGCCGTTGGCCGACGGTCTGGCGAACCTGGCCCTGGTGGAGGCGAGGTACACGAAGGGCCAGGTGACGGTGAAGGCGACGAACACGTCCGTGACGGTGGTCAGGCCGAGCGTGAACGCGAAGCCGCGGACCTCGCCGCTGGCCAGGAGGTAGAGCACGACCGCGCCGATGAGGCTGACCATGTTGCCGGTGACGATGGTGCGGCTGGCGCTCTTCCAGGCTCTCGGGACGGCGGATCTGAATCTGTGCCCGTCCCTGAGTTCGTCCTTGATCCGCTCGAAGAACACGACGTAGGAGTCGGCCGTCATGCCGATGCCGATCACCAGTCCGGCGATGCCCGCCAGGTCGAGGCTGTAGTCGACGGTGTAACCCAGGAAGACCAACACCACGTAGGTCAGGAGGAAGGACAGGGCCAGCGAGACGAACGCCAGCACCCCGAGGAGTCGGTAGTAGACGGCCGAGTAGGCCAGGACCAGCAGGAAGCCGATCGCTCCCGCGAGCAGGCCCGCCTCGAGGGAGGCGAGACCGAGGGAGGCCGGGACGTTGTCGACGTTCGGGTCCTCGAAGGAGATGGGCAGGGCGCCGTAGCGCAGGTTGGCGGCCAGTGAGGCCGCCTCGTCGGTGGTGAAGCTGCCGGTGATGGACGTCGCCGAACCGACCGGCGTCACACCCTGGACCACCGGGGCGCTGATCACCGATCCGTCGAGGAGGATGGCGATCTGTTTCTGGAGGTTCTCCTGCGTCAGTCGCGACCAGGTGGCGCTCCCCTGCTCGCCGGGCCCGGCGGTGAAGCGGAACGAGACCTCGTTCTGCCCCGCCTGCTGGCTGAAGCCGGAACTCACGGAGTCTTTGACGATCTGCTGGCCGTCCAGGCGTTTGCCGTCCTCGGGCTCCCCGTTGAGCAGCGGGACCGGGCCGAGGACGTACTTGGCACCGTCACCGCAGGCGATGAGCGCCCGGGACTGGTCGTCGAAGCCGGCCAGGATGTCGCGTTCGGGGCAGCGGAAGGTCGGGAGGGCCGCGGTGAGCTCGGCGGGATCACCCTGGCGGACCTCGCGGGCCTCCTCGACCTCCCGGGCCACGGCCTCGCGGTCACCCTTGTCCGCGGGGACCGGCTCCAGATCACCCTCGGCGACGGGCTGCACCTGCAGGACCGGCCGGATGGTGAGCTGCGAGGTGGTGCCGAGGTCACGGGCCTGGCTGGAGTCCTCACCGGGGACCGTCAGGACGATGTTGCTCCCCTCGACCACCACGCTCGTGCCGGCCACGCCCAGGCCGTCGACGCGATCCCGGATGATGTCCTGCGCCAGCCGCAGATCCGCCTCGCCGGGCTGACCCTTGGGGATCAGCGTCACTCTGGTGCCGCCCTGTAGGTCGATACCGAGCTTGGGTGTCAGGCCTCGATCCGCGACGGCGAACGCCGCCAGGAAGAGGATGAACAGGACCAGGAGGAAGGCGGACAGCAGCGCCCATGGTCGGGGGCGGGCGTCGACGCCGCGAGAACGTACTGATGACACAGGTGGACTCTCTCGGTATTCGTCAGGGCCTCCGGCTGGTCGGCCCCATCACACTACTCGCCGGTAGGCGCCTACAGAGAACCCGTGACGTCTGTTCCGGACGGGTCTCCGGGGGTGGAGTTGGTGTCGAGCTTCTCCCGGATCACGCGGCGGTCCCACTGGGTCCGGACGCCGGGGGCGATCTCCAGGACCACCGTCTCCTCGCCGATGGAGGAGATCGTGGCGTGCAGGCCGGAGGTGGTCAGGACGTGGTCGCCCGCGGTCAGCGACTCCTGCATCTCCTTCAGTGCCTTGAGCGCCTTACGCTGCTTGGTGCTCTGCAGGACCATGAGCGCGATGAGCGCGATGATCATCAGGGGTAGTAAGAGTTCCAGTCCCATGCGGTTCCTCCCGGTTGTCTGGTCCGCACCTACGGACCGGTCGCGTTCGAGGATGCCAGCCCCGAGGTCAGCCGCGCGGGCCGGGCCCCGGGTCGATGTCCACCGGCAGCACGGCCTGCCCCGGCGCCCTGTCGGGGCGACGAAGCCCGAGGTGATCCCACGCCGCGGTGGTGGCGACCCGGCCGCGGGGAGTCCGGGAGAGCAGGCCGGCGCGGACGAGGAACGGCTCGCAGACCTCCTCGAGGGTGCTCGACTCCTCCCCCACGGCCACGGCCAGGGTGCTCAGGCCCACCGGCCCGCCCTCGTGCTGGATGAGAAGTGCGCGCAGCACGGCGCGGTCGAGCCGGTCCAGACCCAGCTCGTCGACCTCGTAGACCAGGAGCGCGGCGCGGGCCACGGGCACGGTGATCCGGCCGTCCGCCCGCACCTCGGCGTAGTCACGCACGCGCCGCAGCAACCGGTTGGCGATCCGCGGTGTCCCGCGGGACCGACCTGCGATCTCGGTGGCGGCGTCCGGTTCCAACGGGATCGCCAGGATCTCGGAGGCCCGGGAGACGATGCGCGCCAGGTCGGCGTCCGAGTAGAAGTCCATGTGGGCGGTGAAGCCGAAGCGGTCGCGCAGCGGACCGGTCAGTGCGCCCGAGCGGGTGGTGGCTCCTACCAGCGTGAACGGTGCGATCTCGAGCGGGATCGAGGTGGCGCCCGGCCCCTTTCCCACCATGATGTCGATCCGGAAGTCCTCCATCGCCAGGTACAGCATCTCCTCCGCCGGACGCGCGATGCGGTGGATCTCGTCGATGAACAGGACGTCGCCCTCGACGAGGTTGGAGAGCATCGCCGCGAGGTCGCCGGGACGCTCGAGGGCGGGTCCGGAGGTGATGCGCAGCGAACCCCCGAGCTCGGCGGCCACGATCATGGCCAGGCTGGTCTTCCCGAGTCCGGGCGGTCCGGAGAACAACAGGTGGTCGGGGACGACGCCCCGGCGGGTGGCCGCGGTGAGCACCAGGTCGAGTTGCTCCCGGACCGTCTCCTGTCCGATGAACTCGCTCAGGTTCCGTGGGCGGAGAGCTCCCTCGACATCGGAATCGAACGGGGTCAGTGTCGCGGTCAGCTCGTCGTCGGGCCCCTCGCCACCGTCCGGGGCGTGGAGCTCGCCCGCGTCGAACGGCCCGGCCATCAGCGCTTCCCGAGAGAGCGCAGCGCCAACCGGAGGGCCTCGGCCGGGCCGAGCGTCGGGTCGCCGGCGAGGACCGCGGTGGCGGTCTTCTCGGCCTCCGCCGCCGAGAAGCCGAGCCCCTCGAGCGCCCCGGCCACCTCTGCTGCCGCGGGTACCGCCGACGTTCCCGCGGAACCGTCTGCCGGGCCGGCCCCCGGCACCTGACCGACCTTGTCCTTAAGTTCGAGCACCATCCGTTCGGCGGTGCGCTTGCCCACTCCGGGAACCCTCGTGAGTGCCTTGACGTCCTCGGTGCCCAGCGCGCGAACGAGCTCGTCCGGTTCCAGCGTGGCGAGGATCGCCAGCGCGAGCCGCGGGCCCACCCCGGACACGGTCTGGACGGTGAGGAAGAGGGTCCTGGCCGCCACCGAGTCGAAGCCGTAGAGCGTGAGCGAGTCCTCGCGGACCACCAGCTCGGTGTGCAGCATCCCCTCGCTCCCGCGGCGCAGCCCGGCCAGCGCCGCGGGCGTGGCGTGCACCAGGACGCCGACGCCGCCCGTCTCCACCACGCACCGGTCCAGCCCGATCTCGGCCACCGTCCCTCGTATCGAGGCGATCACCAGCGCACTCCCTTCGTCCGAGCCATGTCCCGGGCAGCCGCCCGGGCGCGGTCCTGATCAGCGCTCGACGACCGGCCTCTGGCGTGGGTCGCGGCGGCCGCCTCGCGCCCCGCGGCCACCTTGGCCTCGAACCCGGCTCGCGACCGTGACACCTGCGAGTCGAGCCCGGCGATCCGCCCCTGCATGGGCGCCCGCCAGCTGTGACATACCGCGAGCGCCAGTGCATCGGCGGCATCCGCCGGGCTGGGCGGCTTCTGCAATCCGAGGATCCGCGTGATCATCAACGTCATCTGCTTCTTGTCCGCACGCCCGCTACCGGTGATCGCCGCCTTGACCTCCGACGGGGTGTGGAACGCCACCGGGATGTCGCGGTAGGCCGCCGCCATGGCGATCACTCCCGCGGCCTGAGCGGTGCCCATCGCCGTCGAGACCTGGTTCTGCGCGAAGACCCGTTCGATCGCCACCACGTCCGGACGGTGGATGGCCATCCACTCGTCGGCCACCTCGTGCACGGCGCGGAGCCGGCGCTCGAGAGGCTGGTCCGCCGTCGTGCGGACCACGTCCACGTCCAGGGCCGTCACGGAGCGACCCGGTGCGGTCTCGATCAACGCCAGACCGCACCTGGTCAGACCCGGGTCCACACCCATGACACGCATCGCAACCTCCGCCGAGCACTGATAGAACTTACGTTCGAGACCCTACCAGTGGCTCCGGGGTCAGGAGTCCAGGGCGGCCAGCACGTCGTCGGGGATGTGCACATTGGAGTAGACGTTCTGGACGTCGTCGGACTCCTCGAGAGCGTCGACCAGCCTGAACACCTTGCCCGCCCCCTCGGCGTCGACCGTGACCTCCACCGAGGCCCGGAAGCTCGACTCCGCGGACTCGTAGTCGATCCCGGCTTCCTGGAGCGCGGTGCGGACCTTGTCGAGATCGGTGGGTTCGCAGATCACCTCGAACTGCTCACCGAGGTCGTTGACCTCCTCGGCCCCTGCTTCGAGCACGGCCATGAGGACGTCGTCCTCCTCCAGCTCGCCCTTGTCCAGGAGGATCTCGCCCTTCCTGGCGAAGAGGTAGGAGACCGACCCCGGGTCGGCCAGGTTGCCGCCGTTGCGGGACATGGACGTCCGGACCTCCATGGCCGCACGGTTGCGGTTGTCCGTCAGACACTCGATGAGCATCGCCACGCCGTTCGGGCCGTAGCCCTCGTACATGATCGTCTCCCAGTCGGCGCCGCCCGCCTCCTCGCCCGCGCCGCGCCGGCGCGCCCGCTCGACGTTGTCGCCCGGGACCGAGTTCTTCTTGGCCTTGGCGATGGCCTCGAACAGCGTCGGGTTGCCGTCGGGGTCACCTCCACCCGTACGGGCCGCCACCTCGATGTTCTTGACGAGCTTGGCGAAGAGCTTGCCGCGCTTGGCGTCGACAACTGCCTTCTTGTGCTTGGTGGTGGCCCACTTGGAATGGCCTGACATGGGGAGTTCCGCCCTCCGGGGGTGTCTGGGTGAGGCCTGGATGACCTCGCGGTGACTTACAGGTGTCGCTGACAGCCCACTCTACGAGGTCGACTGCCGGACCATGTCCAGGAAGTACCGGTGGACGCGGACATCGTCGGTGACCTCGGGGTGGAACGAGGTGGCCAGGGCGTTGTCCTGGCGCACGGCCACCACGTGGTCGGCGCCGTCGGAGGCGCGCACACTGGCCAGCACGTCGACGTCGGGCCCGAGGGTCTCCACCCACGGTGCCCGGATGAAGACCGTCCGTAGCGGCTCGGGTCCGAGGGCGTCGACGACGAGGTCGGCCTCGAACGAGTCGACCTGCCGTCCGAACGCGTTGCGACGCACCGTCATATCGATCGCGGAGAACCAGGTGGCGTCGGCCCGGGTGTCCAGGACTGTCGAGGCCAGCAGGATCATGCCCGCGCAGGAGCCGTAGACCGGCATCCCCGATTCGATCCGCTCGGCGACCGGCTCGTGCATGTCGTACACGCCGAGCAACTTGCTCATGGCGGTGGACTCCCCGCCCGGCAGGACCAGGCCGTCAACCGCGTCGAGCTCGGAACGCCGGCGCACCGGAACCGCCCGGGCCCCGACGGTCTCGAGGTGCCGCAGGTGTTCGGCGACGTCACCCTGCAGGGCGAGCACTCCGATCGTGGGGGCTCCCGCGCTCACTTCGCTGCCCCGTTCTCCGCCGCCCCGTCGTCCGGGGTGTCCACCGGGAAGGACTGCGCGCCCTCCCGCAGGCGGCGGGACAGCCCCTCCTGCGTGACCGCGGCGACGAGGCGCCCCGAGCGGTCGAAGATCCGGCCCTGGGTCAGCGCGCGGCCTCCGGACGCCGACGGCGAGGTCTGGTCGTACAGCAGCCAGTCATCCGCACGGAACGGCCGCATGAACCACATGGCGTGGTCCAGGGACGCGTCCTGCGTGGGCTCGTCCGGGTGGACGACCTTGGCCGAGCTCAGCAGGGTCATGTCGGACATGTATGCCAGGGTGCACACGTGGAAGTTCGGGTCGTCGGGCAGCGTGTCCGCGCACCGGAACCACACCCGTTGCTGGGAGGTGATCTGTGAGGATCCGCGGAGCTTGTCCCGGGGGACGAACCGGATGTCCCACTGCGCCCACTCGTCCACGAAGACGCGGTGGACGTCGTCCAGGTCCTCGTACCGCGGTGAGGGGATCTCCTCGGCGTCGATCACCTCGGGCATGGGGTCCTGGTGCTCGATGCCCTCCTGGTCGCGCTGGTGGAAGGAGGCCGACATCGAGAAGATGGGCTGGCCGTCCTGGATCGCGGTGACCCGCCGGGTGGCGAAGCTGCGACCGTCGCGGAGCCGGTCGACCTGGAAGACGGTGGGCGCCGACGGTATCCCCGGGCGGATGAAGTACCCGTGGAGGGAGTGCACGTTCTTGTCGTCGTCCACCGTCGACACGGCGGCGGTCAGGCTCTGGCCGGCCACCTGTCCGCCGAAGGTGCGTTGCAGGTGGGTCTCGATCGGGTGACCGCGATAGAGGTCCCGGTCGATCCGCTCGATCGCGAGGATGTCCTCGATCTTGGCCACCCGCCGGTCACCAGCCGCGCTCGGCGAGCCGGTGCGGCTCGGGGATGTCGTCGACGTTGATGCCGACCATGGCCTCGCCCAGACCGCGGGAGATGTTGGCGAGCATCTCCGGGTCGTCGTGGAAGGTGGTGGCCTTGACGATCGCCTTGGCCCGCTCGGAGGGGTTGCCGGACTTGAAGATGCCCGATCCCACGAACACGCCCTCGGCGCCGAGCTGCATCATCATCGCGGCGTCGGCCGGAGTGGCGATACCGCCGGCGGTGAAGAGCACCACGGGGAGCTTGCCCTTCTGTGCGACCTCCTTGACCAGGTCGTACGGCGCCTGCAGCTCCTTGGCGGCCACGTAGAGCTCGTCCTCGGGCAGGCTCTGCAGCCGGCGGATCTGCTGGCGGATCTGGCGCATGTGGGTGGTGGCGTTGGAGACGTCGCCGGTGCCGGCCTCGCCCTTGGACCGGATCATGGCCGCGCCCTCGGTGATGCGGCGCAGGGCCTCGCCGAGGTTGGTGGCACCACACACGAAGGGGACGGTGAACTCGAACTTGTCGATGTGGTTGGCGTAGTCGGCCGGGGTCAGGACCTCGGACTCGTCGACGTAGTCCACGCCCAGGGCCTGGAGGATCCGCGCTTCGACGAAGTGTCCGATGCGGGCCTTGGCCATCACGGGGACGGAGACGGCCTCGATGATCCCGTCGATGAGATCGGGGTCGCTCATGCGGGCGACGCCGCCCTGGGCCCGGATGTCGGCGGGGACGCGCTCGAGGGCCATCACCGCGACGGCGCCGGCGTCCTCGGCGATCTTGGCCTGCTCGGCGGTGACGACGTCCATGATGACGCCACCCTTGAGCATCTCGGCCATACCCCGCTTGACGCGGGCGGTTCCGGTGGTGTTCTCGGTGGACTGCGGCTCGCTCACGAAGTAGGCCTCTCCTGGCATTGACGACTCTGAGTAGGGGTCCAGTGTAGGTCGCGCCGACCCCCGTTCCCCAACCGCAGCCCGACCGGGTGGGGTCAGCCTCCCGGCGGCGGGGAGTCCACGAGTTCGACGTAGTCCGGCATCGGGGCGCGTCCGGCCAGTCGCAGCGCCCTGACGCCTGCCTGCTCCCGCAGACTCCGGGTGTCGCGGACGGCGTCGTTGTAGAAGCGACGCGCCATCGACACCCGGTCGGAGGCGTCCTCGAGCTCGGCGGCGAGGTCGCCGGGCAGGGCGGCCCGGTCCAGCCCCGACAGCAACATGCCCAGGGTGTTCTCCGCCAGCTCCGCGGTCGGCGCCCCGGTGTGTCCGGTGCCGCCGTCCGCCGGCCAACTACGTCTGTCCGGTTCCGGCGCCGGGTCGACCCCCGTCACCGCGTCGGGCGGGTGGACCCGGGCGGCTCCCAGGGCGCGGGACAGGCGCTGCGCGGCCTCCGGGTCGCGGCGGCCGAGGTCCAGGACCACGGCCGCCGCCACGGTGTGCCGCCGTTCGAGGGCCCCGACCAGTGCCGCGCGGGCGAGGTCGGTGCGGATGTGGAGCCGGTCCAGGCGGAGCGCGGTGAGGTAGGCCGCGAGCAGGGTCGCCGCGACCAGGAGCGAGATGACGACGACGAGGAGGACCACTTCACCGGACACTGAGCGTCTCCCCCGGTCCGCGGATCGTCTCGTACACACGGATCACCCGATCGGCCACGACGGGCCAGTCGTAGTCGCGGACCGCCTCGGCCGCGCGGGTGCACAGCCCCGCCCGGTGCTCCTCGTCGCCGAGGACACGGATGAGGGCGGAGGCCAGGGCCGCGGGGTCCCCCACCGCGGCGAGTTCGCCGCACTCGCCGTCGCGCAGCACCCGCCGGAAGGCGTCGAGGTCGGAGGCCACCACCGCGGTCCCGGCCGCCATCGCCTCCACCAGCACGATGCCGAAGCTCTCCCCGCCGGTGTTGGGGGCGCAATAGACGTCCGATCCGGCCAGGACCGCCGCCTTACGGGTGTTGCTGACGCGGCCCAGGAACTCCACGTCCAACCCCGCGGGCAACCGGGCCCTCAGCGCGCCCTCGTCGCCGTCGCCCATGATCCGCAGCCGCAGGTCGGGCACTGCCCGGAGCACGGCGGGCAGGGCCGCCACGAGCACGTCCATGCCCTTGCGCGCCTCGTCGTAGCGGCCCAGGAAGGTGATCGTGGGCGAGTCCGACAGCTCCGCCGAGGAATCGACCTCACTGAACGCGGTCACGTCCACCCCGTTGGGGATCTCCACGGCGTCGGACCCGAGCGCTTCGATCTGCCAGCGCCGGGCCAGGGTCGACACCGCGATGCGCCCCCGGATCTTCTCCAGCAGCGGCGCCAGGACGCCGTCCGCCGCACCGAGGATCAGCGAGCCGGTGGTGGACGTGTGGAAGGTGGCGGTGATGGGCCCGGAGGACATGGCCAGCGCGAACATCCCGACCCCGGGCGCGTTGGGCTCGTGGATGTGCAGGACGTCCAGCGGCTCCTCCCGCAGCCACTGCCGGGTGGCCCGCCAGGACGCGGGCCCGAAGCTCAGCCGGGCCACGGAACCGTTGTAGGCGATCGGCACGCCCGGGCCGGTCAACGTCATCCCGGGGATCGGCGCGTTCCCGGGCCGGCCGGGGGCCAGGATCCGGACGCTGTGGCCTCGCCGACGCAGCTCCTGCGTCAGGTCCACCACGTGGGCCTGGACGCCGCCCGGCGCGTCGAAGGAGTACGGGCAGACCATGCCGATGCGCACGATCCGATCAGCCCTCGATCCGCGCGCGACGGTCGGCGGAGAGGTCGTCGAGCCACAGGGGCTGGAGCATGTGCCAGTCCGCGGGGTGGCGGGCGATCCCCTCGGCGAAGAGGTCGGCCATGGCCTGCACCGCCGACTCGACCCCGCCGGAGACGTCGATGGGCGGGGTGATCCGCACCCGCATCGTCTCCTCATCGGAGTACCAGAACTGCGCGACCAGGAACGGCGCCCCCGTCTCCACCGCGAGCCTGGCCGCCCCGGCGGGCATGCGGGTGGTCTCGCCGAAGAAGGTCACCGGCACCCCGGTGCGCCGCAGGTCCCGCTCCCCCGGCAGGCAGACGATCCCGCCCCCGGCCAGGAACCCCCTGAGCGCCTCGAGCGGCGGGGTGGGCCCGCCGCTGTGCGGATAGATGGTGAAGCCCAGCCCTTCCCGGAAGTCCAGGAACCGCTGGTAGAGCGACTCCGGCTGGAGCCGCTCGGCCACGGTGGCGAACCCGCCGTAGCGCCGCGCCAGCCACGTGCCGCCCAGGTCCCAGTTGGCCGAGTGCGGGAGCGCCACCACCACTCCGCGCCCCTGCGCCAGGGCTGCGTCGAGGTGCTCGACACCCTCGATGGTCCGGTCCATCTCCCGGGCGACGGCCTCACGGTCCATCGAGGGCAGGCGGAACGCCTCCCGCCAGTAGCGGGCGTAGGACCGGAAGGAATCGCGGATCAGCTCGTCGGGGACCTCGGCGGGTGGGACCCCGAGGACGCGGGAGAGGTTCTTGCGCAGCTGGGAGTCCGGGCCCTGTCGGCGGGCCGCGACGTCGGCGCCGGTGCGGAAGACCGCGCGTGCCAACGGCTCCGGGAGCGCGCGGACCACGGCCCACCCGGCGGCGTAGCCGAGCTCGGAGACCCGCTCACCCATCCCGGTCATCGCTGCCCCTCCGACGGGGCGTCGACCCGCGCGAGTCCGGCGAGGTAGTCGGCGCGGCCGCCCCACACCCGCTGCAGGACCGTGATCCCGCTGCCCACCGCCACGACGGTCAGCGCCACCTCGAGAGCCCACGGGACCCCGAGTCCCTCCAGTCCGGTGCCGAGGAGGATCAGGACCAGCCGGTCGGCCCGCTCCATGAGTCCGCCCGGCGTGCGGAGCCCACCGGCGTCCGCGCGGGCCTTGGAGTAGGAGACCACCTGGGACAGGACGAGGCACGCCAGCAACAGCCCCAGCGCGAACCTGTTGTCGGGTTCGGCCGCGACCAGCCACCAGATCAGGGAGGCGAGGATCACGCCGTCGGCGACCCGGTCGGACACGGCGTCCACGAGCGCCCCGTACGGCGACCCGCCGTCACCCGCGCGGGCGACCGCGCCGTCGAGCAGGTCGAGCAGTGTGCACGCCGCGATCACGATCGCGCCGGCCACCAGGAGACCGTTGCCGAAGAGCGCGACCGCCGCCGAGCAGGTCAGCACGAGTCCGGTGAGGGTGATCCCGTTGGCCGTGACCCCCAACCGGACCAGAAGAGTAGCGATGGGGTGTGCCACCTTGGTGACCCCCGACCTTCCGAACTCGCTGAGCATTGGTTCCCCCGCTTGTCAGGTGTGGTCGGGCCCGGGCGCCGTGGGCACCGTGGATGTGGTGGACACCGTGGAATTTGTGGACGCCGAGTTCTCCGTGGCCCGCGTGGACACGCTCTCCACGGTGGGCCACGCGTCGGCGAGCAGCTGCCGTGTCTGACGGAGCAGCTGCGGCAGCACCTTGGTCCCGCTGGTCACGGTGATGAAGTTGGCGTCCCCGATCCAGCGCGGCACGACGTGCTGGTGCAGATGATCGGACAACGATCCGCCCGCCGCGGGACCCAGGTTGAGCCCCACGTTGAACGAGTCCGGTCGGGAGACCGCCTTGACGACGCGGATCAGGTGCTGCGTGTAGGACATGAGTTCGCGGGACTCGTCGTCGTCAAGATCCTCCAGGGCCGCCACCTTGCGGTACGGCACCACCATGGAGTGTCCCGGGTTGTACGGGAACAGGTTGAGCACCACGTAGACGTGCTCGCCCCGGGCCACCATCAGGCCGTCCTCGTCGCTCATCCGGGGGATGTCGAGGAAGGGCTCCCCGGTCATCCCCTCGGCCGGCTCGGGACGGGTCTCGGCGATGTAGGACATGCGGTAGGGCGCCCACAACAGCTGCAGGCCGTCCTCCCCCACCCCGTACTGGCGGTACTCCTCCGTCGGGGTGGACTCGCCGGGCGTCACACCCGCTCCGCGGTCGGTACGTCGTTGCGCCTCGAGTTGATCCAGTGGCCGATCTTGTCCATCGCCGCGTTCCGGGACACCCCGTTGAGCTGGGTGCCGTCGGGGAACCGGAAGCTCACCGCGCCCGCCTCGACGTCGCGGTCGCCGGCCAGCAGCATGAACGGGACCTTGCCGGTCGTGTGATTGCGGATCTTTTTCTGCATCCGCTCGTCCGAGACGTCGAGTTCAGCGCGGATCCCCCGGCCGCGGAGCTCGTCGATCACGTCCTCGAGGTGCCTCTCGTGCGCCTCGGCCACCGGGATGCCCACCACCTGGACGGGCGCGAGCCACGCCGGGAACAGTCCCGCGTAGTGCTCGAGAAGGACCGCGAAGAACCGCTCGATGGAGCCGAAGAGTGCGCGGTGGATCATCACCGGCCGCTTCTTGGTCCCGTCCGCGGCGTTGTAGGTGAGGTCGAACAGCTCGGGCAGGTTGAAGTCGAGCTGCACCGTGGACATCTGCCAGGTGCGGCCGATCGCGTCCCGCGCCTGGACGGAGACCTTGGGGCCGTAGAACGCCGCCCCGCCCGGGTCCGGCACCAGGTCCAGACCCGAGTTGGTGGCCACCCGCCGCAGGACCTCGGTCGCCCGTTCCCACATGTCGTCGTCGCCCACGTACTTCTGGGGGTCCTTGGTGGACAGCTCGAGGTAGAAGTCGTCCAGGCCGTAGTCGCGCAGCAGCGAGATGATGAAGGACAGGACGGAGGCGATCTCGCCCTCCATCTGATCCTCGGTGCAGTAGATGTGGGCGTCGTCCTGGGTGAAGCCGCGGGCGCGGGTGAGCCCGTGGATCACGCCGGACTTCTCGTACCGGTACACGGTGCCGAACTCGAACATCCGCAGCGGGAGCTCGCGGTAGGAGCGTCCGCGGGAGTCAAAGACGAGGTTGTGCATCGGGCAGTTCATGGGCTTGACGTAGTAGTCCTGCCCGGGCTTGGTCTCGTTGCCGTCCGCGTCGTACTCGGCGTCGAGGATCATCGGAGGGAACATCCCCTCCGAGTACCAGCTGAGGTGCTGGGACTTGCGGAACAGGTCGCCCTTGGTCACGTGCGGGGTGTTGACCAGGGAGTACCCGGCCGACAGGTGGCGCTTGAGGGAGTGCTGCTCCATCTCGTTGCGGATGATCCCGCCGCGCGGGTGGAACACCGGGAAACCGGAGCCGATCTCGTCGGGGAAGCTGAACAGGTCCAGCTCCGTGCCCAGCCGTCGGTGGTCCCGCTTCTCCGCCTCGGCCAGTCGGTCGAGGTGGGCGTCCATCGCCTCGGTGCTCTCCCAGGCGGTGCCGTAGATGCGCTGCAGCCCGGCGTTCTTCTGGTCGCCGCGCCAGTAGGCCGCGGACGAGCGGGTGAGGGTGAACGCAGGGATGAACTTGGTGGTGGCCGTGTGCGGGCCGCGACACAGGTCCGACCAGATGACCTCGCCCGTGCGCGGGTTGAGGTTGTCGTAGGCGGTCAGCGCACCGGCGCCCACCTCCATGATCTCGGCGTCCTCGAGTGCCTCGGCGCCGTCGGCATCGCCGGCGTCCGCGCGGCCCTTGTCCTCGACCAGCTCGAGCTTGTAGGGCTCCCCCGCCAGCTCGGCGCGCGCCTCGTCCAGGGAGGCGTATTCGCGGCGGGCGAAGCGCTGGCCTGCCTTGATGATCTTCTTCATCCGCTTCTCGAGGTCCTTGAGGTCCTCGGGCGTGAACGGCTCGGTCACGTCGAAGTCATAGTAGAAGCCGTTGGTGATCGGCGGACCGATCCCCAGCTTGGCCTCCGGGAACTTGTCCTGGACGGCCTGCGCCAGCACGTGGGCGCAGGAGTGGCGGATGACGGAGCGCCCGTCCTCGGAGTCGGCGCGGACCAGCTCGACCTCGGTGTCGGCCTCCGGAGCCCACGACAGGTCGCGCAGGCCGCCCTCGGGATCGCGGACCACGACGATGGTCTCCGGGCCGCTCTTCGACTGCAGCTCCCGCTCGGCGAGGATCTTGCCCGCCGGCTCCCCGGCCGGGATCGTGGTGGTCACGGTGCCCGCACCCGTCGCGTCGACTTCGGCTTCCGGCATGCGGTTCTCGGACACGGGGGGAGATCTCCTCGGCTGTTGACGACAGGTGACCTCGGGTCACCCGCGATGACGCTCTGAGGTCCGGTGACGGACCTGGGCCGGTTCATGCTACCCGGCGACCCATGGAATCCCGGTCCACCGCGGGGCGTTGTCCCCACTATGCGCATAGATATCTGGTCCGACGTCATCTGCCCGTTCTGTTGGATCGGCAAACGCCACCTCGAGGACGCCCTGGGGTCATTCCGCGCCGAGCACCCCGACACGGAGGTGGACGTGGTCTGGCGGGCCTACGAGCTCGATCCCGCCGCGCCGCGCCACCACGACGACTCCCCCGCCGAGTCCAGCGCCCAGATGCTGTCGCGCAAGTACGGCATGCCGCTGGCGGAGGCGGAGGCCGGTCAGGAGCAGATGGCCGCGCGGTTCAGCGAGCTCGGTTTGGAGTTCGACTGGCGTTCGGCCAAGGTCTGCTCGACCTTCGACGCGCACCGACTGGCGGCCCTGGCCGCCGACCACGGGAAGTCCGACGAGGTGGACGAGGCGGTGCGCAGGGCCCACTTCACGGACGGCCTGGAGATCTCCGACCCGGCGGTGCTCCGGCGGATCGGTGTCGGAGCCGGGATCCCCGCCGAGGACGTGGACCGGGTCCTGGCCGGGGACGAATTCACCGACCGCGTCCGCGTGGACGTCGAGACCGCGCGCGGGATCGGGGTGAAGGGCGTGCCGTTCTTCGTCTTCGACGGCAGATTCGCCGTGAGCGGGGCGCAGCCCGTGGAGGTCTTCGACCAGGCGCTCGCGCAGGCCCACGGCGCCACGCAGGGCTGACCGGCAGGGCTGACAGCCCACCCGCCGGCCACGGATACGACGATCCCCTCCCGGGTCTCCGGGAGGGGATCGCTTCTTGTTGTGGTCCTAACTGGGTTCGAACCAGTGACCTCTCCGGTGTGAACGGAGCGCTCTTCCGCTGAGCTATAGGACCTCGCGCTTTCGGGGACCGAGCCCCGGGCACCGGAACACTGTATCAAGGTCGTCCCCGGTCCCCAATTCGACCCTCCCCGCTACCGTCAATCTGCATTGTCCGGGCAGGTGAACCGCTGTTTCCGACCCCGGATTTGTGTTCGGAGTTCGGGTTCGGCTAATGTTCATTCTCGCAACGCGGTGAGCGGAGAAGCGAGCCGGGGAGCGATGCGGATGTGGCGCAGTGGTAGCGCATCACCTTGCCAAGGTGAGGGTCGCGGGTTCGAATCCCGTCATCCGCTCGGAGGAATCGAGGAGCCAGGACGTCCTCACCAGGCTCGATACCTTTTCGGTGGAGTGGCCGAGTGGTGAGGCAGCGGCCTGCAAAGCCGTCAACACGGGTTCGATTCCCGTCTCCACCTCCACGCCGGAGCGATCCGGCCGGAGAAACCCGCGCGATTAGCTCAGCGGGAGAGCGCTTCCCTGACACGGAAGAGGTCACTGGTTCGATCCCAGTATCGCGCACCAGATGACGCCCCGGCCAATGGCCGGGGCGTTCGTCATTTCCCGGCACTCCCTCGAGTTCCATCTGTCGTTCACGTCGGGTGGCCGGCGTCCCCGGGACGAGCGGGCCGGCGCTGGCCGACAGTGCGCAGGTCGCCGCGCATGATGGGGCGCCTGACCTCGTCAACCCACCGAGTCGTAGACCGTGAGGGTCTCGGCTGCGACCGCGTCCCAGGTCCGGGCCCGGACGACGCGGGCGGCCTCGGCGCGCAATTCAGCCCTGCGGCCCCGGTCCTCCAGGAGCTCCCGGAGGACCGGCGTCCATGACCCCACGGTGTAGCCCCCGACGACCACGGCACCGTCGCCGACTGATTCGGGAATTCCCCCCACCCCGCTTGCGGCAACCACTCCGCCGCACGCCATCGCCTCGACCGGAGGCAGTCCGAACCCCTCATACCTGGAGGCGTACGTCACGACATCCGCCGCGCGATACAGCGCCGGGACGTCGGACTGGTCGACGAACCCCAGTCCCAGGCTCCCAGGAGGGCGGTTCGGGCCGTCGGTCCCCGCCCCGCCCAGCACCATCGGCACCCCGAGGTCACGGGCCGACTCCGCCACGACGTGCGGGTTCTTGCCTGGTTCCAGGGTTCCCAACTGGAGCACGAAGCGGTCGGGAAGGTCATATTTCCGGCGAACGGCCTCGACCTCATCGTGACCGGGTACCCGCGTCCAGCCGGCGGGCGCGAGCGGAGTCACGGTCGCGGTCCTACCGGTGAGCTCCCGGATGCGATCAGCGGTGAACGCAGACACCGCGATCACTGCATCAGCCCGTCTCATCGATCGGCGCAGGAGCGCACGCCCGGCCCGCGCCCGTACCGCTCCGAACGCCCACGGGGTGTCGAATGCCGACATGTCGTGGACGGTGCTCACGCAGGGGCCCCGTTGACCCACCGGGAGGTCGACGTCGAGGGAGTGGAAGACCCCGTCCAGGCGGACGGGCCGCAAACCCGAGACTGCTCGGCGGGCACCTGTCGTCACGGGACGGCCCAGTGGTGCGACCGCCGGAGGGAGCTCGTCGACGACGTCATGCTGGACCACGGCGGCGAAGGTGCGACCCGACCCGGCGCCGACAGCGGCCCGGATGAGCTCGCGCTGATAGGTCTGCACCCCGGCACCACCCGGCCTCAGGGCGAGAGCGCCCCAGACCACGCTGCCGGAACTCGTGTCCGTCATCGACTGTCGCCCTCAGCCCCTGGACAGCGGATCGCGTGGATCGGCCCGAGGGTGAAGCGGTCTCCCGTCTCCGACCGCCGAGCCGACGTCCCGCTGACCCCCGACCTCACGTCCGGGCACTCACAGCACGGACCATCGACGCGATGGTGGCGAACGTCGACTCGATCAGATCCCCGTCGGTGAACTCGATATCGAATTCGTACTCGATACCCAGCATGACCTGCACGGTCTGGTGGGATGTCATCCCCGCACCGAACAAATCGTCGGTCGGCTTCATCGCGTCGACGTCCACAGTCCCCCCGAGGATCGCCGACACGGTATCTCGAACTCGTTTCTCGATCTCCTGCACAGGTTCCCCTAGAGCTCTGCAGCCGCCGCTGGCGGTCGCCCCCCCGAATCTGTGAGAAGTATCCCTCATCAAATGGCGATTTGGCACCGCCAGGATCGTGCAATTCGCAGATCAAAGCGCCCAGACCCGCATCTGAAAGGACGTCCAGTTCAGTGGTTGTCGGACGCCGGTGCGGGGAACAGCGAATCTCGCAGTGTGAATCACCCGGACGGAGTCGGCTGAGTCGCACAGCGGTCGCCCGGGCCCCGAGGGGCTCACCCGACACTCCGTGATGAATTCGACACCGAGGGACGCGCCACGGACTGAAACGGCACACGGCCGTCCGCTACACGGGCCGACTATCCTGGCCGCGGTGACCCTCCGCATCCGTGAAGCGCTGCCGACAGACGTACCCGCTCTCGTGGACCTCGCGGCCCGGACCTTCCCGCTGGCGTGTCCACCCGAGCTGAGCCGGTCCGCTGTCGAGGAGTTCGTGCGTCGACACCTGGACGAGGTCGCCTTCCGCCGGTACCTCGGCGACAGGACGCACACCGTCCTCGTCGGGTGCGAATCCGACGGCCGGACCTGCGCGTACGCGCTCCTCGTCGACGGCACGGCGATGGACGACTCCTGCGCTGAACTGATCACCAGCCGCCCCACGATGGGGATCAGCAAGTTCTATCTGGATCCGGCTCACCACGGGGGCGGCGGCGCAGCCCAACTCCTCGACGCGGTGATGTCGACAGCACGGACACGAGGCGTTGAGAGCCTGTGGCTCGCCACGAACGTGGCGAATGGCCGCGCCCGGACCTTCTATCTCAAGAACGGATTCCTGCCCAGAGGCAACCGGATCTTCGAGGTGGGCGGGTTCGACAACGTCGACGTGGTCTACGAACTCCCCGTCACCACGAGGTGATCCCGGTTCGGTACCGCTCCGTACCCCTGGCGAGACCTGGGACGCCCATCATTGCAGGTATGTCCACCATCCATCAGCTCCCGCATTCCACCACGGTCGACCACGCCCGGCTCGACGATGTGCGCGGCCGGGTCGTGGACTTCCGGCACAACACAGGGGTCCTGGCGGATCTCCGCCGCACCGGCACCGACACGTTCGAGATCACCCTCGTACTCGGCGGAGGTGACGACTCAGAACGAATCGTCATCACCGGCGTCCGCAGCGGCGAGAGCCTGCACCTGCACACCTGAACGCCCGGGACCACCCGCCCGGTGCGAGGTGCTGGGGCGGAACCCTAGTCTCCTAGGCTCCTAGTCCCCGCCGCCCACCGTCTCGAAGCGCGACAACGCGAGGAGACGGGAGGTCGCCCGCAGGTATTTCTTGCGGTAGCCGCCGGAGATCATCTCCTCGGTGAAGATGGCGTCGAGCTTCGCCCCGGAATTGCGCACGGGGATCCCCGCGTCGTAGAGGCGGTCCGCCAGCACCACGACGCGCAGCGCGATGGACTGGTCGGGCAGGGGTTGCACATCCCGCAGGCATACCCGGGTCACACCGTCGACCAGCCGGTTGTACTTGGACGGGTGCAGGGTGGACAGGTGCTCGCACAGCGCTTCGAAGTCGTCGAGGGTGGCTCCGGGCTCGGTCGCGGCCTCCGCCTCCAGATCCGCGTCCGACATGGGGTCCGGCGCCGGCGGCAGGTTGCGGTGCCGGTAGTCGGGACCGTCCACCCGGATCGACTCGAAGATCCCCGACATCTTCCGGATCTCCCGCATGAAGTCCTTGGCGGCGAAGCGGCCCTCGCCCAGCTGCTCGGGAAGGGTGTTGGAGGTGGCGGCCACGCTGACCCCCGCGGTGGTGAGCTCGGCGAGCAGCCGGGAGACGAGCATCGTGTCCCCCGGGTCGTCGAGCTCGAACTCGTCGATGCACAGCACCGAGTGTCCGGACAGTTCCTCCACCGCGCGGTTGAAGCCGAGGGCGCCCACCACGTGCGTCAACTCCACGAACGTGCCGAAGGCCTTGGGCTCAGGACACCGGTGATAGATCGAGGTCAACAGGTGCGTCTTCCCCACACCGAACCCGCCGTCGAGATAGATCCCCGTCCCGTGGACGGCCTTGGACCGGCGGCCGAACAGTCCCTTCTTGGGGGCACGCTGGGCCACCACGTCCTCCGCGAACGCGCGGCACGCCGTGACCGCGGCGGCCTGCGAGGGCTGTGATGAGTCCGGTATATAGGAGTCGAAGCTCACGTCGTCGAACATCGACGGAGGCACCATCTGTGCCACGAGTTGATCGGCGGGGACCACCGGGGTGACGTCAACGAGGCGAGAGACCATGACCTCAGCCTATCGTGGGGCGACAGCCGTCAGAACGGAAGGAGTCCCAGGTGCGTTCGACCCGACCCCCCGAGCTCGGCGACGACCCGGCGGCTCTCGAGTCGATCTGGGCGGCGCTCGAGCCGGATCCCGGGCTCGCGCCGCCCCGGATACGGGCCGTCATGATCTCCTCGATCGACGGGACCACCACCGTCGACGGCCGCAGCGGGGGCCTGGGGACCCCGACCGACCGCCTGGTCTACGACGCGATGCGGGCCCGGGCGGACCTCGTACTGGTGGGCTCCGGGACCGCGCTGGCCGAGGGCTACGGCCCGGCCGGGGTGAGCCCGGTCTGGGCGGACAGGCGCTCCGGGCCGGCCCCTGTGGTCGTCGTGCTCACCCGGTCGCTGCCCGACCGGCTGATCCAACTCTGCGCCGGCACCGGGGACCGCGTCCGGATCGCGGCAGCGCCCGACGTGGGCGCCGATCGTCTCGCCGCCGCGCGGGCGCGTGGGGTCACCGTGCACGTGCTCCAGCCGGGTCCGCTCGGTGCCTCGATCCGCTGCCTGGCGGTCCACCTCGGCGCCGACGAGGTGGACTTCGAGGGCGGCCCACAGCTGCTCGGGACCCTGCTCGCCGGCGGCGCGGTCGACGAGCTGGTCCTGACGCTGGCCCCCGAGGTCATCATCGGGGGCGACGACTCGCCGCTCGCCTCCGGCCGCGCCGCCCGCGTTCCGATGCGGGTCGCCGCGGCGTTCACCTGTCCCCGGGGCGGCCTGTACACGCGCTGGGTCGTCGGCGGCGGCGGTGAGAGGTGAACCGGCGACGCGTCACGCGGGCTGTCGGCGCGGTCCTGTCGGTCGTGGGCGTGGCGGCCGCCGGGTGTGCGCCGCTTCCCGCGACGGGACCCCGGCTCGCAACCGGGGACGGACCCGGTCGCTCCTCCGGATCGGGGACGGGGAGCGAGCTCGTCGACGCGCCCGAATGGGTCGCGCCGCAGGCCGAGCTCGACTGGGAGCGCTGCGCGGACGGTCGCACCCGCGGGCTGCCGGAGGGCGCGCTCGTCGAGTGTTCGCTGCTCAGCGAGACCCCGGTACTCCGGCTCACCGTGTCCGGTACCCCGGACGATGCCGCTCCCCTCGTCGTCGTCGCCGGTCCTGACACCGCCCCCGACGACCTCGCGGTCCGACTCGCCCAGGCCGGAACGGAGATCACCGGTGCCCGTCCCGTCGTGATCGTGGACCACCGCGGGCAGACCGGACCGGCCGGCTCGTGCCTGACCTTCGCGGCGCGTCGGACCCTCGACGGGCTCGCCGACCGCGGCGCGGACCCCGGCTCCCCGGAACTCCGGGGCGACCTGGCCGACACCGCCCAGTCCTGCACGGACCAGCTCTCCGGCCGGGAGCTCGACTTCGGCGCTCCCGGCGCCGCGGAGGACCTCGAGGAGCTACGGCAGACGTGGGACGTGCCCGGGCTCGCGGTGCTGGGGATCGGCGAGGGCGCCCGCACGGCCCTACGCTTCGCGGGCACGCATCCGGGCCGGGTATCGCTCCTGGTCCTGGACTCCCCCGCCCCCGCGGGTGGCGATCAGGAGGCCGCGACCAGAACCGCGCTCGACGGCTCGGATGCCGCGCTCCGCATGTGGGCGGCGTCGTGCACCCGCACCGAATGCGGGCCGGGGGACGCCGAGGAGAAGGTCCGCGCCGTCACGCGGGCCCTCTCCGGGGCCCGGGAACCCGGATCCCCGGTACCGGCCGCGCTGCTCTCCGATGTCATCCGGTCCGCCCTCGCGGACCTGTCCGGCGCGTCGGCCACAGCGGCGTCACGAGGGGACGTGATCCTCGGCGACCTGGTGGCCGCAGGCGCCGACGAGGTCCCGCCCTCGGTCCGCACCCGCGCCGAGGAGCTCCTCAGCTCGTCGTTGCCGTACGTGGCGGGATGCAGCGACCTGTCCCGGCGGGTGCCGGTGAACCGCGTACCCGAGCTGATGGAGGAGTGGTCGGACGACCAGCCCTTCGGGGAGATCCTGGCCGCGCAGCTGTCGGCGTGTTCTACCTGGCCCGTCCCCGGCCCGTCCCCCGTCGAACTCCCCGGGCCCGCCCCCGTCCTGGTCCTGGGCGGGATCGCCGACCCGGTTGCCGGCGCCGCCGCGATGGAACCGATCGCCGGGATGCTCACCGCCGCCGGGGCCGGGGACGTCCGGACCGTGACCTGGGGCGCCCCGGGATCCCGCGTCGTCCTGCACTCCGACTGCGCCCGCACCGCCCTCGCGTCCTTCCTCGACGACCCCGCCGCCGCCGAGCGGTCCGGCGCCTGCCCCTCCTGACCGGGCAGAAGGGCGGGAGGTAGCGCGGGTACGAGGGCGCAGCCGGCGGAACGGGCCGGAGAGCCTCCGTCGGCGACCACACCGCGGGCGGTACCCTGCGATGCGTGCCGCTGCCCTCCCGAAGCACGAGCTCCGTGCCCCGCCTGCTCGCCCACGTCCTGTGGCCGCTGGCGATCATGACCGTGATCCACCGCGTCCTCATCAAGGCCGTCAACGGGTCCATCACCAACGACTTCGGCACCGTGTACACGGCGACCAGGCATTTCCTCGCCGGCGAGCCCGTGTACAGCGAGAACCTGCTGACCGTGCAGCCGCACTACCTCTACGCCCCCAGCGGCACCTTCCTCCTGGCCCCGTTCGGGATGATCGACCACTACACCGCGGCGCGGTGGCTTTTCATCATCCTCAACACGGCCGCGATCATCGGCGCGTTGTGGCTGCTCATGAGGTTGTTCGACCTGGACGTCCGCTCTTTTGCGGCCCCGGCGATCCTCCTGGCGGCCTTCTGTACCGAGGCCGTCACCAACACCCTGGTCTTCACCAACGTCAACGGCGTGATCTTCCTGTGCCAGGCGGCGTTCCTGTACCTGCTGCACCGCCGGCAACTCTGGTGGGCGGGCGTGGCCATGGGGCTCTCCCTGGCCATCAAGCCGATGCTGGCGCCGCTGCTGATCCTCCCCCTGATCCGCAGGCAGTGGCAGCCCTTCGTGGCCACGGCCGCGATCCCCGCCGCGGCGATGGCGGCCGGCTGGGCGCTCACCGTGGACGCCGGTGAGTACCTCCACACCACGCTGCCCTACATGAGCGAGGTCCGGGACTACTACAACAGTTCCATCGCCGGCCTCGGCCTCTACTACGGCGTGCCCGAGCCGCTCGTCCTGGTCGCGCGGATCCTGGTGGTCGTGGCCACGCTCGTCGCGGTGTGGCTGCTGATGGACTACCGGCACAACCACGAGGCCCTCTGGCTGGCGACCACCTCGGGGGTCGTCCTCACCGGCGTCTTCCTGGTCTCCACCCTCGGGCAGATGTACTACTCGATGATGCTGATCCCGATCATGCTGACGGTGGTGCTGGACAGATCGCTGGTCCGCAACTGGCCGGCCTGGCTCGCCGCCTACGCCTTCTTCACCCTGGACTTCTGGGAGTCAGCCCGCTGGCCGTACTACGGGCGGCTGCTCGAGTTCGCCCACCCGACCCTCGGCTGGCTGCTCCTACTGTCCACCGTGCTCGCGGTCCTGCTGTGGCGGCGCACCGACCCCCGGCGCAACGAGCGGATCGCACCGGCCGCCGCCGCGGCGTAGCCTGCGGGCATGAGCAAGAGCACCGAATCCCCCACCAGCACACCGCAACCGCAGTTCAACCTGGACGACGCCGAGTGGCGGCGCAAGCTGACCCCCGAGGAGTACCAGGTCCTGCGCCGGGCCGGTACCGAGCGGCCGCACACCGGCGAGTACAACCTCACCACCACCGAGGGCGTCTACCGCTGCCGCGGGTGTGGTGCGGAGCTGTTCCGCAGCGACGGCAAGTTCGAGTCCGACTGCGGCTGGCCCTCCTTCTTCACCCCGCTGGCGGGTGACGCCATCATCGAGCGCACCGACACCTCCCTCGGGATGACCCGCACCGAGGTGATCTGCGCCAACTGCCACGGTCACCTGGGCCACCTCTTCTCCGGCGAGGGCTACCCCAACCCGACCGACCTGCGCTACTGCATAAACTCCCTGAGCCTGACGCTCGAGCCCAAGCAGGACTGAGCCCGCGGGACGAGCCCGCACAGGAGCGAACGCACCAAGCCAGAGAGAGGGCCGACCGGACAGCGTCCGGTCGGCCCTCTCTCCGTTCCAGCCCCGGCCTGGGGCCCAGGTCAGGCGCGGGTCAGGCCCAAGTCAGGCTCAGGGCAGCGTGGTGGCCAACTGCTCGGCGGTGACGCGCGGCCCGGTGAAGAACGGGACCTCCTCGCGGACGTGCCGGCGGGCCTCGGTGCTGCGCATGATCCGCATCAGGTCCACGATCCGGTCGAGCTGCGGGGCCTCGAAGGCAAGGATCCACTCGTAGTCGCCCAGCGTGAACGACGGCACGGTGTTGGCCCGGACATCCGGGTACTCGCGCGCCGCGCGCCCGTGCTCGGCCAGGATCTGACGCCGCTCCTCGTCGGGCAGCAGGTACCACTCGTAGGAGCGCACGAACGGGTAGACGGAGACGTACGCGCCCGGCTCCTCCTCGGCGAGGAACGCCGGGATGTGGCTCTTGTTGAACTCCGCGGGGCGGTGCAGCGCCGTGTTGGACCAGTACGCGGTGCTGGCCCGGCCCAGGATGGTCGTGCGCCGGAACTCGTTGTAGAACTTCTGCAGGTCCTCGATGTGCTCGGCGTGGGTCCAGATCATGAAGTCGGCCTCGGCGCGCAGCCCCGAGACGTCGTACAGTCCGCGGACCACCACATCGGTGCCGTCGAACCGGGCGAGGAACTGCTCGAGGTCCGCGGTCACCTCGGCCCGGTCCTCCCCCAGCTCTCCCGGCTTCACGGTGAAGACCGAGAACATGAGGTACCTCAGGGTTGAGTTGAGTTTCTTGTAGTCAATGCGTGCCATGGGCCCGATCCTGCCACTTGGCGGCCAGCCGCCGGGCCGCGGCCCGTGCCGAGCCGATGCAGGCCGGGACCCCGACGCCCTCGGTCGCGCCGCCGACCAACTCCAGTCCGGGCAGCCGGTCGGCGAGTTCGGCCCGCACGGCCGCGACGCGGGCGGCGTGGTCGGGGCCGATCTCCGCGAGCGCGTCGTCCCAGCGACGGACGCGGGAATGCAGGATCGTCGGGGCGGATCCGCATACCCCGGCCAGGGCGGATTCGGCCATCCGGGCCAGCGCGATGTCGTCGGCGGCGAGCACCTCGTCGTCGTCGAGCCGCCCGAACGACACCCGCACCAGGTGTCCCGGACGGGTGTCGAGGTGGGGCCACTTGCGGCTGGTGAAGGTCATCGCCTTGAACGGCACCGGCTCGTCGGTGGCCACCAACACCCCGGACAGCTCCGGCAGGTCCAGGGACCGGTCCACCTCCAACGCCACCAGGGCCGAGGAGGCAGTGCGGATCCCGGACAGGCCGCGCGCAGCGCCGTCGGTGGCCCCGGTCGCCGTGAGGAGCGGGATGGCGTGGGGAACGGGCACGGCGACGACGACGAGGTCGGCCTCCCAGGTCCCCGACCCGCCGTCGCCGGACACCGTCACCGCGTACCCGGTGTCGTCCCGGTGGATCGCCGTGCAGAGGCTGCGCGTGCGGATCACCGCGCCGGAGGAGTTCTCCAACGCGTCCACCAGCGCGTCCACCAGGCGTCGGTACCCGCCCTCGATCGAGGCGAACACCGGGCCCGGCACCCGGTTCGCCACCAGTTCGCGCGCCGCGGCCGTGAGCGAGGGCGCCCCCCGGTCCAACGCCTCGGCGAGTCCCGGCACGACCTGACGGAGGCCGAGCCCGGTGCTGGGGGCGGCGTACACCCCGCCGAGCATGGGATCGACGAGCCGGGCCACCACGGCGCCGCCGAACCGTTCGCCCACCAGTCGGCCCAGGGAGACGTCCCCGCCGGGCTCCCAGTCCAGCGGCAGTTCCGGCTCCCGGGCGGCCACGGCCGACTCCGCCGCGGTCAGGACACCGGACAGGGTCGTCACGTCGGAGGGCAGGCCCATCATGGTGCGTGCGGGCATGGGCACCAGCCGCCCGCCGGTGAGGATCGCCGGGCCGAGCGGCCCCGGATGGCGCAGGCTCTCGGTCAGGCCCAGCTCCGCGACGAGCGAGGTGGCCTCGGGGCGGCGCCCGATGAAGGCCTCGGCGCCCAGTTCCATGGGGCCGGAGGGGAAGTCGACGGTGTGGAGCGCCCCGCCGACCCGCTCCGACGCCTCCAGGACGGTGATCCGTGCTCCCGGCAGGTCGCGGGAGAGCTGATAGGCGGCGGTCAGTCCGCTGAGACCGCCCCCGACCACCACGACGCGGGGGGCCATGCCTACTTCCCGGTCAGCTCGTGGACCAGCTCCACGACGTGGGTCACGGCGCCCGGGTCGGTGGTGGGCAGGACACCGTGCCCGAGGTTGAACACGTGGCCGCGGGCGCCCAGGTCACGCGCGCGTGCCCCCTCGTCGAGGATCCGGCGGACCTCGCCGTCGAGCGCGGACCTGTCGGCGAAGAGCATGGCCGGGTCGAGGTTGCCCTGGAGGACCTTGCCCGGCACGCGCGTGGCGGCTTCGTCGAGCGGGAGGCGCCAGTCCACGCCGACCACCTCGGGCCCGGCCTCCCCCATCGCGCCGAGCAGCTCACCGGTGCCCACGCCGAAGTGGGTGCGGGGGACGGTGGAGATCACCTCATCGGCGAAGATGCCGGTGGAGTGCGGGAGCACCATCGAGCGGTAGTCGCGCAGACTCAACGCGCCGGCCCAGGAGTCGAACAGCTGGATCGCATCCACACCGGCGTCGATCTGGGCCCGCAGGAACACCGTGGTCAGATCCGCGAGCTTGACCATCAACGCGTTCCAGACGTCGGGCCGCGAGTACATGAGCGACTTGGTGTGCTCGTGATTGCGACTCGGCCCGCCCTCGATGAGATAGGAGGCCATGGTGAAGGGGGCGCCAGCGAAGCCGATGAGCGCGGTCTGCGGGTCGAGCTCGGTCACCAGGAGGCGGACGGCCTCCGCGATCTTCTCGACCCGGTCCGGGGTGAGCTCGGGCAGCGCCGCCACGGCGGCCGCGTCGCGGATCGGCTCGGCCACCACCGGGCCGACCCCGGGGACGATGTCGATGTCCACGCCGGCGGCCGCGAGTGGGATGACGATGTCGGAGAAGAGGATCGCGGCGTCCACGCCGTGGCGGCGGACCGGCTGGAGGGTGACCTCGCAGACCATCTCGGGGTCGAAGCAGGCCTCGAGCATCGTGGTCCCGGCCCGCTGTTCCCGGTACTCGGGCAGCGAACGACCGGCCTGGCGCATGAACCACACCGGGGTGTGGGCGCCGCCGACGCCGGTCACTTCGTCGAGGTACGGGCCGGTCCCCGCGCGGCGCCCGGTGGGGGCGGCCGTCTCGGCGGGGTCGGCGGAACGGGAGGTCGAGGACGCATCAGAGTTCAACACGCCCTTCATAGTCCCATGAACCGGCGGGAGGGGCCGGTCAGCCCACCCGGGAAGGTGACGGCGCGCCTCCTCCGACCACCGGCGGGTGATCGCTAGCGTCATGACCCGTGAGCACATCGGTCAATGACGGCGAGCCAGAGGTCTTCCGCGAGGCGGTCGAGTCGCTGTCCCGACTCGAGGTCCGCCCCGAGATCTCCGTCGGCCCGATCCGCCCCCCGCAGCGGCTGGCTCCGTACAGCCATGCGCTCGGGGTGGAGATCCTGCCACGGTCGGGTGACGACGTCCCGGAGTTCTCCGACGGTGACGCGTTCGGCCGTCTGATCCTCCTGTACGACCCGTCCGGCGACGACGCGTGGAACGGCACCCTGCGCCTGGTCGCCTACATCCAGGCCGACATGGAGGCCTCCCTCGCGGGCGACCCGCTGCTGCCGCAGGTGGCGTGGAGTTGGCTCACCGAGGCGCTCGATCGGGACGCCGGCCCCTACACCGCCCTCGGCGGGACCGTGACCAGCACCGCGTCGGTGCGTTACGGCGACATCTCCGGTCCGCCCCAGGCCCATCAGCTCGAACTGCGTGCCTCCTGGACCGCGCTCGAGTCCGACCTGACGGGACATGCCGCCGCGTTCTGCTCGACCCTCGCGCTGGCCGCCGGGCTGCCCCCCGTCGGCGTGACCTCCCTCCATCCCCGGGCGTGACCGGCCACCGCCGGGGAGAGACGCCTGACGGGGCACCGCCTCCGCCGGCCCGATACGAGTTCGTCGACGACGCCTCCGGAATCGGGTCCGTCGCGTCCGCCCTCGAGTCCTCCGCCGGGCCGGTGGCCGTGGACGTCGAACGCGCCTCCGGCATCCGCTACTCCGAGCGCGCCTTCCTGCTCCAGTTGCGGCCCGACTCCGGGCCCGCGCTGCTGGTGGACCCGGAGACCCCGGGGCAGACGATCGGTCCGCTGGCCGGGATCCTGTCCGCTCGTC
Organism: Rhodococcus sp. IEGM 1408; assembly: GCF_033142235.1. NCBI lineage: Bacteria > Bacillati > Actinomycetota > Actinomycetes > Mycobacteriales > Nocardiaceae > Rhodococcus > Rhodococcus sp. IEGM 1408. Next base: position 205,851 of record NZ_JAWLRW010000002.1, read on the forward strand.
CGCTGCTGCTCCACGCCGCGAGCCAGGACCTGCCCTCGCTCCGCGAGCTCGGGATCCGGCCGTCGTCGATAATCGACACCGAGCTCGCGGGGCGGTTCCTGGGCATCGAGCGGGTCAACCTCGGCGCCATGATCTCCGAGCACCTGGGGATCGCTCTGGCCAAGGCCCATTCGGCCGCCGACTGGTCCAGGCGCCCGTTGCCCGCCGCGTGGCTCGACTACGCCGCGTACGACGTGCTGTTCCTCCACGAGCTCGCCGACGCGGTCCTGCCCCGCCTGGACGATCTCGGCCGCCGGGAATGGTTCGAGGCCGAGTGCCGCCACCTGGTCGAGTCCGATACGCCCGTCCCGGCGGCCGATCCCTGGCGCCGTCTGTCCCGGTTGTCCTCCCTGCGTGACGCCCGGCAGCTCGCCCGCGCCCGCGAGCTCTGGATGGCGCGGGACAGGGTGGCGGCGGAACGCGACATCGCGCCCAAGCGCCTGCTCACCGACGCCGCGATCATCGAGGCCGCGCGCAGCGCTCCCACCACCCGGACCGAACTGCTCGCTATCGAGGGTTTCGACGGCCCCCACCGTCGGCGTCTGGCGGACGAGTGGCTGGCAGCGCTCGAGTGGGCGGCCGAACTCGGCCGGGCAGATCTACCGCCCCGCCAGGGCCCGCCCGGTGCGCACCCCCCGCACGCGTCGTGGAAGCGGAACGAGCCGGAGGCGGCCGCGCTCCTCGACCTCGCCCGCGGATCGATCGGCGCTGTGGCCGAGGAACTGGGCCTCGAGCAGAGCCTGCTGCTCAGGCCGTCGACCCTACGCCTGTGGGTGTGGCGCGCGGCCACCGCGAAGCCCACGTCCGCACCGGAGGACGACGAGGCTCTCCTGCAGCGCGTCCTGCGGGATGAGGGCGCCCGTCAGTGGCAGATCGACCTGACCACGGCACCCCTGCTGGACACCGTGCACGCATTCCGGTCCGAGCCCTGAACGGACGGGTCGGCCGGGAAGGCTAGCGGCCCAGGCGCCGGCGGACGCTGTCGGCGATCCCGTCGGGTGTCAGGCCCATGTCCGCCAGGATCTCCCCGCGCGACGCATGATCCAGGAACTGCTGGGGGATGCCGAGAGCGATGCGGTCTCCCCGGACCCCGGCGAGATCGAGACGAGCCGAGACCGCAGAACCGACACCGCCGTGCAGTCCGTTGTCCTCCACCGTCACCACGAGCGACCGCCCACGGGCGGCGGAGACGATCGACTCCGGAACCGGGTAGACCCACCGGGGGTCGACGACGTCGACGGACACCCCCTCGGCCTCGAGGGCGCGCGCCGCGGCCACCGCCGGGACGACCATGGAGCCCACCGCCACCACCAGGACGTCGGCGTCGCCGGGGCCGTGCACGCGGTCGACACCGTCGCTAGTGGTGTCGAGCGCCGGGATCGGGTCGCCGACCGGTCCCTTGGGGAAACGGACGACGGTCGGTCCGTCGGTCACCGACACGGCCTCCCGCAGCTCGCTGCGCAGGGTGTCCGCGTCCCGCGGTGCGGCCACCCGGACGCCGGGGACGATCCCGGTGAGCGACAGGTCCCACATGCCGTTGTGGCTTGCCCCGTCCGGGCCGGTGACCCCGGAGCGGTCCAGCACCAGGGTGACGGGCTGCCTGAGCAGGGCCACGTCCATGAGCAACTGGTCGAACGCGCGGTTGAGGAACGTCGAGTACACCGCCACCACCGGGTGCATGCCCCCGAGCGCGAGCCCCGCGGCCGAGGCGACCGCGTGCTGCTCGGCGATGCCGACGTCGAACATGCGGTCCGGGAACCGGTCGCCGAACGCGGTGAGGCCGGTGGGCCCGGCCATGGCTGCGGTGATCGCCACGACGTCGCTGCGTTCGGCGCCGATCTCACACAGTTCCTCGGAGAACACCGAGGTCCAGTCGACCGCCGAGGAGGCCGACAGCGGCTTGCCGGTGGCGGGGTCGATCACGCCGGTGGCGTGCATCAGATCGGCGACGTTGTTCTCCGCGTGTACGTAACCCATGCCCTTGCGGGTGACCACGTGGACCACCACGGGTCCGCCGAAGTCCTTGGCCAACTTCAGCGCCGCCTCGGTGGCCGCGAGGTTGTGCCCGTCGACAGGCCCCATGTACTTGAGTCCGAGGTCGGCGAACAGTGCCTGCGGGGCCATCACGTCTTTCACGCCGGCTTTGATCCCGTGCAGCAGCGCGTAGACAGCCTTGCCGACGACGTCCTTGCGGGCCCCGAGGGTCCGCTTGGTGCGATCCATCGCCTTCTCGTAGGCCGGCTGCAACCGCAGCACGCCGAGTCGGTCCGCCAGCCCGCCGATGGTCGGTGAATACGAGCGGCCGTTGTCGTTGACGACGATCACCATGGGCCGGTCCCGGCCCGCCGCGATGTTGTTGAGGGCTTCCCAGCTCATGCCGCCGGTCATCGCGCCGTCGCCGATCACGGTCACCACGGTCCGGTCGGTCTCGCCGCGGAGCGCGAACGCCTTGGCCAGTCCGTCGGCATAGGAGAGGGACGCGGTGGCGTGCGAGGACTCGATGATGTCGTGCTCGCTCTCGGCGCGGCACGGGTAGCCGGACAGCCCGCCGCGGGTGCGGAGTCCGTCGAACTGGTCCTTGCGGCCGGTGAGGATCTTGTGGACGTAGCTCTGGTGGCCGGTGTCGAAGACGATGGGGTCCCGCGGGGAGTCGAACACCCGGTGCAGCGCCACCGTCAACTCGACCACGCCCAGGTTGGGGCCGAGGTGTCCGCCGGTCGCCGAGACCTTCCGGATGAGGAACTCGCGGATCTCGCCGCAGAGGTGTCGCAGCTGGTCGGAATCCATGCCACGGAGGTCGGCGGGGCCGTTCACTTCATCGAGCACGCTCATTGCTGTCGACTGCCCCTTCCCTGACCGGCGCCCCACTGGGCCGAGAGTTCAGTCTACGGGGAGTTGCCGGACGACCCCGCCCGTGGGCGCGGGTCGCACCCTGCCCGGCCCCCGTGCCGCGCGCCCCGGATCAGGTCGCGGGGGTCAGGTCCTGCGGGGCGAGTCGAGAACCGCGAACCCCTCCACGTGGTGGGTGGCGGGGAACGCCGCCACCCCGTGCAGGTCCGCCACGGTCCACCCGGCGGCCACGAGCACCCCCACGTCCCGCGCCAGGCTCGCGGGATCGCACCCGACGTGGACGATCCGCGACGCGGTCCTGCCCGCGAGCCGCTCCATCACGTCGATGCCCGCGCCCCCGCGCGGCGGGTCCAGGATCACGACATCAGGATCCCCCGGCAGGTCGCCGCTGTCGCCCGGTCCCCCGAGGAAGTCCTCGACCCGTGCGCGCACCGGGTTCACGCCTGCAGCCTCCCCCAGCGCGCTCCCGACAGCGCCCAGCGAGGTCGTCGAGGACTCGACGATGGTCACGCGCGCACCCGGCGCCGCGTCCAGAACGGCGGCCGAGAACAACCCCGCGCCGCCGTAGAGGTCCCACACCACCGGCTCGTCGCCCAGGCCGGGAGTCCCGGCCACCGCTGTGGCGACGAGGTCTGCATAGTGTCCGGCGGCCGACCGGTGTGCCTGCCAGAACGCGTCGATCGGCAGCTGCCAGGTGTGGTCCCGCACGTGCCGGACGACGGTGGTCCGCCCGGCGACGAGCTCCCACGCCCCGGCCCGCGCGTGCCGGGCCCGGCCCCTGGTGGCGGCGGCCTGACGCGAGCGTCGTTGACGGTTCCTGGGCGCCTGGTCCACTGACGCGCGGTGCGCCACGTGAACCTCGCCGTCGTCCCCCAGCACCCCGAGCACCTCCCGGCCCGGCCCGACCCGCGCGGCCAGCACCGCCTCGAGGATCCGCTGATCGGACTGCACGCAGGCCTCGGTCACCAGCTCGTGGGACCGGGCCCGGCGGACGCCGGGAACACCGTCGGGGCCGGTGACCCACCGCGCGACGGTCCGCCACCGGGTGGTCGCGTCGTCGCCCGCGGGGACCTCGACCGGGACGGTCTCACCGGGCAGTTCGATCCGCCCGATGCGACGGGCCTGCTCGGCCAGGATCCGGCCCGAGAACTCCCTGGCGGACTCCGGCCTGATGTGGCTCCAGTCGCAGCATCCGGCGCCGGCTGCCGCGGCCGGGCAGTAGGGGGCGATCCGGTCCGGGGACGCCTCGATGACCTTCCTCACGGTGCCGCGGCAGAAGCCCTTGCCCGGGTCGTCGTCGACCAGCACGTCGACCAGTTCCCCGGTGATCCCGCCCCGGCAGAACAGCACTCGTCCCTCGTGTCGGGCGACGAACTCGCCACCCTGCGCGGGTCCCTCCACACGGAGCCGCAGCACCCGTCCGGTCCAGTCGATCTTCTCGTTCTTCGTCATCATGTCTCCGGTCCTCCCCAGCGGCCGACGATCGGCTCTCCGCCCGCTTTTTCTGCTCGGCCGTCAGATGACGACAGTTGCCAGGGAACACTGGTGACCATGACTCCCCGTTCGTAGAGTAGGCGGGACTTGAGGCGGAGCGCGCTCTGGTTGTGGAGTAGCTGCTCCCACCAGCGGCCCACGACGTACTCCGGGATGTAGACGATCACGATGTCCCTCGGGGATCTCTCCCGGAGTCGCTTGACGTAGTCGATCACCGGTCGGTTGATCTCCCGGTACGGGGACTCGACCACCTTCAGCGGCACCGAGATCCGTCGGCTCTGCCATTCGCGGACCAGCGCGCGGGTCTCCGCGGTGTCGATGCTCACGGTCAGCGCCTCGATCGTGTCCGGCCTCGTGGCGCGTGCGTAGGCGAGGGCGCGGAGCGTGGGGAGGTGCAGCTTGGACACCAGCACCACGCAGTGGGTCCGGCTCGGTAGGACGACCTCCCACGAGGAGTCGTCGAGTTCGCGGGCGACGGTGGCGTAGTGCCGGTGGATCAGCTTCATCACCACGAACACCCCCGCCATCGCGAGCACCGCTATGTACGCGCCCGCGAAGAACTTGGTGACGATGACGATCACCAGCACGGATCCGGTGAGGACGAATCCGACGACGTTGATGACGCGGGAGCGCTGCATCCGTTTGCGGACGGCCGGGATCTGCTCGTCGGCGAGGTGCCTGGTCCAGTGCCGGATCATCCCGAGCTGGCTCAGGGTGAAGGCCACGAACACGCCGACGATGTAGAGCTGGATGAGCACGGTGACCCTGGCCTCGAAGATCACCACGAGGAAGATCGCGGCGACGGCGAGCAGGACGATCCCGTTGGAGTAGGCCAGGCGATCCCCGCGGGTGGCGAGCTGGCGCGGCAGATAGTTGTCGCGGGCCAGGACGGAGCCGAGTATGGGGAACCCGTTGAAGGCCGTGTTGGCCGCGAGTACGAGGATCACGGCGGTGACCGTCATGACGACGTAGAAGGCCACGGGGAGTCCGGCGAACACCGGCTCGGCCAGCTGGGCGATCAACGTCTTCTGGTGATAGTCCTCGGGCGCACCCACGAGCTGGCTGGCCGGGTTCTCGGCGATGCGGACGCCCAGCTGCACGGCCAGTGCGATGAGACCGAGCAGGAAGGACACGGAGAGCACGCCGAGCATGAGCAGCGTCGTGGCCGCGTTGCGCGACCTGGGCTTGCGGAAGGCCGGCACCCCGTTGTGGATCGCCTCGACCCCGGTGAGTGCTGCCGAACCGGAGGCGAACGCCTTGGCCACGACGAACGCGAGCGCGAGCCCGGTGACCGTTCCGCCGTGCGAGGAGACGAGGTCGAAGTCGGCCGATTCAGCCTGCAGGTCCCGGCCCAGGATGTTGACCTGGAACAACCCCCACACGATGAGGACCACCATCGAGGCCATGAAGGCGTAGACGGGGATCGCGAAAGCCACCCCGGATTCCCGGACCCCGCGCAGGTTGACGGCGGTGACGAGGACGATCGCGATGACCGCGAACAGCACCTTGTGGGTGTTGACGAACGGGATCGCCGAGCCGATGTTGGCCGCGGCCGCCGAGATCGAGACCGCCACCGTCAGGACGTAGTCGATGAGCAGCGCCGCGCCCACCGCGAGCCCCGCGTTGGGGCCGAGGTTGACGGTCGCGACCTCGTAGTCGCCACCGCCCGACGGGTAGGCGTGGACGTTCTGCCGGTAGCTGGCGATGACGACGATCATGACGACCGCGACCGCGAGCCCCACCCAGGGGGAGAACGAGAGCGCGGCGAGCCCCGCCATCGACAGCACCAGGAAGATCTCCTCCGGGGCGTAGGCCACCGAGGACAGGGCGTCGGAGGCGAACACCGGCAGGGCGATTCGTTTGCGCAGGTGGGTGTCGCCGATGGTGTCGCTGCGGAAGGGACGTCCCAACAGCAGACGCTTGGCTCCCACGGAGACTCTGGAGATGCTGGACACCGACACAACGTTAGACCCCGCGCGCCCCGGGAACCGCGACCGCGACGGGAGTAGCGTGATCCGACGAGTCCGCGTGTCGCGGGCCGTGAGGAGTTGGACTCGCGATGAGGGTCGTCATCATGGGCTGTGGGCGGGTCGGGGCCGCGCTCGCGACCGAACTCGACGTGGACGGTCACGACGTGGTGGTGATCGACCGGGAATCGTCGGCGTTCACCCGGCTGCCCGAGGACTTCGGCGGCCGCACGGTGACCGGGCTCGGTTTCGACCGTGCGGTGCTCGAGGCCGCCGGGCTGGACGGGGCGGACGCGTTCGCCGCGGTGTCCTCCGGCGACAACTCCAACATCATCGCCGCGCGGGTGGCCCGCGAGACCTTTGGTGTCGAGCGGGTGATCGCCCGGATCTACGACGCCGGGCGCGCCGCCGTCTACGAGCGGTTGGGGATCCCGACCGTCGCCACGGTGCCCTGGGCCACCGGCCACCTGGTCCGTTACATCACGGAGGGCTCGAGCCCGGTGGTCTGGCGGGACAAGTCCGGTGAGGTGGCTCTGGTCGCCCTCGTCGCGCCCGCGGTGTGGGTCGGGACGGCCGTCGACGACCTCGCCGCCGTCGCCGGGGGCCGGGTCGCCGCGATAACCCGCTTCGGCGAGTGCCGGGTCCCCGACGCGCGCACACTCGTCCAGGCCGAGGACCTGCTCCACCTCGCCGTCCCCGCCGGGGCCGTCGAGGGACTCGACGACACCCTGGAACGAGGTCCGGCCGATGACTGATCCGCACGCACCCGACGGGCCTGACCCCCGAGGCTCCGAACCCCGCGGTTCGGTTCCCGGCAGTTCAGTTCCCGGCAGTTCCGTGCCCGGCAGTTCCGTGCCCGACTATGCCGACGGCTCCGGGTTGCTGCACAGCGCCCCGGCCCGGCCGGTCGCCACCGCGACGATGCGGGTGGTGGTCGCCGGGGCGGGCGTCGTGGGACGGTCCATCGCCCGGGAACTCCTGGCCAACAACCACCACGTCACGCTCATCGACAAACGCGCCACGGTGTTCACCCGCGACGAGGTCCACGGCGCCGACCAGCGGGTCGGGGACGCCTGCGAACTGAGTTTCCTGGAGCAGCTCTGTGTGGAGCGCGCCGATGTGGTGGTCGCGGCCACCGGCGACGACAAGGTGAACCTGGTCGTGAGTCTGTTGGCCAAGACCGAGTTCGCCGTCGCGCGCGTGGTCGCCCGGGTCAACGACCCCCGCAACGAGTGGCTCTTCGACGAGCGCTGGGGCGTCGACGTGGCCGTCTCCACCCCCCGGTTGATCGTCTCGGTGGTCGAGGAGGCGGTCACCGTCGGAGACGTCGTCCGGCTGATGACGTTGCGTCGCGGCGGTGCCAACCTGGTGAGCGTGACGCTCCCGGACCAGACCCCGCTGGCCGGCCGGGCCGTCTCACGGGTCCGCCTCCCCCGCGACGCCGCCCTGGTGGCGATCCTCAGGGGCGGTCGGGTGATCGTGCCCGAGCCGGACGTGCCCTTTGAACCGGGCGACGAACTCCTGGTGGTGGCCCCCGAGGACGCGGAGGCCGGCCTGAGCGACGCCGTCAAGGGCGGGTGAGCGACCTTCAGGGCCGGCGGGCGGAGCGTGCGTCGACAGGGACCCCGGGAACGGTGACCGCTATCTCGCGGCCGTAGTCCCACCCCGGCGCCAGGGGCAGGTCGTCACCGCTCCAGAACCGGCCCGGGTCGTACCAGCTCGCGTCACCCACCGCGGGCAGCACGCCCATCGCCTCGAGCGTCATCCCCACCACCTCCGCGCAGTAGGCCGCCTCCATGCGCAGCGCCGGGCTGTCATCCGCCCGTCGGCGCCGCGGGAGACCGAGGCCCCGGCGCGCGGAGGTCTCGTCGTCGTCACGGCCCGGCGCGTGCCCCGCACCGGCGTCACGGTCGGCCGAGCGGCTCGGCCCCCCACCCCGTGCCGCACTCCGCCCCCGCGAAGCCCATCGTCCCCTGGCCCACCGCGCTGTGAGACGCCCCGCCGACGGGAAGGACACCCCGTTCAGCCGGGCGATCGTCTCCAACAACGCGTCCTCCTGCGCTGGCCCGACCTCCGGGGTGAGCTGACGGAACCACGCCTGCTGCCCGTACGGCCCGGTCCACTGCCGGACCGCCGCCTCCAGGTCGTGGAGCTGCACACCACGCTGCCGGCGACCCGTCCACACATCCGGCAGCGCCCGACCCATCTCGGCGTGCCAGATCAGCGGCGGCAGGTCATCGAGCACCACCGCCACCGCAACAAGTCGGTTATGACGCACCTAGACTAACTCTGAAACGGGGAGGATCCGGTTCACGACGGCACCTTCGAGGGACACCCACCCCCTGCTCTGGATCGGTCCACCGCACAGCCGGCCGGGGTGTCGATCGCTCAGCCGGAGAGCTGGGTGGTTCTTTACCGGTTCCGGCTCCATTTGGGGGGACCGGTTCCCCCGGTTCCTCTGCGGTTCCAGCCTCTGACCTGTGGTTCCTCTGCGGTTCCTTCTTGGTTCCTCGTCCCCCGCCTGGGGTGGTTTCCCTGGTTCCCCCCGCCTATAAGGCGGGGAAGGGGAACCCCGGCCGACACCTTGAACTTCGAAGATCATGTTGAAGATCATTGGCTGCGTCGACATACCCGGCTGCGATGAAGATCCCGGGCTGAGCGGACCTACCCGGCCCGATGTCGGTGGGTGGCGGCGGTGACCACCCGCCCCACCGCAGCGGGCAGGAACCGGCGAAACTCAGTCGTCGAACGGGTAGTCGTCCGGTCGCATCTCCGCTGCCTCACGGGTCCAGAAGCCGACGCCGGTCCGGCGTTCCCACTCCTGGTGTGAAGTGCCCGGTCGGGGACGGGTGGGCAGGTTCTCCTGCATCCACTGCCGTACACGGTCGCGGTGGCGGTAGTGCCCCGCGGTGTCGGACCCCTCGTCCTCCTCGCCGATGCTTGTCAGGCGAGGGTCGGCCGGCCGTGGTCCCCTCCAGCAGACCCACAGCGGCCAGGTGCTCGGGTCGGTGCTGGAATGCCCGCCGCGTGAGGTGACGGTCGCCATCACGCACCCCCGCCCACGCGGCGGTTCTTGTCGGCCAGTCGTGCCCGGCGGGAGTCGGTCCACCCGGTCGCTCCGGCCAACTTCGCGTGCCCACTGGTCCGGCGTCCGGCCTCGGGGTCGACGACGATCTCCCGGCCGAGCCTGACGATGTTCATGTCCAACTGCCTGACCTCGCTGCTGATCTTGAGCGCCTGACTGGTGGAGCACTCGGGGTCATCGAGCAGGGCCAGCAGGGTGGACTTGCGGTCCTCGGCCCCCCGCATCCTCTCCAGGATGTCGATCTCGTAGCCATCGAACTCCACGGTGGCGCCCATGCGCGTGGCCACCTTGGCGAGCTCGTCGTGCCAGTGCTTCACCAGCTTGTCACCGGCGGTCATCTTGCGGGCCATAGTGCCTCCTCAGGGATGGTTTCAGCATACCCCCGGGGGTTCCCGCTGCTCGGGAGCTGGAGAAGTGGGCAGAGCGATGCGGTGTACAGCGGCCCCCGGGGGAGGACCTCCCGCCCCAGGGGGTCGGGGCACCGGCCAGGCTCCATGCTCCCGCCCTCGCAGCCGTGCCGTGGGTCCGAGGGTGGGGCAGGCGTGCCGTGGACCTCAGCGGTGCGATGTGGTGGTCGAGGTGGTGGAGATACAGCACCGCCCCCGGCCTCACGAGGAGACAGGGGGCGATGGTGTGGCGGGGGAAGGTTCCCCGCCCCACGGTCGGGATGCCTCCCGCCGCAGTTGTCCCGGCCAGCATACCGCGCGAGGTGCACGGCCGGGGGCTTGGATCAGCCTCGATAGACGACGCCGTGACCGAGGCGCTCCAGCATCTCGGCGGTCTTGGTGGGGAGCGCGGCCAGGATGGTCCCCGGCGCGATGGTGCGCCCGTCCATGATGAGGGTGTCCGCGTGCTGGCCGATGGTGATGTCGGCAGTGTCGGCCTTGGCTGTGGTGGTCACGCCGCCACCGTGATCTTGCTGATGGCCGCGGGGTTGGGGAACGCGAACGCCGCCCGCATGATCATGCGCAGCGAGGTCTGGTCGGTGTCCCACAGCCACTGATCGCTGGACTCGACGCTGGCATCTCGCCTGATCACCGTGTGTGACTGGGAGGCGTCGAGACCGTACACCGTGCCCTCGGGGCAGTAGGGGCTGACGTGGACCCTGCCGCCCTCGACGACGTACCGGGCACCCTGGGTCACGTCGGCGGCGAGCAGACCCTCGTTCGAGCCGGTGCTCTTGCGGATCTTGGCTAGCTTGTTGCGGTCGGCCTTGTTCATCACCCAGTCGGTCACGACGCCCGCATCCTCGATGGCCGAGGCGGCATCGACGAACGGGTCCAGCGAGGTGAGCGATCCCGTCACCGGGATGACGTTGACCCCGGTGACGTTGGCCAGGGTGGTCTGGGGGCCATTGATCACGGGGGCGCTCAGCCACGCCTGATCCAACTTCTTGGCGGCGTCGCGCAGCAGCGAGTTGCCGATCGCATCCGTCGCGGCCGGGCTGGAGTCATCACGAAGTTCATTCGAGATGTTGGTCAGAACGGCGAGCTTGGCCGGGTCGGCGACGACCTCAGCGGCGGCACCGTCGGACACCGGGATCTTGCCGCCCTCGGGAACCCACGCGGCCGACGGATCGCTGGTGATGATCGGGAACCTCAGACGGCCAGCGGTGATGTGATCGACCTTCGCGGCCTGCGCGGCGATGGCGATCTTTTCGAGCGGCTTGATCACCAGCTCGTAAACCTCGTCGGGGGTGAGGATTGCCTTGTACGAGACCTTATCGGCCATGATGCGCCTCCTGGGCGTGGGTGTGTACGGGGGTTGAGCCCGGCGCATCCCGCGGCCGTGGGCTGGTGTCGGCATCCCGCCGACGATGAAAGGCGACACCCTCCCGCATCCCGCTGGTTGGGTGTCGCCTCTCAGGTTACATCGTCACAGTGACGGTTCGTCTACCGCCTGCCGGACCCCTCGGTTCGCACGAGGGCATCACGCCAGGACGGCCCCTCGCCGCCGATGCCGCTGACACCGGCCCTGGAATGACCCCAATCAGGATGACTCCCGCGGGCCGGCGGGCGTGCGCCCTGGAGCAAGCCCGGCCGGGTGGTGGCGAGGATGTCCAGCGCAGCCGCGACGGCCCCCTCGTCCACCTCGCCGGTCTCGGGATCGAGGAACGCGGCGAGCTCGTGCCCACCGACCTCGAACAGGTCCGCGGCCTGGGCGAGCACCCCGCCCGCGATCCGCTCGACCTCGCGGCGTTGGTAGGCCTCCACCTTGGCGGCGAGGCCGTCGCGTGCCGCCTCGGCCTCCTTGAGTCGGGCTCGGGTGGTCTCGTCCCGGCGGGTCTGCCGGTCGCCCTTGTCGGCGTCGTCTGGGTCGGCGGCGTCGCCCGATCCCCGGTCGCCGTTGTCGCCGCCACCCGTGCCGTTGTTGTCCCCGGCGGGCGGGGTGCCGTTGTCGCCGGGCGGGGTGCCGCCGCCGGTGGCGTCGGTGCCCTCGATGAATCGGAGTGCGGCCAGCATGTGGCGCTTGCGTGCTGTGACGAACATGGTGCTAGTTCCCTTCGTTGGGGTCGGTGTCGGTCTCGGGGTCCGTCGGCTCGGGCTCGACGGGGTCCGGCTCGGGTGCCGGGGTCGGTGGGGGCGGGGTCGGTGCCGGTGCAGGTGCACCGGTCTCGTCCACGGGCAGGGTCGGCCACCGTCGGCACCGGATGCCGGGGCGGCGGCTCACCACGGTGAGCAGGCCGGGCGGCGTCTCGATGGCGCTGAACCCGAACCGGGCCCGTAGTAACGCGATCTCCACGGGCGTGGCGGTGCGGACGGTGCGCCGCTCGGTCACGTCGTCCACCTCGGTCTCCTGCTCGGCCCGGTCGAGGTCACCCGGCAGGGGTTCCCGTGGGGTGATCCATCCGCGGGGGTCGTCGAGCGGGTAGAACGCGGGCAGGCTGCCCGGGTCCACGACGGGGATCTCGGCCTCGGTGAACGGCGGCGTGGGGTCAACGGTCATGCGCCGTCCCCTCCCTCGTCGTCGGTGCCGTACTCGGCCAGCACGGCGGCGTGGGCGGCGTCCCGCCTGCCGATCGCGTCCTCGACCATGGCCTCGATGTAGCCGGTCATCATCTCGGGATCCCGGCCGCAGGCACCGGACACCCCGGCCAGTGCCCACAGCGCCAACGTGCGGCACACCGCCACCGGATTCTCGGCGGCGCGGAGCAGGTCGTCGGCCCGGGCGTAGTCGGCGGCGTGGACCGCGCCGAGCAGGGCGGCGGCGTCGACCGCAGCGTCGGCGGTCAGCAGGACGTCGTTCGGGCTGGGGTTGGTGTTCTCGGTCATGCGGGGGTCTCGCTTCCGGTGGTGGTGTCGGGGTAGGTGACGGCGTCGACGAACCTCACGGTCCGGCCGATCACGCGCTGTTCGACAAGCTGCTCGTCGAGCAAGTATTCGAGGACGACGGCGAGCTCCTCGGTCCGGTTGGTGCCGTCCTCGTCGATGGCGTGGACGAGTCGACCGCACCGGCGGCGCAGCTCGGTCGAGGTCAAGCCGTGTCTGTAGTGGCTCAACGCCTCGCGGACGGCCTGCCGGGCTCGGGGGTGGGGGCGGTAGGGGTTCATGCGTTGATCTCGCTCTCGGGGTGATCGATCAGATATGGATGGCTGGTGATGTGGTGATCCGGGTAATCGGCCTCGATGGCACCGCGGCCAGCGCCGCGGACCCGCCCGCCCCAGATGCCGAGAAGCTTGTGCTCCTCGGCGAACTCGGCGCACTGCCGCGTCACGGGACACCCGCGGCACACCGCCCGGGCCTCCCGGTAGCGGGCCCGCCACGCCGCGGTGGGCTCGTCGGCGAACTGGCAGTCGTGCAGCGGTGCCCGCCCGGCGCACGCGGCCTGGGAGGTCCACTCGGGCGGTCGTGGGAGGTGGTCCCCAGCCGTGCTCGCACGACCCGCCTTGCTCGGCGGGCGGAACCTGGTGGGCCACTTCTCCGCAGGTACGCGGTCGTCGCGGACCGGGCTCACTGGTCACCACCGCCGCCCCTCGCCTGGAACGCCGGACAGCTGTCGTCGTGGGCGATCTCGATCCCGTACACGCCGCCGCCGAGGTCGGCCACCGTCTGAGTGGCGGTGCAGTCGGGGCACGCGCCGGGGATCTCGTACCCGGCTATCCGGCTGAGTGCGTTGTTGAGTCGGTACTGCGAGTCGTTCATCGTGCTGGTCTCCGTCCTGAGGATGGTGGGGGGGTCGAGGCATCCGCGGCCGGTGGTGGGTCCCGCTGCCGTCGCAGGGGGTCTATCTCGCAGCCGTTGGAGGTCCGCTCTGCCGGGAGGTAGAGGGTCGGTTTACTTCTCTCCCGTGACGGCCTGAGACAGGGTGGGGCACTACGTGCCCCCCACCCCCCTGTCACAAGGGGGCCAGTGACATGTCTCGTGACATGTCCCGTGACAGTCTCGGAGGGCTGCGGAAACCACGTCCCACCAGCGCACATACACGCTGAGCGGAGGGGCCCCGTGACATTGGCCGTGACATGTCTCGTGACACTGTCTCGAAACGCCTTTTGTGACATAGGTCTGTGACATGTTTTGGACCCCCTCACGAGGCACCTCCGGCGGCGTCGTCGGTGGTGGTCTGGAGGTAGTGGGCGAGCTTGTTCACCGCAGCGGTGATGACCTTGTCCTTGGCCCACGGGTGGTCGGGGTCGGCCTCCCAGCGGCGGGTCGCCTGCCCCTTCTCGTCGCGGGCCCGGTCGAGTGCCGGGGTTGCATCCTTGAGCGCGGTAGCGGCCTCGGCGTCGGAGTTGTACATGTTCTTGAGCTGGCGGAAGTACTTCCGTGCCTCGCCCGGGGTCATGCCGTCCTCGCCCGCGATCACGCGGATGACCACGTACATCTGGCGGGCCGGGTCGAGACCGGACTCGTCGAGGCCGGTGTACCCGGTCAGCACCTTGTCGACGATCTCCCGAGGACTCGTGCCCACCGCACCGGGGCCGAACGCATCCCAGACCACCCGAGCCGAGGACACCGTGCGGGTCTCGCCGTCGACGACCTCGGTCCACTCGACCGGCTCCAGGGTGAACTTGCCGACAGGCCCCTCCCCACTCCCGCGCTGCTTGTCGGTCCAGACCTCGTACCCGTCCGATACCTTGCGGCACATCAGGATCACATCGGCCGCACCGCGCAGGACGGACGATCCACGTAGATCCGCACCGGCTTTGGAGGTGTGGTGGGTGATGCTCACGTGCGGCCGGGACGGTCCGCGCCTGATCTCGTCGGCGACCTTGACGAAGGCGCTCATGTCAGACGCGGCGTTCTCATCCGCGCCAGCGGTGTATCGGTTCAACGTGTCGAAGATCACCAACACCGGTTCGACCTCGGCGATGACCTCGATCATTGCGCGGGCCGCGACGGAACTGGGGTCACGTAGATCCTCGGCACCCGGGAGCACCATGAGCTGACTGAACGGGATGCGCTCCCCCTCGCCGAGGTTGGCGAGCTCCCATGCCCGGACCCGGTCCAAGGTGACCTGCTCACCCTCACCCGCCAGGAACACAACGACGCCCTGGTAGGTGTCGCGACCGGCGAAAGGGGTACCCGTGGCCACCGCGCACATCAAGGCCACATCGACGTAGGTCTTGCCGTGTCCCGGCAGACCGGCAACATAGCCGCCGGTGTAGCGGTCGAGAAGGTCCTCGACCAGAGGGGGGTGTCGCACAGGCGGGTGCTCCCGGGATGCGCGGCGCACGCGGAGGTCGGCGACCTTCTCGGCCTTGGCTTCGGCGAACGCACGCTCGCGGTGGCTGCGGTGGTCACCGGGCGTCGAGGGTGTCGAGCTGGTGGACCGCTCAGGGCCGAGTACGTGCTGCCCGTTGGTGTCCAGCACGGCCCCGCCCATGGCCAGCCGAGCGTGGACGTCGACACCGGGGTGGATCCGGGTCACCTGGACGTCCCCGCGGATCTCCGGCCCCGGTCGCCCGGTTACGTCGGCGACCTCGGCTGTGATGCGGTCGACAACCGTCTCGGCCTGGTGGAACTCGCCCGCCAGGACCACGTTGAGGTCGTAGTCGGCCAGGGTGGTCCCGAGGTCGGGCACCGCACCGGCCGCGATCTGCTCTGCCGTCGCGGCGGTGGACAACACCAAGCACCCGGTGTGCTCCGCGATCTGGTCGAGCTGCTCCACCGTGTAGGCGCGACCGACGAGGACAGTCGCCTCATCGGTGTCCGCGTGCAGGGTCGAGCTGGTGAGGGACAGATCACGTGGACCCTGGTCCACGGTGGCGGCGGGGGGTACTGTGGGCTGCAGTCTGCGAGAGACGTTCGACGCCGTCGGGGTGCCCGCCCCGACGGCGTTTCCGTTGTGGCTCACCGCGAGGCACCCCCGCGCAGGAGTGCGACGATCCGGTCGACCTGCTCGTCGGCGAGCGGGGGCGCGGTCTCGGCGACGTGGCGGGCGTAGTCGGCCAGCTGGGACGCGGCGAGGTCGCGGTCGATCTCGTCGACGCGATCAGGGTGGTGTCGAACCGCAGCGGCGCGACGGCCGGCGAGGGACAGGGTGGCAGGCGATGCCTTCGGCCTGTTGCTGGGCATGAGGACTCCGGGCCACAGCCCCGGTGAGGGCGCGGCCTGACAGAATCCCTGATTATGCCGGTGCAGGGTCCCCGGGAAGCGTCGTCGCCTTCGCTCACTATGTTCACCACAAACACTACGGGGTGCGTTCGGTTATGGCAAGGGTGTAACTACCGGATCTTTGGGCAGACCCGCGGCGATGGCGGCGTAGAACCGCGTGCGGATCCACGAGCCCGACACCTGGTGATGACGGCCGCACTTGCACCGGAGCTCGTACAGGTCCACGTAGGGCGGCATGAGTTCGCCGTCGTCCGGTGTGCCGTCCACCTCGACCCACTCGGGGCCGTCCACGCGGCGCATGGACCCGTCGCGCGGGGCGACTAGTAGGCGGTGCTCGGCACATGCGGGCTTGGTCACCAGACGGCCGGTGAAGTACGGCCACCGGTTCCAGCCGGGCGGGGCGACGAGGTCGGCGAGGTGTCGCCCGTCGGGGCGGTCGGCGCACTCACAGCGCAGCCTGAGAACAGGGGTAGCCACGTCAGGCACCGCCCTTCCAGTCGAAGCGGATCGCGCGGGGGTCGAAGTACGTGCCGTCCGGCGCGCGGCCCTTCTTGACGGGCAGGATGACCACCGTCACCAGTGAGGACAGGATCGCCCGCCGGGTGCCGAGGTCGAGCCGTGCCCACCGTGCGCGGATCTCGTCCTCACCGCGGGCACCCTCGAGGACGGACGCGGCGGGTGCGCTCGAGGCGGCGGTCAGGCGGGCGGTGATTTGCTCGACCCGGCCGCGCATCCGCTCGGTACCGGCCGCGAGCTGGGCGCGGGTGATCTCCCCATCGGCAAACGCCGCCGCCAGGTCGTCCAGCCGAACCCGCAGCGCGTCCCGCTCACGCACCAGCGCCTCGGCGTCCGGCACGTCGGTGGGTGTGGTGAGGCCGCGCAGCACAGCCGGATCGGCCAACCGCGCGACGATAACGGCCTCGACCAACTGGTCGACAAGCACCGCGTTGCGGCTGACGTGCTTGGCGGTGTCGGTGGGCGCACGGTTGAGGCACCGGTACGCCGCGGGGCCCTTGCCGCCGCCAACCACCCGCATGTTCGACCCGCCGCACACCTCGCAGGTGTACAGGCCCGATCCGAGCCACCGAACGTCGCGGCCGGCGGGTGAGGTCCGGCGGTCGGGGTCGGACAGGATCGCCACCACGGCGCGCCACTGGTCCTCGCTGACGATGGCGGGCCACTGTCCCGGCCCCACCACTTCGCCGCGATGGACGGACAGCCCCGCGTTGCGGGCACGCATCACCAGCGACCGCAAAGTCTGGGAGCGCCACCCGCCCACCTTGCCGCCGCGAGTGGGCACACCGCGACGGTTGAGGTCGGAGACCACCGCCCGCAAGGTCACGCCGCCGATGACCTTCTCGGTGGCCTCGCGGATCACCTCGGCCTCGGCGGGGACCACCTCCAGCCCGTCGGCGGTGTAGCCGTAGCGGCGGGGACCACCGGTGTACTTCCCGGCGAGCGCCGCTTGTTCACGGGCACGTTGAACGCGCTCGGCCTTGTGCTCGGACTCCTGCCGCGCCCATGCGCCGATCGTGCGGGCCACCGCCCGACCCGTGGAGTTGGACAGGTCGACGGTCCCGGCGTTGACGGTCTCGGTGCGGGTCCCGGTCCTCTCGACGAGGGCGATGTACTCCTCGAGCTCCAGCGGTGAGCGGTGGAGCCGGTCGGGGTGCCAGGCGATGACCACCGCGAGTCGACCGGCGGCGAGGTCGTCGAGCATGGCCCTGTACGCGGGGCGGTGCTTGCCGCTGTAGGCCGAGATCGAGTCGTCGACGTACACCTTGGCGACCTGGTACCCGTGGCGCGCGGCGAGGTCTCGACAGTCGGCCTCCTGCCGCTGGACCCCCAGCCCCTCCCCTGCCTTGTCGTCGCTGATTCGGCAGTAGATCCCGGCGGGCGGGGCGGGCGGTGAGGTCGTCATGGGAAGTACGTTACAACCTACGCATGGCGACCCCCACGTGGTTCACGGGGGCGTTGGTGAGGGTCTGGATGAGCCGGTCCGCCGGGGTGCGCCCGCGGAACAACCACACAGGTCCCCGGTCCGCGTGCGATCGGTGGCGGCGGCAAGGGGGACGGTGTCGACGCGCATACCGCGATCCTGCCAGCAGTCGCGCCCGTCCGGACCTAACCTTGCGCCATGGCACCCCGTGGACGGCAGTGGCTCAAGGTGGTCGGCGCGGCCGGACTGGTCGGCGTGGCCGCCACCGGCATCCTCGCCGCCCGAACAGAACGTCGGCGTCAGGAGTATGAGCCCGACGAGATCCGGGAGCGACTGCACGAGCGCTACGCCCGCATCCAATCCCGCCGGGAGAGTGGCACCGACTGAGACCGCGGTCTTCCGTCCGCCACGACTGCCGATACCCTGGCGGGCACCATGTCTTCCTCCCCCGCGCCCGCCCCGGAACTCCGCCGGGCCCGGCACGAGCTCCTCGTCCGGCTCGACGACGTCGGCAACCTCGACGCCCACCGGCTCCGGTCCAGAATCCGTAAGGCCCGCGCCGACCAACTGGAGGACCTGGGGCAGCGTGTCGACGCCGCCGCCGAGCGTCTGCACCGGCGCGCGGCGTCCGTCCCCACGCCCCGGTACCCCGAACAGCTTCCCGTCAGCGCCCGGAAGGACGAGATCGCGGCGGCGATCCGCGACAACCAGGTCGTGGTGATCGCCGGCGAGACCGGGTCGGGTAAGACCACCCAGATCCCCAAGATCTGCCTCGAACTCGGGCGCGGCGTCCGCGGGATGATCGGCCACACCCAGCCCCGCCGCCTGGCCGCCCGGTCCGTGGCCGAGCGCATCGCCGAGGAGCTCGGGGTGGAGACCGGCCGGTTGGTGGGCTCCGCCGTCCGCTTCGACGACCGCACCAGCGCCGACACCGCGGTCAAGTTGATGACCGACGGCATCCTGCTCGCCGAGATCCGCCGCGACCGCCTGCTGCACGCCTACGACACGATCATCATCGACGAGGCCCACGAACGCAGCCTCAACATCGATTTCCTGCTGGGTTACCTGCGTCAGATCCTGCCCCGGCGGCCGGACCTCAAACTCATCATCACCTCGGCCACCATCGACCCCGACCGGTTCGCCCGTCACTTCGCGGACGCCGGCGGGCGGCCCGCCCCCGTCATCGAGGTCTCCGGGCGCACCTACCCGGTGGAGGTCCGGTACCGACCGCTACAGGTCGAGCAGGGTGATCGGACCATCGACCTGGACCCCCTCGACGGACTCGCCGATGCGGTCGCCGAACTCCTGGCGGAGCAGGACGGGGACGTCCTGGTGTTCCTCTCCGGAGAGCGCGAGATCCGGGACGCCGAGGAGGTGCTGCGGGGCCGCAGGTTCAAGAGCACTGAGATCTTCCCGCTCTACGCCCGACTCACCGCCGCCGAACAGCAGAAGGCGTTCCGTCAGCACTCCACCCGACGCGTGGTCCTGTCGACCAACATCGCCGAGACCTCGGTGACGGTCCCGGGCATCCGCTACGTCGTGGACACCGGCCTCGCCCGGATCTCCCGTTACTCCACCCGCACCAAGGTCCAACGCCTGCCCATCGAACCCGTCTCGCAGGCCTCCGCCGCCCAGCGCGCCGGGCGTTGCGGCCGCGTGGCCGACGGCATCTGCATCCGCCTGTACTCGGAGGAGGACTTCGACTCCCGACCCGAGTTCACCGACCCGGAGATCCTGCGCACCAACCTGGCGTCGGTCATCCTGTCCATGGCCGATCTCGACCTGGGCGCCGTGGACGACTTCCCGTTCGTCGAACCACCAGACCACAAGGCGATCCGCGACGGCATGACGTTGCTCACCGAGCTCGGTGCACTGAGGATCGACGACGACGAGCGCCCGCACCTGACCAAGGTGGGCCGCGACATGGCGGCGCTGCCGCTCGATCCACGGTTGGCCCGCATGGTGGTGGAGGGCCACCGCAACGGGTCGCTGGGGGACGTCCTGGTGGTGGTGGCGGCCCTGACCGTGCAGGACGTCCGCGAGCGGCCGGCCGAGGAACGCGACAAGGCCGATCAGTTCCACCGCCGCTACGCCGACAAGTCGTCGGACTTCCTGGGCTACCTCAACCTGTGGCGCTATCTCACCGAACAGCGGCGCGAACTCTCCGGCAGCGCCTTCCGCAAGATGTGCAAGGCCGAATACCTGCACTGGCTGCGCATCCGCGAGTGGCAGGACCTCACCGCCCAGCTGACCAGCATGTGCCGCGAGCGGGGCTGGCATCCACCGTCCGGCCACGCCGCCGAGGACGACCTCCACAAGGCCATCCTGTCCGGCCTGCTCACCAACGTCGGGATGAAAGACGAGGAGACCCGCGAGTTCCGCGGCACCCGCGGCATCCGCTTCCAGGTCTTCCCCGGCTCGGACCTCGCCCGCAAGCCCCCGCGCTGGGTCATGGCCTCCGAGCTCGTCGAGACCTCCAGGCTGTGGGCGCGGGACGTGGCGCGCATCGACCCGGGCTGGATCGAGCAGCTCGGGGACCACCTGGTGCGCAGTCAGTACTCCGAGCCGCACTGGTCCGACGCGCAGGGCGCCGCGATGGCCTACGAGAAGGTCATGCTCCTCGGGTTGACCGTGGTCGAGTCCCGCCGCATCCTGCTCTCCCGGATCGACGCGCCACTCGCGCGCGAGCTGCTGGTCCGGCACGGGATCGTCGAGGGACGCTGGAGTACCCGCATCCCGGTGATCGTGGAGAACGCCGTGGCCGTGGAGCAGGCGCGGGAGCTGGAGACCCGGAGCAGGCGCCGCGACCTGGTGATCGACGACGAGGCCCTGGTCGCCTTCTACCTCGACCGGCTCCCCGCCGAGCTCACCTCGGGTCGCCACCTCGACTCGTGGTGGAAGAAGGAGGGGCACACCCGGCCGGAACTGCTGCGCCTGAAACCGGAAGAGATCCGCACCTCTGACACCGCACCGTCGGCCACCGACTTCCCGCCGTTCTGGCGACAGGGTGAGCGCAGCTTCGAGCTCCGGTACGCCTTCGATCCCGGGGTCGACGCCGACGGGATCACCGTCCGGATCCCGCTCCCCCAGCTCTCCTCTGTCACCACGGCCGGTTTCGAGTGGCTGGTCCCGGGGCTCCGCGAGAACCTCTACACCGAGATGCTCCGGACCCTGCCCAAGTACCTGCGCCGACTCTGCTCACCGCCGGCTGAGTTCGCCACTCTGCTCTCGGGGGATCTCACCCCGCGGTCCGCGCCTCTCCCGGTTGCGCTGGCCGCTGCGCTCTCCGCGCGGACCGGCACGACCGTCGACGCCCGGGACTTCCGCCCCGAGTTGCTCCCCGACCACCTGCGGATGCGGTTCGAGGTCGTCGACGGCGAGCAGGTCGTGGCGTCGGGAACCGACCTGGCCGCCCTGCGTACCCGGCTGGTGGACCGGGTCCGCGACACCCTCAACGCCCGCCTGGTTCCCGATGACGGGCCGCACCGCGAGTGGACCGCGGACACGATCGGGGATCTCCTGCCCTCGATCACCGGCAGGATCGACGGGGTCGAGGTGACAGTCTACCCGGCCCTACGGGTCCGGCCGGACGGAATCCACCGCATCGCCTGCGCCACCGAGGAGGAACGACGGGCCACCCAGGCGGCCGCGGTCCTCACCATGGTCTCCGGCGGCCTGGTCTCCTCGGCGTCGATCATCCGTGGCCGACCGGTGACGCAACGACTCGCGCTCACCCAGTACCCGCACGGCGGAGCAGAGGGCCTGGTCTCCGACGCGTCGCTGGCCGCCTGCGGGCGCATCATCGCGCGCCGCAAAGGCGTCCCGGTCCTGACCGTCGCGGACTTCACGGCACTGCGCGCGGCCGCCGGGGCCGAGGTGCCGGGAGCCGTGGCGTCAGCGATCTCCGCCGCTCTGCCCGCCCTGGTGGCCGCTCAGTCGGTCTACGCCCGTCTCCAACAAGCAGAACAGCAGGTCGCGGCGGACGTCGCCCCCGCCCTGGACTTCCTGCTGGGCAAGGGTTTCCTGGCCCGCCATCCCGCGGAGCTGCTCCCGCAGCTCGAACGGCACGTCCGGGCCGTGGACCTCCGGCTCGACATGGCGGAGAAGGCGCCGGCCCGGTACCGGGATCTCACCGCCACACTGGCGAGGTCCGAGGCCACGGTCGCCGAGGCCACGGCGACTTTGCGCAAGCGTCCGGGCGGCGCCAGGGCTGCGAGGGAACTGCGGTGGTTGCTCGCCGAGTACCGGGTGGGGCTCTTCGCCCAGTCACTGGGAACCGCTCGCCCGGTGTCCCCGGAGCGGATCGACAAGGCTGTGGCGGCCGCGCTCGCGCAGCGGGCCAAGCGGTAGGAATGCCTGTCAGGCTTTCGCGTGACGCTCGCGGAGCGCGATGATCTCGGTTTCGAAGTCGGCTGCCGAGGTGAACTGCTTGTAGACCGAGGCGAATCGCAGGTAGGCGACCTCGTCGAGATCCTGCAGCGGACCGAGGATCGCCAACCCGATCTTGTGCGCAGGAACCTCAGACGCCCCACCCGCCCTTACAGCGTCCTCGACCTCCTGCGCGAGCCGCCGCAGCGCGTCCTCGTCGACCGACCTGCCCTGGCATGCTCGTCGGACGCCGCGCACCACCTTGTCACGGCTGAAGCTCTCGGTGACGCCGTTGCGTTTGAGAACGGTCAACAGCGGAGTCTCCAGGGTGGTGAACCTGTGCCCGCATTCGGGACACTCCCGACGACGTCGGATGGCTTGCCCCTCGTCGACCGACCTCGAGTCGATCACCCGAGAGTCCTCGTGGTGGCATGTCGGGCAGTACATTCCAGCTCCGCCATTCGTCGACCGGGTCCGTGCACCTCCCCCGGCCGGAACCCGGGGCGATGCGTGGGACGACAGGTCGCCGTCCCGGAGCCAGTCTAGGAGGCGATCGTGATGATCACGCGTAGGCGGGCCCGCCCAGGAGAGCCAGCGCCAGCAGCATCACGACGCCGAACACGATTCCGCAGGCCAGGAGCACCCACGTCGGCACGTCGTCGACGACCGGCGACGCGGGCTTCGCCGCGACACGACACGCGGTGACCTGCCCTGCTGAGGCGGGACGAACGGGCGACAGCCGACCGGGGCCGATCGACCGGGTGGGCACACGGCGGCCCCGGTCGAGGGTCCGGATCGTCAGCCCGCGCTCCGACCCGTCGCGGGGCCGGACCCGGGTCGTCGCCGGGGCGCCGAGCTCGGTGGCGCCGAGGTTAACGGCGCTGTGCTCGGTGGCGCCGAGGTTAACGGCGCTGTGCTCGGTGGCGCCGAGGTTAACGGCGCTGTGCTCGGTGGCGCAGACCTCGGTCCACCGCACGGCCGGACGCGACTGCGACTGCATCTCCAGGACGGACATGGTGACTCCTTACTCGATACGGTGTGCGAACTCGCCTCGTACACCCGTATGCATCTGCTGGCACATCTGTTCGAACTCGAACCTGGATAGAGTTGTATCACGGAGCTACGACAGAGTCACCACCCGAGGCGAAAAAACTTCGAACACCTGTGTGGCGCTCGCACCAAGGAGGAGTTAGGGTGTACACAGACAAAGACGTCGAACACCCATTCGCCGAAGGGACCACTACATGTCCAAGCCCGACTTCGAGGCCCTGACCGCTCGTCAGAAGAGCGTCCTGATGCATATCCACGACACGGTCAAGGACCGCGGTTATCCGCCGAGCATCCGCGAGATCGGTGACGCCGTCGGCCTGCAGTCCACATCGTCCGTCGCACACCAGCTCCGGACGCTGGAGAAGAAGGGCTTCCTGACGCGTGACCCGCACAAACCCCGGGCGGTCGACGTCCACGGGGTGCCTGGCCAGCGCTCCCGGGGACGTCGTGCGCCCACTCAGGATGCGTCGCGTCCGAGCGGGGCTGCGGAAGCCGTCTACGTCCCCGTCCTGGGGCGGATTGCTGCCGGCGGGCCGATCCTCGCCGAACAGGCGGTGGAAGAGGTCTTCCCGCTCCCGGCAGACCTGGTGGGCTCCGGGGATCTGTTCATGCTCAAGGTGGTCGGCGAGTCGATGATCGACGCGGCGATCTGCGACGGCGACTACGTGGTGGTGCGTCGACAGAACGTGGCGGACAACGGCGAGATCGTCGCAGCGATGATCGATGGTGAAGCCACCGTCAAGACCTTCCGGAAGGACGCCACCGGGGTGTGGTTGCTACCCCACAACCCGTCGTTCAGTCCGATCCCGGGCGAACACGCGACCATCCTGGGCAAGGTGGTCACGGTCTTCCGCAAACTCTGAAGGCACGCACCGGCGCCGCCCGCCCCTCCGGGTCGGGCGGCGCCGTCGTGTCAACCGTTCGAGGTGAAGGCCCCGAGCTCTGCGGCCACGGAGGCCGGCAGGCGGACCACGATCCGGGTGCCGTCCTGCGTGTGTTGCTCATCCACGACCGCGCCGTCCGCGTGGACCCTCGACACCACATCTCCCCGCGTGAAGGGGATCTCCAGGGTCACCTCGGTGTCCCCGGAGCCGACGATCTCGATGATCCGACCGAGCAGCTCGTCAAAACCCTCTCCGGTCTCGGCTGAGACGAAGACCGCCTCCGGGAGGGCGTGGTGCAGCTCGGTCAACACCACCGGGTCCGCGACGTCGATCTTGTTGACCACCACGAGCTCGCGGGGCCTCTCGGCTTTCTGCTCCTCCACGACGTCGTTGATGACGCCGCGGACGGCCTCGATCTGACGAAGTGGGAAGGCGTCCGACCCGTCCACCACGTGCAGGAGCAGTTCGGAATCGACCACCTCCTCCAGCGTCGAACGGAAAGCCTCGACGAGCTGGGTGGGAAGGTGCCGGACGAACCCCACGGTGTCGGTGAAGACCACTGCCTTACCGTCGGGCAGTTCCGCCCGGCGGGTCGTGGGGTCGAGCGTGGCGAACAGGGCGTTCTGGACCAGGACGCCCGCGCCCGTGAGGCGGTTGAGCAGACTCGACTTGCCGGCGTTCGTGTAGCCGGCGATCGCGATCGACGGCACCGTGGTGGCACGCCGTTGATGCCGCTTGGTGTCCCGGGCCTGTTTCATGCCCTTGATCTCCTTGCGGAGCTTGGACATCCGCTCGCGGATGCGGCGGCGGTCCGTCTCGATCTTGGTCTCACCGGGACCACGTAGACCCACGCCGCCGTTGCTGCCTGCTCGGCCACCCGCCTGGCGGGAGAGCGACTCGCCCCAACCACGCACGCGCGGGAGCATGTACTCCATCTGGGCCAGCGTGACCTGGGCCTTGCCCTCGCGACTGGTGGCGTGCTGGGCGAAGATGTCGAGGATCAACGCGGTGCGGTCGATCACCTTGACGTTGACCACCTTCTCCAACGCGAGGAGCTGCCCGGAGGTGAGCTCACCGTCGCAGATGACCGTGTCGGCACCGGTCGCGTCGATGATGTCCTTGAGGTCCTGTGCTTTACCGGAACCGATGTAGGTGGCGGGATCAGGCTTGTCGCGGCGCTGGATCATCGAGTCGCAGACCTCGGAGCCGGCGGTCTCGGCGAGCTGGGCCAGTTCGGCCATCGCGGCGTCGGCCAGAGCGGAATTGCCGTCGGTCCAGACACCTACCAGGACCACCCGCTCCAATCGGAGCTGGCGATACTCGGCGTCGTTGATGTCCTGGAGCTCGGTCGACATCCCGGCGACGCGGCGCATCGAGGATCGCTCCTCGAGCTGGAAATCGCCGATCGAGGGATCGTGGTCTCGTGTGTCCCGTTCAGGGGCGGTGTTGTCGGTAGTCATTCCAGACGATCATCTCATACCCCGGCCCGAGGTGCTCCCGCGCGAGTCCGGGCGGCCGACCGACGGAACCGGCCGTCCGCGACCAGAGCGGAGGGCCCGGTCAGGGTGGAGCCCCCCTCGGTCAGGGTCACCACGATCTCACCGCCGGGTACGACCACGACGACGTCCCCCGTGGACTCACCGGCGTCGGCCAGCGCGGCCACGGCCGTCGCGACGATGCCCGTGCCGCAGGACATCGTCTCGCCGGCTCCGCGTTCATGGACGCGCATCGAGACGCGGCCCCCGACCAGAGGCGTGGCGATCTCCACATTGACGCCCTCCGGGAAGAAGCCGGTGTCGAACACCGGGGCCAGATGAACCGGGAGTTCGCCCAGGGCCGCCGCATCGAGACCTGGGACCACGCAGGCCAGGTGCGGGTTGCCCATGTCTACGGCGAGGCCGGCGAACACCCGGCCGTCGAGCTCGGCCGAGGAGACCCCGAGAAGCCGGGGCTGACCCATGTCCACGCGGACCACGGCGTCGTTGCCGTCGTGGCTGACGATGTGGGCCGGCCTTGGCCCGGAACGGGTGCCCACCGGGATGCGACCGACATCGGCACGCCCGGTCGACACCAGGGCGTGGGCGAACACCCGGACGCCGTTGCCGCACATCTCGGCGATGGATCCGTCCGCGTTGCGGTAGTCCATGAACCAGTGACCGGCGTCCACCCCCGCCGGGAGCCCGGCGAGCACCCCGCGATCGACCAGTGCCCCGGCCCTCGCGATCCGGAGCACCCCGTCGGCCCCGATACCGGCTCGCCTGTCACAGAGCTCCCGCACGAGATCCGTGTCGAGGTCCAGCTCGGCGTCGTCATCCGGCACGATCACGAAGTCATTGAGCGTGCCGTGCCCCTTGAGGAAGGCGAAGCCGTCGAGCTGCGGGTTCCGTGAGGGTGGGGTCATGAGCACGAATCCTACTGGAGGCTCCCGCCGGCGTTCCGCCCTGCGGAAATGCCGGATGAACCCTCGGCAGGGGGGCACTAGAGTCGGACGGGAGAACGATCCCCTATCCACGAGGAGAGCATCGATGTCCGAACGCATCACTGTCGGCGGTATCCAGGTCGACGAGGTCCTGTACGACTTCGTCAACAACCAGGCGATCCCGGGCACCGGGGTCGACCCCGACGCGTTCTGGGCGGGCGCCTCCGAGATCTTCACCGAGCTCGCCCCGCGGAACCGGGAGCTGCTGGCCACCCGAGATGAGCTCCAGTCCAAGATCGACGCCTGGCACCACCAGAACCCCGCGCCGATCGATCCCTCCACCTACAAGGCGTTCCTGCAGGAGATCGGCTACCTGGTGCCCGAGCCGGCGGCTGTCCGGGTGAAGACCGAGAACGTGGACGCAGAGATCGCCACGGTCGCCGGCCCGCAGCTGGTGGTGCCGATCATGAACGCGCGTTTCGCGATCAACGCCGGCAACGCCCGCTGGGGTTCGCTGTATGACGCCCTCTACGGTACCGACGCGATCCCTGAGTCCGGCGGGGCCGAGCCCGGCACGTCGTACAACAAGGTCCGCGGCGACAAGGTGATCGCCTGGGCGCGCGAGTTCCTCGACGACGCCGCGCCGCTCGCCACCGGGAGCCACGTCGGCACCACCGGCTACGCCGTGGTCGACGGTGGCCTGCAGGTCACCCTGGCCGACGGTTCGACCACCAGCCTGGCCGACCCCGCCCAGTTCGTCGGTTACCTCGGCGAGCCCGCCACGCCGTCCTCGGTGCTGCTGCGCAACAACGGCCTGCACATCGACATCCAGATCGACGCCGACTCCCCGATCGGGTCCACCGACGCGGCGGGGGTCAAGGACGTCGTCCTGGAGTCCGCCGTCTCCACCATCATGGACTTCGAGGACTCGGTCGCCGCCGTCGACGCCGAGGACAAGACCCACGGCTACCGCAACTGGCTGGGCCTGATGAAGGGTGACCTGTCCGAGGAGATGACCAAGGGCGGCAAGAGCTTCACCCGCGTCCTGAACGACGACCGCGTCTTCACCGCCCCCGACGGCTCCGGCGAGGTCCGGCTCCACGGCCGCTCGATGCTCTTCGTGCGCAATGTCGGTCACCTGATGACAAACCCGGCGGTGCTCGACGCCGAGGGCAACGAGATGCCGGAGGGCATCCTGGACGCGCTGATCACCTCGCTGGCCGGAATGCACGGCATCGCCGAGGGCAACGAGCGGGGCAACAGCCGCCACGGGTCGATCTACATCGTCAAGCCCAAGCAGCACGGTCCGGCGGAGGTCGCGTTCACCACCGAGCTGTTCGGTCGCATCGAGTCACTGCTGGGGTTGCCCGGGAACACCCTCAAGGTGGGCATCATGGACGAGGAGCGCCGCACCTCGGTCAACCTCGCCGCGTGCATCGCCGAGGCCACCGAGCGGGTCGTGTTCATCAACACCGGCTTCCTCGACCGGACCGGCGACGAGATCCACACCTCCATGGAAGCCGGCCCGATGGTCCGCAAGGCCGAGATGAAGGCCGCCCGCTGGATGACGTCCTACGAGGACTTCAACGTCGACACCGGCCTGGCCTGCGGCCTGCGTGGACGCGCGCAGATCGGCAAGGGCATGTGGGCCAAGACCGATCTCATGGCCGAGATGCTCGCCGAGAAGATCGGGCAGCCCAGGGCCGGCGCCAACACCGCATGGGTCCCGTCCCCGACCGGTGCGACCCTGCACGCCACGCACTACCACCGGGTCAACGTCCTGACCCGCCAGGAGGAGCTCCTCGCCGGCGGCCCACGCGCCAGCGTCGATGACATCCTCACCGTTCCGCTCGCCCCGGACACCGACTGGTCCGACGCGGAGAAGAAGGAGGAGGTCGACAACTCCTGCCAGACGATCCTCGGTTACGTGGTGCGCTGGGTCGAGCAGGGCATCGGCGTCTCCAAGGTGCCGGACATCCACAACGTCAACCTCATGGAGGACCGCGCCACCCTGCGGATCTCCTCGCAGATGCTGGCCAACTGGATCCGTCACGGGATCATCACCGCCGCCGACGTCGAGGACTCGCTGCGCCGGATGGCCGAGATCGTGGACAAGCAGAACGCCGGCGACGACGCCTACCGGGACATGGCGCCGGACGTCGAGAAGTCCATCGCCTGGCTGGCCGCTCGCGAACTGATCCTGGAGGGCACCAAGCAGCCGTCGGGCTACACCGAGCCGATCCTGCACCGCCGTCGCCGCGAGTTCAAGGCGGCCAACGGCCTGTAAGAGGACTCGCTCCCCCGGAATCCGCCACTCCCCGGGGAGTGGCGGATTCCGCTCTGTCAGGGGTGCAGGCCGGCCACGGCACCGCGCAGGGTCTCGACGGCCGCGTCCCGGCGGTCCTCGGTGAACCGGGCCTCGGGTCCGGAGGCGGAGATCGCGAACGCCGCGTCCCCCGAGCCCACCGAGATGGCCACGCAGCGCACGCCTTCCTCCTGCTCTGACTCGTCAGTGGCGAAGCCCAGGCGGCGCACGCGTTCGAGTTCGGCGACCAGACTGTCCGGTTGGACGATCGTCGAGGCGGTGTAGCGGCGCATCCCGGCACGGCCAAGCATCGCGCGGACCTCGTCGTCATCGTCCCCCGCGACCAGGGCCTTTCCCACGGCAGTGCAGTGCACCTCCACCCGCCGACCCACTTCGGTGAACATCCGCATCGAGTGCGGAGACGGGATCTGGGCCAGGTACACCACCCCGTCACCCTCCCGGACGGCGAGGTTGGCGGTCTCCCCCGTGCCCTCGACCACGGCCGCCAGCACGGGCTCCGCCCATGACCAGGTCGCCCGGGCGGCCGCGTCGCCCACGCGCTGCAGCCGGGGTCCCAGCAGGTAGTCCCGGCGGGCGTCGCGCCGCAGGTGTCCCGACTCCGCGAGCGTGCCGCACAACCGGTGAACGGTGGCCGCCGCCAGGCCGGTGTCCGTGCAGAGCTCCCCGAGGGTCGCCCGGCCGCCCCGACGGGTGAGCGCGTCGACCAGCGCGAAGGCGCGGTCCACGGACTGGACGCGGCCCCGGGCGGGGTCAGCGGCGGTCACTGCCGTCCCTCGCCGAGCAGTTCGAGCGCCGTCTCCAGCGGGGAGGGGCCACCGGCTCGGGGACCGGAACCGGGGTCGGTGTCCGAACTGGCGCCGGGATCGGTGGTGTCGGTGTCGATCCAGCGGATCCGGTGATCGCGCCCGAACCACGACCGCTGTCTCCGGACGTACCGGCGGGTGCCGATCACCGTGCGCTCCTCGGCGCGGGCCAGCCCGTCGGCGTCGATGCCCAGGTCGTCGTCCATCTCGTCCAGCACCTGGGCGTAGCCGATGGCCCGGCGCGCGGTGACCCCGTCGAGAAGCCCCACCCCGACGAGCCCCCGGACCTCCGCGACCAGCCCATCGGCGAACATGCGGGCGGTCCGCGCGGTGAGCCGGGCGTCGAGCTCCGGCAGGGCGCACCGCAGCCCCAACAGTCGGGTCCCCCAGCGCGGCTCGCCGATGGTGGGACGCGAGGCGGAGAAGGGCTTGCCCGTGATCTCCACGACCTCGAGCGCCCGCACCGTCCGGCGGGGATCGGTGGGGAGGATGGTCCCCGCGGCCTCGGGGTCCACGCGGGCGAGCTCGTCGTGCAGCGCGTGCACCCCGATCTCCTCGAGCCGACGCTCGTAGCGGGCGCGGACCAGCGGATCGGTGTCGGGGATCGACCAGTCGTCCACCAGGGCCTGCACGTACATCATCGACCCGCCGCACAGGATGGGCACGTTCCCCCGCTCCCGGATCTCCGCGATCTCCCGCTCGGCCTCACGACGGAAGTCGGCGACGCTCGCGGTCTCGGTGACCTCCAGTACGTCGAGCCTGTGGTGTGGGATGCCCCGGCGCTGGGCCGGGGGAAGCTTGGCGGTGCCGAGGTCCATGCCGCGGTACTGCTGCATGGCGTCGCAGTTGACCACCTCCCCGCCCAGTCGCTCGGCCAGGTCGAGCGCGAGGTCGGACTTGCCCGTACCCGTCGGCCCCACCACCGCGACGGGGACCGGCCCGGTCACGCTGCGCCTCCGGGGGTCGCGGTATCCGACGACGCCGCCGACGCCGACGCCGACGACGAGGACGACGCGGACGACGCGGACGACGCGGACGACGCTGAGAGGTCCCATCGCGCACAGTGGTAACCCACACCGAACGGTGCCCAGGACACCGATTCTCGAGCGGCCCTCTCCCCGACCATCCCGCCGAGCAGCCGCCACGCCTGCCGACTCCACCAGCCGACGGCGTCCGACACCGCGGCGCCGGGGTCCGGGAGCGGCCCTCCGCTCCGCAACCAGCCGGCCAGTTCCGAGTCGAGCGTCACGCCGCGCGGGTCCTCGAAGATGGGCGCGCGGGGGGTGAGAGATGCGGGACCGTCCGCCACGACGACGACGAGGGTGTCCGGCTCCGGGGTCCACGTGGGACACCCGTCGCAGGCGAGGCCCACGAACGTTCTCGGGAGGTCGATCCCGGACCGGTCGAGGAACCACCAGCCGAGCAGAGCCGCGTCGGGAACATCGTCGTGTGCGGCCTGCGGGGCCGTCGAGCGTCCGACGGGCACCGCCACGCCCCACCTGGAGAGGGTGGACCTCACGTCTCCGAGCGTGTGACCCGCGGGATCAGTGCCCAGGACGACCACCCGGGAGGCCCCTGCCGCTGCGTGGTCCAGGATCTCCAGACAAGCGGCGACCTGGCGCGCGGAGTCCGCGGCCGCAGCCCCGGACAATTCGGGTACCAGAGCCGGCGCGCCGGGTACCAGGACGACAGGAGTGCTCACACCGGGGAACCTTACTGACCCTCGTGGGCCACTCCCGTAGGGACTCGGCGCGACTCGGCGGGGATACACCGACGCCGCGCCGGTGGTTGGTACACACTGGGAGTATGCCGACTCCGCGAGAGGACGGCGAGGCGATGACCGGTGAGACTCCGGCGACGGTGCCGTGTCACGCGGCAGAAGGAATTGAGGACGAGATGACCGAACAGTCAGCCAGCACCCCCGACGAGCCGACGGCGGGCGCACCCGCACCGACTCCCGGGCCGCGCCCCGGCGCGCCGTCTCCCGCCGCGCTGGCGCGCAAGGTCGCACCGCGGCCCACCGCCGCCGAGCCGCGTGCGGTCCGCGCGTCGGATCCGTCCCAGTGGGGGCGGGTCGACGACAGCGGCGCCGTGTTCGTCCGGACCGCCGCCGGCGAGCGTCAGGTCGGATCCTGGCAGGCCGGCACCCCTGAGGAGGGCCTCGCCCACTTCGGTCTCCGGTTCGACGACCTCGTCGCGGAGGTGACGCTGCTCGAGGCCCGCCTGGAGTCCCATCCGCAGGACGCCCGCAAGACCCGCTCCTCCGCCGAGGCCCTGGCCGAGCAGATCCCCACCGCCGCCGCCGTGGGCGACCTCGACGCACTCGCCTCCCGTGTCACCGCGATCGTCGAGCGGTCCGTCGCCGTCGAGGCCGAGGCCCGGCAGCGCAAGGACTCCGAGCGTGCCGGTGCGATCGCCCGCAAGGAGGCGCTGGCCGTCGAGGCCGAGGAGATCGGTGAGTCGTCGACCCAGTGGAAATCCGCCGGCGACCGGCTGAGGGAGATCCTCGACGAGTGGAAGACGATCCGGGGCATCGATCGCAAGACCGATGACGCCCTGTGGAAGCGCTTCTCCAAGGCGCGTGAAGCGTTCAACCGGCGTCGCGGATCGCACTTCGCGGACCTGGACCGCAACCGCGCTTCGGTCAAGCGGGTCAAGGAAGAGCTGATCGAGCGCGCCGAGGCGATCTCGAGCTCGACCGACTGGAACGACACCGCGACCGCGTTCCGCCGCCTGATGGACGAGTGGAAGGCCGCGGGCCGCGCGCCCCGCGACGCCGACGACGCCTTGTGGAAGCGGTTCAAGGCCGCCCAGGACACCTTCTTCGACGCCCGCCACGCCGCCGCCGCGGAGCGGGACGCCGAATTCGAGGACAATGCGACCGCCAAGGAAGCGCTACTCGCCCACTACGAGGGCCGCATCAACCCGGCAACAGACCTGGCCGGGGCTCGCTCCGCACTGCGTGAGCTCCAGTCGCGCTGGGAGGAGCTCGGGAAGGTCCCCCGGGACAAGATGGGACGGCTCGAGGGCCGGATCCGCGCGATCGAGAAGGCGGTCTCCGACGCGGCCGACACCGAATGGCGGCGTACGGACCCGGAGGCCAAGGCACGCGCTGCCCAGTTCTGGGTGAGGGTCGAGGACTACGAGGCACAGGCCGCCAAGGCGGAGGCCGCCGGCAAGTCCGGGGACGCGGAGAAGGCCCGCGCTCAGGCCGCGCAGTGGAAGGAGTGGGCGGAGGCCGCGGAGAAGGCGGTCGACACCCGCTGACGGGAGAATAACGAGACCGGGCGGGGCGATGGCCCGGCCCGGTCTCCTCCGTCTACGGTCACGTGGTCCCTGGACGCCCAGGTGACCGGTGCTTCCGTGACCGGCAGTCTTTTCCCCGGTCGCTCTAGTCGCCGTGGCGGGCGGATTCTTCGAGTTCCTGCTGTTCAGGGGTCCGCGCCCACAGCACTCCCGCGAGCACGACGGCCAGGGCGAATACCAGGATCTCGCTGAGGTACAGCCCGATTCCGGGGGCACCGAAGTCCTGGAAGTCGGGGTTGGGCCCGCGGCCGGACTGGCGGAGCCAGATTGCCAGGATCCCGTAGACGGCGGCAACGCAGCTCGCGCTCCACGCGATCCCCGCCGCCCACCACTTCTGGCTGAGGATCATGACGGCGCCGAACAGGATGGCGCCGATCGAGTACAGCCAGACGAACACCTGCGACGGCAGCGACGTCTGCTGCTCACTGGCCACGGTGGTGGAGAAGAGGACGTCCAACCCCCGCACCCCGTCGCTGTGCGGTAGAGCCAGTGCCGCAGCGAGCAGCACGATCAGGACAGCCGACGCGAGGTAGGCCTTCCCGATCACCAGCGTGCGGCCCAGCACCCGGTCCTTGCTTCTCATCTCGGACTCGGCGTTCCGAGTGACTTCCATGATCCCCGCGATGGGGTCGGGGCGGTCGTCGGTGCTCACGTGGGGCAACCCTTCTCTGCGATGTCGGCCTCTGACCTGGCAACCTCGGTGAGGCCGATGGTAATCGTGTCGCGTCGCAGGGTCGGCAGACCGAGTCCCACGCCGATCGGCGGGGTCGACGGCTTCTCGCCAGCCTCATGACGATCGCCCGCCCGAGTGCGCCGGACGCTGAGGACGCCGTCGTCGGCCATGAGATGATGCGGCGCGGCGGCGGTGACGCGCGTGGTGACGACGTCACCGGGCCTGACCTGTGCGGCATCCCCGCCGATCGGCGCGAAGTGCACCAGACGGCCGTCCCGGGCCCGGCCGGTCATCCGAGCGGTGGCGGCGTCCTTGCGTCCCTGGTCGGCCGTGACGAGGAGCTCCACCACCTTGCCGATATGCGCTTGATTCTCCTCGAGGGTGATCCGCTCCTGCAGTTCGATCAGGCGCATGTAGCGTTCCTGCACCACGGCCTTGGGGATCTGGTCCTCCATCGTGGCCGCCGGGGTTCCCGGTCGAGGCGAGTACTGGAAGGTGAAGGCGCTGGTGAACCGGGCCTTCTCGACCACGTCGAGAGTGGCCTGGAAGTCTTCTTCGGTCTCCCCGGGGAACCCGACGATGATGTCGGTGGTGATGGCTGCGTGCGGCATCGCGATCCGGACGCGGTCCAGGATCCCCAGGAACTTCTCCGACCGGTACGACCTGCGCATGGCCCGCAGGACGCGGTCCGACCCGGATTGCAGCGGCATGTGGAGCTGCGGACAGACGGCCGGCGTCTCGGCCATCGCCTCGATCACGTCGTCGGTGAACTCCGCCGGGTGTGGGGAGGTGAACCGGATCCGTTCGATCCCCTCTATCCGACCGGCCGCTCGGAGGAGCTTGGAGAACGCGCCCTTGTCCGAGGGTTCGTCGGGGTCGTGGAAAGACCGACCGTACGCATTGACGTTCTGCCCGAGGAGCGTGACTTCCATCACTCCCTCGTCGGCGAGGGCCTGCATCTCGGCGAGCACCTCGCCGGGACGCCGGTCCACCTCTTTGCCCCGTAGCGACGGCACGATGCAGAACGTGCACGTGTTGTTGCACCCGACGGACACCGACACCCAGCCCGCGTACGACGATTCCCGCGTGGCGGGCAGGGTCGACGGGAAGTGCTGCAACGACTCGGCGATCTCCACCTCGGCGCGCTGGTTGTGCCGCGAGCGCTGCAGCAGCGTGGGTAGGTGACCCAGGTTGTGGGTGCCGAACACCACGTCGACCCACGGTGCCCGCGAGACCACGACCTCTCGGTCCTTCTGCGCCAGACACCCGCCCACGGCGATCTGCATGCGGGGGTTGACGTCTTTCCACGGCCGGAGGTTGCCGAGGGTGCCGTAGAGACGGTTGTCCGCGTTCTCGCGGACGGCGCAGGTGTTGAAGACCACCAGGTCCGGCAGCGTGCCCGCGTCCGGATCCGCCTCGCCCTCGAACGGAACATAACCGGCGGCGTCGAGCACACCGGAGAGTCGCTCGGAGTCATGAACGTTCATCTGACAGCCGAAGGTGCGCACCTGGTAGGTGCGTCTGTCGACGCCGTCGAGGCGAGCGTCCTCCGCCTCCGGCTGCAGGTCGGTCACGAGAGAATCCACGCAGGCCAGGGTACTCAGGGCGACACCTGGGCCGCCAATTCGGCGTTCACCACTGCCACTGCCAACCCCGTCGGATAGCCCCGACGGGCGAGGAACGCCACCAGCCGGCGCCGCTCCCCCTGTACATCCGCCCCCGGACCGGTGTCAGTGGGCTTCCGCGACAGGCGTGCGCGCACGAGCTCCGCCGCCTGTTGCTCGTCATCCGACTCGTCGATGTCGGCGACCGCCCCCGCGATGTGTGACTCCGCGACACCCTTGTCGCGGAGCTCACGCTCGAGAGCCCCCCGCGAACGTCCACGCCGTCGTCGCCGACCTCTCACCCATTCCGAGGCGAAGTCGGCGTCGTCGATGAGGCCCCACACTCGGATCCGTTCCAACGCCTCATCGACGGCGTCGGCTGGATACTCCTTGCTCAGCAGCTTCTCGCGCAGTTCGTGCTCGCTCCGTGGCCGGTATCGCAGCAGGCGGAGCGCTGACACCGCGGCCTGGTGTGCCTCCGGGGCCAGCGGCGGCAGGTCCGACGTCGTGGATGCCCGGGACTCCACCGCCGCGACAGCCGAGCGGAGCTCGTCGGGAACGATCGTCCGCCCCGGGTCGACTGCCCGGGCGTTCTCCTCCCCCATCAGAATTCGACGGGCACCACGTCGATCGGAGCGTCCGCGTCGGACTCCGCCTCGATCTCCGCGATCTCCGCGATCTCCGCTCCGGCACCGATGTTGAGTTTGTCGAGTATCTTGCGCTCGATCTCGTCCCGGACCTCCGGGTTCTCCTTGAGATAGCGGCGGGCGTTCTCCTTGCCCTGGCCGAGCTGATCCGGGCCGTAGGTGAACCAGGAACCCGACTTCTTGACGAAGCCGTTCTCCACACCCATGTCGATCAGCGATCCCTCACGGCTGATGCCCTCGCCGTAGAGGATGTCGAACTCCGCGATCTTGAACGGCGGCGCGATCTTGTTCTTGACGACCTTGACCTTGGTGCGGTTGCCGACCGCGTCAGCACCGTCCTTGAGGGTCTCGATCCGGCGCACGTCCAGACGGACCGAGGCGTAGAACTTGAGCGCCTTACCACCGGTGGTGGTCTCCGGCGAGCCGAACATCACGCCGATCTTCTCGCGCAGCTGGTTGATGAAGATCGCGGTGGTGTTGGTGTTGTGGAGCGCACCGGTCATCTTGCGGA
This sequence comes from Rhodococcus sp. IEGM 1408, assembly GCF_033142235.1. Taxonomy (NCBI): domain Bacteria; kingdom Bacillati; phylum Actinomycetota; class Actinomycetes; order Mycobacteriales; family Nocardiaceae; genus Rhodococcus; species Rhodococcus sp. IEGM 1408. Next base: position 242,370 of record NZ_JAWLRW010000002.1, read on the forward strand.
GCGCCTGACTCATCAGCCGGGCCTGCAGACCGACGTGGCTGTCCCCCATCTCGCCCTCGATCTCCGCCCGCGGCACCAGCGCCGCGACGGAGTCGATGACGAGGATGTCGATGGAACCGGACCGGACCAGCATGTCCGCGATCTCCAGCGCCTGCTCACCGGTGTCCGGCTGCGACACCAGGAGGTTGTCCGTGTCCACGCCGAGCTTGCGGGCGTATTCCGGGTCCAGCGCGTGCTCCGCGTCGATGAACGCGGCGATTCCGCCTGCGGCCTGCGCATTGGCCACGGCGTGGAGCGCGACCGTGGTCTTACCGGAGGATTCCGGACCGTAGATCTCCACGACGCGTCCCCGGGGGAACCCGCCGATGCCGAGCGCGACGTCGAGCGAGAGCGCGCCGGACGGGATGACCTTGATCGGCGGCCGGACGTCATCCCCCAGCCGCATGACCGAGCCCTTGCCGTAGGCCTTGTCGATCTGCGCGAGAGCCAGCTCCAGCGCCTGCTCCCGGTTCGCCGCCGCGCCCGGCTTACTCGTATGTGTCCTGGCCTTAGCTGCCATGGTGCTCTCCGTTCGTGCTCGACCCCCGGTGTGGAGCCGGTCGGTCTGTGTGGTGTTCTCACTGCCGGACGTTACGGGTCGGGTACGACACGACACCGTCGCGCGAAGCCCGGCGACCGCTCCCTGTGGAGGGATGACGCCCTGTGGACGGGAGGTCCCGTTGTCACATACCCACAGTGTAGGCGAACGCCTGTTCGAGATCTAGCGACACGCCGTGCCGGGGTTCTAGCGCATCTGTTCTAGCGCAGCTGTTCGGGGACCTCGAACTCCGCGCACAGAGCCAGCCAGACCTGCTTGACGGAGGAACCGTTGTCGATCGCCTCGTGGGCGGTCCGGCCGCCGAACGCGGCCAGATGGTGGGAGCGGACCAGGTGGTCGGCCCTGAGATCCCCGAAGGCCTCCATGGTCCGTGCCCGGAACTCGGTCAGTGTCACCAGCTAGCTCACCTCTCCTCCGCGGACGACGGCGGGCCGCCGGCGGTGTCGCCAGCGGCCCGTGTCGGATGCACTTACTGTTGTTCGGTCTGCGCCTGCTGCTGAGGTGGCGTAGCCGGATGTGCCTGGCCCTTGGACAGCTCGCCCGCGGCGCCTGCGCCCTGACCGAGCTGGCCGCCCTCCGACTTCATCGAAGCGCGGATCTGCTCGAGCCGGCTGTGCCCGGCCATCTGCGTGGAGGCCTGCTCGACCTCCATCATCCGTCCCTGGACCGAGTTCTGGGCGAGCTCGGCGGACCCGAGAGCATTGGCGTAACGCCGCTCGATCTTGTCGCGGACCTGTTCCAGGTTCGGGGTGTTGCCGCCCGAGGAGAGCTCGGACATGGACTGCAGCGACGCGCTGACCTGCTCCTGCATCTTGGCCTGCTCGAGCTGGCTGAGCAGCTTGGTCCGCTCCGCCACCTTCTGCTGCAGGACCATCGCGTTCTGCTCCACGGCCTTCTTGGCCTGGCCGGCCGCCTGGAGCGACTGGTCGTGCAGTCCCTTGAGATCCTCGACGTTCTGCTCGGCGGTGACGAGCTGGGCCGCGAACGCCTCGGCGGCGTTCTCGTAGTCCGTCGCCTTCTGCACGTCGCCGTTCAGGTGGGCCTGCTCCGACATCTGCAGCGCCTGCCGGGTCGACCCCTGCAGCTTCTCGATGTCCGCGAGCTGCCGGTTGAGCTTCATCTCCAGCTGACGCTGGTTGCCGATGACGGCGGCCGCCTGCTGTGAGAGCTGCTGGTGCTGGCGCTGCGCGTCCGAGATCGCCTGCTGGATCTGGATCTTGGGGTCAGCATTCTCGTCGATCTTCGAATCGAACAACGCCATCAGGTAGTGCCACGCCTTGGTGAACGGATTGGCCATAGCTACGTAGTGTCCTTCTGCCGATTCGGACGACGGGTCGATACCACGGTACCGAACAACGTCGAGGTGCGACTACTCAGTGCCGCGCGCCGGGTTCAGGCGGCGAGCACGGGTTCCGTGATGGTGCCCGGGGGCGAGACCTCGAGTGCCGCCCGGATCAGGATCTCACCGAGCGAGACGTCGAGGGCACCGGAGACCGAGGCCAGGAGCTCGCTCGAGGCCTCCTTGCGCCCGCGTTCGATCTCAGAGAGGTACCCGGGGCTCACGCGGGCGGCATCGGCGACGTCCCTGAGGGTCCGCCCCGATTCCCCGCGCAGCCCGCGGAGCACCGTCCCGAGGGTCTCGCGGAGCAGCGGGGGCCTGCTCCGGTGGTCCGGTCGGGGCAACGTGGTCATCTGGATGTTCGGCATCACGGGGTACAACGCGTCATGTCCCGGATTCGTTCCCGTCGTCGTCGACGACTATCCCGAGGAGCAGTTCCAGCGCGGTCGTACACGCCCCGCGACGGATGGCACCGCGGTCCCCCGTCAGCGATACCCGTATGGACCACGGGTCGACACCCGGCGCACTCACCCCCACGTGAACCGTCCCGACCGGTTGGCCCTCCTGCAGGTCCGGGCCCGCCACCCCGGTGAGTCCGATCCCGACGTCAGCGCCGCACCGGCGGGCCGCGCCGACGGCGAGCGCCCGGGCCGTCTCCGCCGACACCGCTCCGTGTCGGTTAAGGACATCCTCCGGGACGTCAGCGAGTCGGTGCTTGAGGTCGGTGGCGTAGACGACCAGTCCGCCGCGGAGAACGTCGCTCGCGCCCGGGACCTCGGCCACCGTCGCGGCGAGCAGTCCCGCGGTCAGGGATTCCGCCGTCGCCAGCGTCCACCCGCGCGCACGCAGAGCCGAGACCGCGGCGGCGGCCAGGTGGTCAGGAGATCCCGTCGCGGTCATGCAGTACCCGATCCCGGTCCCGCTCAGCGCTCGGCCCTGGCGGCGCGACGCGCCTTGACCAGGTAGTCGATTCCCGTGTAGACGGTCAGGACCAGCGCCACGCCGATCACCGCCCACTCGATCGGCCACACCCAGTGCGGCAGCGGGAGGATCAGCATGCCCAGGCCGACGGTCTGGGTGACGGTCTTGAGCTTCCCGCCCTTACCGGCGGCCACCACGTAGTCGACTCCGAACAGGCGCCACAGGGTGATCCCCACCTCGCGGACGAGGATCAGAAACGTCACCCACCAGAACAGCTCACCGAACAGCGAGAGCGAGATCATCGCAGCGGCGATCAGGGCCTTGTCCGCGATCGGGTCGGCGATCTTGCCGAAGTCGGTCACCAGCCCCAGCTTCCGGGCCAGGTACCCGTCGACCCAGTCGGTCGCCATCGCCAGGGCGAACACGACGAACGCTCCCGCCCGCCACCACGGGTCCTGGGCGTCAGAGATGAAGAAGAAGACGACGAAGACCGGGACCAGTACGACCCGCAGCACGGTGAGCACGTTCGCGATGTTGAGAACGGGCACCTCTCCGGTGGGGTGGCCGTGGTCAGTGGTGGAAGCTCTCACCCCTCCACCCTAGCGAGAACGGTGCGCATACCCTTGATCGCACACCCGACCCCCACACACGAGGGAGAACCACCCCGATGCCGCTATTCGCCGTCACCTACCGCTACGAGGCAGCGCAGACCGAGGAGCGCGAGGCGAACAAGCCCTCCCACCGCGAGTGGCTCTCGGAGCAGGTCCGGGCGGGGACCATCCGCTCCGTCGGCCCGTTCGTGGACGGCTCGGGGGCGCTGTTGCTGGTGCAGGCCGCTGACTCCCGCGCCGCCCGTGAACTCGTCGCGGACGACCCCCACTGTCTGCGGGGGCTGGTGCCGGAGATCACTGTCCGGGAGTGGCTGCCGATCTTCGGCGCCCTCGCCTGATCCCTGCCGCCACACCGGCCCGACCACACCGGCCCGACCATGCCGGCCCCGGTCAGGTCAGCCCACCGGTGACTCGTCCAGGCTCTCGCTCGCGGCGGGCGCGTCCGCCGGCTCGTCCTCCGGCGGCGTGCCGCCCCTGATCAACCAGAGCACGGACGCCAGTTCCTCGGGCTTGACCAGGACGTCGCGGGCCTTGGACCCCTCGGAGGGCCCGACGATGTCCCGCGACTCCATGAGGTCCATGAGCCGACCGGCCTTGGCGAAGCCGACCCGCAACTTGCGCTGCAGCATCGAGGTGGAGCCGAACTGGCTCGAGACCACGAGCTCCACGGCGGCGAGCAGGTCGTCGAGGTCGTCGCCGATGTCGCCGTCGACCTCCTTCTTGGAGGACTCCTTGGCGGCGGTGACGGTGTCGTCGTATTCGGGCTCGGCCTGGTTCTTGGCGTAGTCGACGACCGCGTGGATCTCCTCGTCCGTGATGAACGCTCCCTGCATGCGCACGGACCGCGATGCCCCCATCGGGATGAAGAGCCCGTCGCCCATACCGATCAGTTTCTCCGCGCCCGCCTGGTCGAGGATGACCCGCGAGTCGGTGAGCGAGGACGTCGCGAACGCCAGCCGTGACGGCACGTTGGTCTTGATCAGACCGGTCACCACGTCGACGGACGGACGCTGCGTGGCGAGCACCAGGTGGATGCCGGCCGCGCGGGCCTTCTGGGTGATGCGGACGATGGCGTCCTCGACATCGCGCGGGGCGGTCATCATGAGGTCGGCGAGCTCGTCCACCACGGCCACGATGTACGGGTACGGCCGGTACACGCGCTGGCTACCCGGCGGCGTGGTGATCTCCCCCGACTTGACCCGCTCGTTGAAGTCGGTGATGTGTCGCACCCGCGTGGACTTCATGTCCTGGTAGCGCTGCTCCATCTCCTCGACGAGCCAGGCCAGCGCGGCGGCGGCCTTCTTCGGCTCGGTGATGATCGGCGTGATCAGGTGGGGGATGCCCTCGTACGGCGTCAGTTCGACCATCTTCGGGTCGATGAGGATCAGCCGCACCTCGTCCGGGGTCGCCCTGGACAGCAACGACACGAGCATCGAGTTGACGAAGCTGGACTTGCCCGAGCCCGTCGAGCCGGCCACCAGGAGGTGCGGCATCTTGGACAGATCGGCGGTGACGAAGTCGCCCTCGATGTCCTTGCCCAGCCCGATGAGCATGGGGTTGTGTTTGTTGGCGGTCTTGGGGTCGGTGAGGACGTCCGCGAGCCGCACCAGTTCACGGTCGAGGTTGGGGACCTCGATACCGACGGCCGACTTGCCGGGGATCGGGGCGAGCAGACGCACGTTGTCGGTGGCCACCGCGTAGGCGATGTTCCGGTGCAGGGCCGTGATCTTCTCGACCTTCACCCCGGGGCCGAGCTCGACCTCGTAACGCGTGACCGTCGGGCCACGCGTGAACCCGGTGACGGCCGCGTCGATCTTGAACTGCTCGAGGACGCCCTGGATGGCCTCGATCATCTTGTCGTTGGATTCGCTGCGCGCCTTGGGTGGATCCCCTGCCGTCAGGAGACTCACCGGCGGAAGGGTGTACTCGACCCCGTTGAGGAGTTGCTTCTGCGAGTCGAGCCGCTCGGCGTCGGAGTCCGTCGCGGTGTGGGTCGGCGGGGTGTTGGTCTGCGGTATCGCCGCGGTGTCCACCACCGCCCTGGTCACCACCGCCCTGTCCACCGCGGCCTCATCGGATCCCGTGGGGCCCGGCGCATCCGGCGCGTCCGGCGTCGCGGCCTTACGCGACGTGCGAGGAGTACGGGCGGGGGTCGCGGCAGGGGCCGCGTCGGGGTCGATCTCGGGCTCGGGAGTGCGAACGGGCCTGGCGGCTGCCGGCATCTCGACCGTCTCCCCGGTCGTGGGGGTCTCAGACCACGCGGCCACCCGACGCCTGGGCGATCGACGGACCGCGGGTCGCTCACCCTCGGCCGGGGTACCGGCTGCAGTGATCGGATACGCGGTGGTGGCGTCCGCGTCGTCCCAGATCTCGTCGTCGTAACCGTCGTCGCAGTCCTCGATGTCCCCGCTGCCGTCCCAGCCGAAGAACCCGCGAACCAATCCCGGGATCTCCCGAGCAGGCCTGCCCACCAGAACCAGGACACCGAACGCGACGAGCAGGACCAGCAACGGGACGGCGACGAAGACGGAGAGCCCGGCCTCGAGCGTGCCCCCGACGATCCGACCGAGTACGCCGGCCCCCGAGCGGACGCCCTCGGGATCCGAGGGTGAACCGGAGCCGAGATGCCAGAGCCCCAGCACTCCCAAGGCCGTCACGGTGGTTCCGACCAGCCATCTGGAGTGGACCTCGGGTCGTGGTTCCCGCGCCATGACGAGGGCTCCCCAACCGCCCAACAGCAGCGGCAGGAGTGCGCCGGGGGTCCCGACGACGGTCCGGATCCCGGTATCCGTCCACTGTCCGACGGGGCCGGCCGCACCGAACCACACGGCTCCGGCGACGACGATGGCGAGGCCCACCAGGATCAGTCCGAGGCCGTCCCGTCGATGCGGCGGCGCCACCTTGTCGTCGTCGGTTCCTCCACCCAGGCCGCGCACGCCGTGGCCGACGCCCTTCGCCATCGCCGACCACCCGCCGCGCAGGCCACGGCCCACAGCGCCGAAGGCGCCGGTGGTCCGGACCGGTGCGGCGACGGTCGTGCGGGAACCGCTACGCGTCCCCGATCGGGGTGTGGAGACGACCGCACCGCGTCGGGAACCGCCCCCCCGGGACGACGACGAGCTCGACGTGGTCGATCGCTGCGCTCCCGACTTCGCTGCCGGTCGTCGTGCACCCGGGGCCCGGGTGGATCGCGTGCTCGAGCTTGATGCCATGGGGGTCACTCTATCTGCTCGAACCCCACAGGTAACAGCAGCCACACGGCCGGGGTGAGGTCCGGGGTGAGGTCAGAGCCCCCGGGAGACGGCGTGGACAGCGTCGATCCCCTGCTGCGCTCCGGATATGTCCACATCGACGGCCGTCCTGCCGAACGCCCACAGGAGCAGTTCGACCGGCGGCGCCGTGATGCTGACGAGGGGGGCCAGGGCGGCGCCCGTCGACACCGCGCCGGGCTTGGTCAACCGGATCTCCGGAGGGGTCCTCAGTTCGACCCGTGCCGCGACCCGCCGCAGGGACGTCTTGGCGAAGGTGGTCCCGAGCGACCACACCCGGTCGAGATCCTCGATGTCGAAGGCGCGTGCGGTCCACTCCCCGCCCGCCCGACGGACGTCCTCGTGATGCACGAGGTACTCTGCGGCGTTGGCCACCCGATCCGCGTACTTCAGCGGCGAGTACCACGGCGCGCCGCCGTCGATCTTCTCGAGCAGCTCTGCCCAGGGACGCTCGGCCTCGCGCAGTCGCAACTCCTCCAACCGCGCGGCGAACGCGGGCACGACCACACCGGCTGCCGCATCGGGTCGGAACTCCCGTACCACGAGGTGGGCCGCCAGATCTCTGGTGGTCCACCCCTCGCACAGGGTCGGCGCCTCCGGCCCGGTGGCACGCATCGTCGCCACGAGGGCGCTCCGCTCCCGCCGGGCCAGAGTCCGCCGATCAGTGTTCACCGCGATCAGGCCTCGGAGGCGACTGAAGTGATGACCGTCGGGACGATCATGGGCTTGCGACGCCACTTCTCGGAGACCCACGACCCGACGGTCCGCCGGACGGCCTGTGCGAGACGGTACGGGTCGGTCTCGCCCTCTCCGGCGAGGTCCCACAGCGCGTTCTCGACCAGCTCGACGACCGGGTCAAGAGCGCCCGGCTCGTCGGTGAAGCCCTTGCCGATGATCTGGGGCTTGCTCACCGGACGACCGGTGCGGGGGTCCACCACGACGGTGGCGACGATGAAGCCGTCCTCGCTGAGCGCCGTGCGGTCCGCCAACACGGTATCGCCGATGTCACCGGTCGACAGACCGTCGACGTAGAGGTTCCCGACCTGGACCTGGCCGACGACGGAGGCCTTGCCGTCGATCAGCTCGACCACGACGCCGTTCTGCGCGAGGACCACGTTCTTCTCCGGCACGCCGGTGGCGATCGCGAGGGCCTTGTTGGCCCTCAGGTGGCGCCACTCGCCGTGGACCGGCATCGCGTTCTTGGGGCGGACCGCGTTGTAGACGAAGAGCAGCTCGCCCGCGTCGCCGTGACCGGAGACGTGGATGGTGGCGTCGCGGCCGGTGACGACCTTGACGCCCATCTGCGACAGGCTGTTCTGCACGCCGAAGACCGGCTCCTCGTTGCCGGGGACGATCGAGGACGAGAAGAGCACGGTGTCGCCCTCGGAGAGGTTGATCTGCCGGTGCTCGCGACGGGCCATCCGGGAGAGTCCGGCCATGGCCTCGCCCTGGGTACCGGTGGTCATCACGAGGACCTTGCCGGCGGGGAGCTTGGCCGCCGTGTCCATGTCCACCAGGACCTTCTTCGGGTCGGTGAGCAGCCCCATCTCGAGGGCGATCTCCATGTTCCGGATCATCGACCGGCCGGTGAGTGCGACCTTCCGTCCGTTCGCGGCGGCGGCCTCGAGCACGGACTGCACGCGGTAGACGTTGGAAGCGAAGCAGGCCACCACGACGAGCTGACGCGCGTCGGAGATGAGCCGGGCGAGCGTGGGTCCGACCTCCGCCTCCGAGCGGCTGATGCCCGGGGTGGTGGCGTTGGTGGAATCGAGGAGCAACAGGTCGATGCCCTCGTCGCCGAACCGCGACATCTTGGGCAGGTCGGTGGGTCGCTTGTCCGTGGGCAGCTGGTCGAGCTTGATGTCGCCCGACATCATGACCGTGTTGTCACCGGCCTTGATGACCACGCCCAGGCACTCCGGGATCGAGTGGTTGACGTCGAAGTAGCGGACCTGGAACTTGCCCAGATCGCTGACGCTGGACTCGTCGACCTGGCGGAAGACCGGCTTGATGCGGTGCTCGCGGCACTTGGCCTCGACCAGCGCCAGGGTGAACCTGGAACCGATGATCGGGATGTTCGGGCGGAGCTTGAGCAGGAACGGGATCGCCCCGATGTGGTCCTCGTGGGCATGGGTGAGCACCAGTGCCTCGACCTGGTCGAGGCGATCCTCGATGTGGCCGAAGTCCGGGAGGATGAGGTCGACGCCGGGCTCGGTGGAGCTCGGGAAGAGCACACCACAGTCCACGATGAGCAGCTTCGAGTCGTACTCGAAGACCGTCATGTTGCGCCCGATCTCGGAGATCCCGCCGAGTGCGACGATGCGCAGGGCGCCCTTCCGCGGCTTGGGCGGGCTGGGCAGACGAACAGTCATGTCCGCGCCCTGCATGGTCTTCACGCCACCGAACTCGGCGGTCGAGGTGTCATCCCGGCCACGCCCCCGGCCGCGTCCGCCGCGGTTACGGCTCCCGCCCTGGTCGCCGCCGCCCTGGTTTCCTCCACCACGGTTGCCGCCGCCCTGGTTTCCTCCACCACGGTTGCCGCCGCCCTGGCCACTGCCGGCGGATGAACCGCGGCCGCGGGAGCCGCCCTTGGGCGCGTCCTGGGTCTTGCCCTGCTGGGACCTGCCCTGCTGGGACGAACCCTGCTCGGTCCTGCCCTGCTGGGACGAACCCTGCTCGGTCTTGCTCTGCCCCGGCTGGTCCTGACCGGAGTTCTCGGCGGGCGCCTTGGCGACGGCCTTCGGCTCCGTGAACTGCACGGCTGCGGCCGCGGCCGGTGCCGGCTCGCCGGTGGGGCGGCCCGCTGCGCGACGGGTACGACCGCGTCCGCGGCTGTTGGTCGGATTCTCTGTCATCTGATGACTCCTGCTCTGTGCAGCAGCGACGCCAGTGCGTCCCGCTGCTCGGTGGTCGGTGGTAACTGCGGGAGTCGCGGCGCTCCGGCCGAGATTCCTAGAAGTTCGAGTGCTGCTTTGGACATCGACACGCCGCCGAGCGCCCGCTGGGCGTCGAAGAGCGGGAGGAGTCCGAGGTTGATGCGCCGTGCTGTCTCGACATCGCCGTCCAGGAAAGCCCGGCGGAGCTCTACCAGTCGTGGGGCGGCCACATGGCCGATCACGCTGACGAACCCGCTGGCGCCCACGGCGAGCCACGGGAGGTTGAGCTGGTCGTCGCCCGAGTAGTAGACGAGGTCGCAGTGCGACATCACGGTGACGGCGTCGTGGAAGTCACCCTTGGCGTCTTTGACTGCGACGATATTCGGATGCGACGCCAGTCCGATCAGGGTGTCCGCCTGGATGGGCACCACGGATCGCGGCGGGATGTCATAGAGCATCACCGGCCGGTCGGTGGCGTCGGCGATCGCCCTGAAATGGGCGTCGAGACCAGCCTGCGTGGGCTTGGAGTAGTACGGGGTCACCACCAGCATGCCGTGGGCTCCCGCTCCCGCTGCCTGACGTGCGGCGTGCACGGAATGCGCGGTGTCGTAAGTGCCCACACCGGCGACGATCGTCGCCCTGTCCCCCACCGCGGCCAGAACTGTCTCCAGGACCGCGATCTTCTCCGCATCCGTGGTGGTGGGTGATTCGCCCGTGGTGCCGGAGACGACGAGACCGTCGCACCCCGAATCCACGAGGTGTTCTGCGACACGTGCGACGGCCTTCAGATCGACGTATCCGTCGGACCCGAATGGGGTGACCATCGCCGTGAGAACCGTCCCGAAGGGCGCAGGGCGCCCCATATCGGCGGGGGTCTGCCGACTGCCGGTCGGCATGGGCCCCCCAGTGGTCACGTGTGTCATGGTCTCCCAGAGTACCCGCAGCAGACGCCATGGCCCGATTCCGGCCCGCGTATCCGTGTCATCCCTCGAGGACGTACGGGCTCACGGCGATCTCGGAGCCGTCTTCCAGAGTGGCGATCTCGAAGTCGGAGAAGACGGCCGGTGCCGCGTCACGCAGCTGCCTCAGGACGTCGATGGCCAGCCCGCGGATCTCCGTGTCCGCGTGCTCGGTGGCACGCATGCCGATGAAGTGGCGCCACGACCGGTAGTTCCCGGTCACCACGATCCGCGTCTCGGTGGCGTTGGGGAGCACCGACCGCGCCGCTTGCCGGGCCTGCTTGTGCCGCAGCATCGGGTTGGGGACGTCGGCGAACCTGTCCTCCAGCTTGGCCAACATCTCGGCGTAGGCATCCCGAGACGCGTCGGTGGCGCGACGGAAGATCTCCACCAGCTCGGGGTCGTCGGCGATGGCGGGGGGCGGAACCACCTTGGAATCGTGCTCGGGGACGAACCGCTGCGAGAGCTGGCTGTAGGAGAAGTGCCGGTGGCGGATGAGCTCGTGGGTGCACGAGCGGGAGATGCCGGTGATGTAGAACGTCACGCTCGCGTGCTCGAACACCGAGAGGTGACCCACCTCGAGGATGTGTCTCAGGTACCCCGCGTTGGTGGCGGTACGCGGGTTGGGCTTGTCCCAGCTCTGGTAACAGGCCCTGCCGGCGAACTCCGCCAGGGCGGATCCGCCCTCCGCGTCGGTGTCCCACCCGAGATCATCGGGCGGGGTGAACGCGGTGTGCGCGACCAGGCGGGCCTGCCGCCGGACGAGCTCGGACATCGGTGTACTCCCTTGATTGCGTGGTGCCCGGCCGGTCAGCCGAGAAGATGTGCGGCCACAGTCGCGGCGATCTCGGCCGCGGCGTCCAGATCATCACGCCCGGGCTCCCCGGTGAGCTGGATCGCGGGCGCGACCTGCCGCAGGCCCCACCCGGTGGCGATCCGCTCGACCGAGGTGACCGCCCCGGAGGTGTCGTTGTCCCCGTGCACGCACAGCGCGTAGGGGCGGCCCGCTACTGCACCCTCGCAGGTGTAGTAGGTGCGGTCGAAGAAGTGCTTGAGCGCACCGGACATGTAGCCAAAGTTGGCGGGGGTCAGTAGGACATAGCCGTCGGCCCGGAGGACGTGGTCGTCTGTCGTCGCCAGCGCCGGGACCGACTCGACCTCGATCCCCTCCAGATCCGGATGGGCGAGACCGGCCAGGAGGGACTCCAGGATCCGGCGCAGGCGCGGCGACGGCGCATGGTGGACCAGCAGGACGGTGGTCACTGCGAGTCCTCGGCCGTCGGCCCGTCCGCCGCCAATCCGTCCGCCGTCGACGCCTCGGCCGCACGGAGGCTGATGGCAGCCCGCATCACCTCACGCGCCCGGGTGCGGTCCCCGGCGTGATCGTAGGCGCGTGCCAGACGGTAGTTGGTACGCCAGTCGTCCGGGGCAGCCTGGAACTCCACGCTGACCCGGTCGAACAACTCGTCGGCGGCGGCGTGTTCGAGCCGGCCGGACGGCCGGTGCTCGAGGTCGGTGATGTCGAGCTCGATCCCCTCCGCGGCGGCCGCCGCCGAGATCCGCTGGAGCTCCACCCCGTTCCGCAGGATCGCCCACGTGGCCCAGGCGCCGACGACGGTCAGCAGGATGATCCCGACTCCCAGGCCCCGCAGGGCGAGGTGCTCGGATCGGCTGATCATGGACCACCCCAGGTAGAGCAGGTACCCGAAGGCCACCACGAGCGCTACCGCCGTGATTGCCATGACCAGAGGTTTGACGACCCTGTCCACGCGCCGGCCTACAGGTCCATGAAGGCGTCGAGCCCCACGGTCAGGCCGGGGGCACCACCGATGGCCCGGACGCCCAGGAGGACACCCGGAGCGAACGAGGTCCGGTCCAGTGAGTCGTGCCGGATGGTCAGGGTCTCCCCCCGGGTTCCCAGGAGCACCTCCTGGTGTGCGACGAGACCGGTCAGTCGTACCGAGTGGACCCGGACCCCGTCGACATCGGCCCCGCGCGCGCCCTCGAGCTCGGTGGACGTGGCGTCCGGGGACGGCCCGAGTCCGGCCTCGGCGCGGGCGGCCCCCATCATCTCGGCCGTGCGGTGGGCGGTGCCGGAGGGAGCGTCAGCCTTGTTGGGGTGGTGCAGCTCGATGATCTCGGCGGACGGGAAGTACTTGGCCGCCTGGACCGCGAAGCGCATCATGAGGATCGCGCCGATGGCGAAGTTCGGTGCCACCAGCACGCCTGTGCCCGGGTTGGCCTCGAGCCACCCGCGGAGGGAGTCGAGCCGCTCGTCGGTGAAGCCTGTCGTGCCCACCACCGCGTGGATGCCGTGGGCCACGCAGAACTCCAGGTTGGCCATGACGACGTCGGGATGGGTGAAGTCGACGACCACCTCCGCGCGGGACTCGATGAGCGACTGCAGGGGATCACCCTGGTCCACCTCGGCGACGAGTTCCATGTCCTGTGCCTCGCGGATGGCATCGCAGATCGCCGTGCCCACCTTGCCGCGGGCCCCGAGTACTCCGACCTTCGTCACCGTCACCGTCTCCTCTGTGGTCGTCGAGTCTGTGGTCGTCGAGTCCGTGGTAACCGAGTCCGTGGTCACCGAGTCAGTGCTCGCCGAGCAGGACACCAGCCTATCCGCCGACACGTGCCAGCAGCCCAGCCGCGCCGCCCCTGCCCGGCATGCCGGGGCCCACGGCCGCCAGACTCCAGGGCGCGGTCTCGCCGGTCCAGTAGTCGGCGACGTCGTCGCGGGTCACCGTCCGGAGCCTCCGCAGCGACTCCTCCACGGTGACCACCGTGTCGCGGTCCAGCAGGTGACGGCCGATCCGCGTCATGCGCGACAGCGGATCGTCGAGGCCTAGCGTGATGGATCCGGTGAGGTGTCCGATCGCGCGGTCGACCTCGTCGCCGTCAGGCGGATCGGTGACCATCCCCGCCACCACATCGGCGAGAGCACCGCACAGTGCATCGACCCGTCCGACCGGACTCCCGGCGACCACCGAGACGAGCCCGGTCGCGCGGAACTGGTCGATCGACGCGTACACGGTGTACGCCAACCCCAGCTCCTCGCGGATCCGTTGGAACAGCCGGGAACTCAGGCCCCCGCCGAGGACCGCGGTCGCGATCTGCGCGGCGGCCCGGTCCCGATGATCGCGGGCGGGAGTCCTGCGCACCAGCGCCAGGAGCACCTGCTCGGAGTCGTCGTCCTCCCCCACCAGTACCGACGACGGCGCCCAGCCCAGGCGTCCGTCCGTCTGGCCGGAGGGGGGCGCAGCGGGCTGGGTCGCGGTCGGCGCCACCCCGGGCCCCGCGGCGACCACGGCCGCCAGGGGGCCGTCGGCGATGCGCCGGACCAGGTCGTCGTGGTCGATCCGTCCGGCGGCGGCCACCACGACGTCGCCCGCGCGCAGGACCCTCCGGTGGAACGACCGCAGGGTCTGGGCGTCGAGGGCCTCCACCGACTCCTCCGTTCCGATGATCGGACGGGCCAGGGGATCTGTGCCCAGCACGGCCCCCGTGGCGAGTTCGCAGGCGAGGTCCTCGGGGTCGTCGGCGCGGCCCGCGAGCTCGTCGAGCACCACATCGCGCTCGATCTCCACGTCCTCGGGCGCGCACGACCCGTTGGCCACCACGTCGGTGAGCACGTCCACCGCCGTCGCCAACCCCTCGGCCGGGACGTGGACGTGGTAGCAGGTGTGCTCCCGGCCGGTGTACGCGTTGAGGTCGCCGCCCAGGAGGTCGATCCGCTCGGAGAGCTCGCGACCCGACGCCGTGGCGGTCCGCTTGAACAGGACGTGCTCGAGGAAGTGCGCGGCGCCGTGCTCGTCGGGGCCCTCGTCGGCGGAACCGGAGTTGATCCACACCCCCACCGCGGCGGTATGACACCACGGGAGGTTCTCCGTCACCACCCGGATCCCGGGGATCGACCGGTCGACCCGGATCGTCGAACTCACGTCACGAACTCCTTCACGCGAACGAGGCACGCACCCGGAACCTGCGGGGTGCGTGCCTCGGGAGGAGCCGGGGGGCGGTTGCCCGCCCCCCGGCATCGGATCAGTTCTCGTCGCCCTCGGCGTCGGCAGCCGACTCCGCGGCGTCCGACTCGACCGGGATGAGGCTGATCTTGCCGCGGTTGTCGATGTCCGCGATCTCGACCTGCATCTTGTCGCCCACGTTCACGACGTCCTCGACCTTGCCGACGCGCTTGCCCTGGCCCAGTTTGGAGATGTGGACCAGGCCGTCGCGACCGGGCAGCAGCGAGAGGAACGCACCGAACGGCGCGGTCTTGACGACCGTGCCGAGGAACCGCTCGCCGACCTTGGGCAGCTGCGGGTTGGCGATGGCGTTGATCTTGTCGATCGCGGCCTGCGCGGACTCGCCGTCGACCGCACCGATGTACACGGTGCCGTCGTCCTCGATCGAGACGGAAGCGCCCGTCTCCTCGGTGATCGAGTTGATCATCTTGCCCTTGGGCCCGATGACCTCGCCGATCTTGTCGACCGGGACCTTGATCGCGATGATCCGCGGGGCGAACGGACTGAGCTCGTCCGGCTCGTCGATCGCCTCGGCCATCACGTCGAGGATCGTCAGACGCGCCTCACGTGCCTGCGTCAGCGCGCCGGCCAGGACCTCGGACGGGATGCCGTCGAGCTTGGTGTCCAGCTGCAGGGCGGTGACGAACATGCCCGTGCCGGCGACCTTGAAGTCCATGTCACCGAACGCGTCCTCGGCACCGAGGATGTCGGTCAGTGCCACGTAGCGGGTCTCCCCGTCGACCTCATCGGTCACCAGGCCCATCGCGATGCCCGCGACCGGCGCCCGGAGGGGCACACCGGCGTTGAGCAGGGACAGGGTCGAGGCACAGACCGAGCCCATGGAGGTCGAACCGTTGGAGCTGAGCGCCTCGGAGACCTGACGGATCGCGTACGGGAACTCCTCGACGCTGGGCAGCACCGGCATGAGCGCACGCTCGGCGAGCGCCCCGTGGCCGATCTCGCGGCGCTTGGGCGAGCCGACGCGGCCCGTCTCACCGGTGGAGTACGGCGGGAAGTTGTAGTGGTGCATGTAGCGCTTCTTGGTCTGGGGCCCGAGCGAGTCGATCTGCTGGGCCATCTTGACCATGTCGAGCGTGGTGACGCCCATGATCTGGGTCTCTCCACGCTCGAACAGTGCGCTGCCGTGGGCGCGGGGGACGACCTCGACCTCGGCGGACAGGGCCCGGATGTCCCGGATCCCGCGACCGTCGATGCGGAAGTGGTCGGTGAGGATCCGCTGGCGGACGATCTTCTTGGTGAGCGACTTGAACGCCGCACCGATCTCCGAGGCGCGGCCCTCGAAACGCGCGGTGAGCGCGTCGAGCACCTCGACCTTGAGCGCGTCGGTGGCGCTGTCGCGCTCCTGCTTGTCCGCGATGGACATGATCTCGCTCAGCTTGGCCTCCGCCACCTCGGCGACGGCGGCCAGCGCGTCGTCCTGGTACGGCGGGAACAGCGTGAACTCGCGCGCCTCGGTGGGCGCGGCGGCGGCCAGCGCCTGCTGCGCGGCGCACAGCTCGGCGATGAACGGCTTGGCGGCCTCGAGGCCCTGGGCCACGACGTCCTCGGTGGGCGCCTGCGCGCCGCCGGCGATCTTCTCGATGACGTCGACCGTGGCCTCGGCCTCGACCATCATGATCGCGACGTCGGCGCTGTCACCGGAGCCGGTGACGCGGCCGGCGACGACCATGTCGAAGACGGCCTCGGAGAGCTGCTCGACGGTCGGGAACGCGACCCACTGGCCTGCCGGGTCGGCGGCCGTCGGGATGAGCGCGATGCGCACGCCGCCGACCGGGCCCGAGAACGGGAGCCCGGAGAGCTGCGTGGATGCGGACGCGGCGTTGATGGCCACCACGTCGTAGAGGTCCTTGGGATCGAGGCTCATGACGGTCACGACGACCTGCACCTCGTTGCGGATCCCGTCCGCGAAGGTGGGGCGCAGCGGCCGGTCGATGAGACGGCAGGTGAGGATGGCGTCCGTGCTGGGCCGACCCTCGCGACGGAAGAAGGATCCGGGGATCCGGCCGGCGGCGTACATCCGCTCCTCGACGTCCACCGTCAGGGGGAAGAAGTCGAAGTGCTCCTTGGCGTGCTTGCCCGCGGTCGTGGCGGACAGCAGCATCGTGTCGTCGTCCAGGTACGCGACGACCGCGCCGGCGGCCTGCTTGGCCAACCGTCCGGTCTCGAAGCGCACCTCTCGGCGACCGAAGTCGCCGTTGTCGATGGTTGCGACGGTCTCGAAGACACCGTCATCGACCTCGACGGCCTTGATCTGTGGCATGTGTAAACCTGTTCTGTTGGTGACTGGGGGCCGCTGAGGCGAAGTCGTTCCGCCGCGGCCGCCGGGCCACACGCCAGGCAAGTCCCGGTTCGACCTCGGTCTTCGATCGAAGCGGCCGGACCCGGCACCCTTCAGGGGGGAGCACATGAGTTCCGGCAGCCACTACCGAGGACCGCTGATCGGACCTGTCGACACACCCGGTACGTGCGTACCGGCCGTGATCAGGCTACCAGGGAAGACAGCCCGGGTCATCGGGGCGCACGGGGCCCCCGCCCTGGAGGAGGACCAGGATCAGGAAAGCACGGATCCCCGCCCTCGAGGAGGACGGGGATCAGGGCGCGAAGTGCGACGGTGAGAACTAGCGACGCAGGCCGAGGCGCTCGATGAGCGAACGGTAGCGCGCGATGTCGGTCTTCGCGATGTACTTGAGCAGACGACGACGGCGGCCGACCATCAGGAGCAGGCCACGCCGCGAGTGGTGGTCGTGCTTGTGGGTCTTGAGGTGCTCGGTGAGCTGGGAGATCCGCTTGGTGAGCATGGCGATCTGGGCTTCCGGCGAGCCGGTGTCCGTCTCGTGGACTCCGTACTCGGCCAGTACGGCCTTCTTCTCTTCAGTGCTCAATGCCATGGTGTCTCCTGGTTGTTCCAGTCCGCGTGTGTGAAGGACCCCGCTACCGCGGACCGCAGCGAGGCCAGGTGTGGACTCTACCAGCCCAAACGCCCGCTCCCCCAATCCGTCGGACTACTCAGGGGCCCCGTCGACCCCGAGTACCGCGCGGGTCCGGGCGACGTCACGGCCCATCGCCACCAGGAGCTCGTCGACCGAGGTGAACTTCTCCATGTCGCGGACGTGGTCGACGAAGTCCACCGCCGCCACCCGTCCGTAGAGGTCCGCCGTCTCGTCCAGGACAAAGGCCTCCACGCTGCGCACCGTGTCCCCGAACGTGGGGTTGGTGCCCACGGAGATGGCTGCGGGGTAGCGGCGACCGGCGACGATCGAACCGTCGACCGCCTGAGCGTCGAGGAGGGTGAACCACCCCGCGTACACGCCGTCGACCGGGACGGCCGTGTACTCGGGCAGGTCCAGGTTGGCCGTGGGGTACCCCAGGTCTCGCCCACCGCGTCCGGCGCCGTGGACCACGACCCCGGACACCCGGTGCGGGCGACCGAGGATCGACGCGGCGCCGGCGACGTCGGACTCCGAGAGCAGCCGCCGGACCCGTGAGGACGAGACGGTCTCGCCTCCGGACTCCAGGAGGTCCATGACCTTCACGGCGATCCCCCGCTCGGCACACAGTTCGCGCAACGTCTCCGGGGTGCCGGCGGCACGCCGGCCGAACGTGAAGTTGCTGCCCACGGTGACAGAGCGGGCCCCCAGGCCCCTGACCAGCACGCGGTCGATGAACTCGTCGGGCTCCCAGGAGGCCATGTCGGTGTCGAAGGGCAGGGCGAACACCGCGTCGATGCCGAACTCCCCGGCCAGTTCCGCACGACGCTCGAGCGGGGTCAGGACGAGCGGGTGGGTGCCGGGCCTGATCACCTCGACGGGGTGCGGGTCGAACGTCACCAGCACCGGGCTGGCACCCAGCTCGCGCCCGGTCTTCACCGCGTGGTCCACCAGACCCCGGTGACCCCGGTGGAGGCCGTCGAACACCCCGAGTGCGACGGAGGTCCCGCCGTCGGGGATCACGATCTCGTCGAACGTCCGCCACAGCTGCACGGCGACCACCTTACGCGCGGGCCCCGACAGACCCGCCGGGCGCATGACCACGACCGGAGCGGCCCGCCGCCCCGACTCGGAGACGAGTGCTGCCACCGAGCCGTCCGGCGCCACGGCGGCCACCACCCCGTCGTCGCCCCGGGCCTCGAGCCAGCGCCCGTGCCGCAGTCCCTCGGCCTCGTCGGCGTCGATTTCGCGACGGGGGAAGGCGGCCAGCGCGGCCGCGTCGAGGTCCAGTGACAGCCGCGGCTCGGCCTCCAACTCCTCGAGGGTCCGGGCCACGTCCAGCCCGAACGGCCCGACGCACGTGCGGCGCAGTGCGGTGAGATGTCCCCCCACGCCGAGCGTCGCGCCGAGATCGCGCGCCAGCGCGCGGATGTAGGTACCGGTCGAACAGTCGACGACGACGACGAGATCGACCACCTCGCCGGAACGCCGCCGCTCGGAGACCTCGAAACGCGAGATCGTCACCGGCCGCGCGTCGAGCTGGACGTCTTCTCCGGCCCGCACCCTGTCGTACGCGCGGCGGCCGTCCACCTTGATCGCGCTCACGGAGGAGGGGACCTGATCCAGTCGCCCGGTCAGACCCGCGACACCGGCGTCGATTTCCGCATCCGTCACGCCGGAGGCGTCGCGGCGCGCAGTGGTCTCGCCCTCGGCGTCGTCGGTGGTGGTGGTCTCCCCGAGGCGGATCGTGGCCTCGTAGGTCTTGGTCTCCAGTGCCAGCAGACCGAGGATCTTGGTGGCCCGCTCGATCCCCACCACCAGGACGCCGGTGGCCATCGGGTCGAGCGTGCCGGCGTGCCCGACTTTCCGGGTGCCGAAGTACCGCCGCAGCCGTCCCACGACGTCGTGACTGGTCATCCCGCCGGGTTTGTCGACCACCACGAGTCCGGGTTCGGGGGCGGGACGGGGGTCTGCTCTGCGAGGCGTCACGAGGACACGTTATCTTCCGTCCACATGCCGGAGCACGATGGCCGAGGCCACATAGCCGTCCCGGACAGCCCACCGGCCGTGGAACTCCACCAGGTCGGGCCCACCGTCCACGGCGTGGGGGTCCACGAGGATCCGCGAACGCAACACGCCCGTCGCGGACTCGTCGTCGACGACCGTGGGCGTCAGGGTGATGTGGGCGTCGGCGAAACCCAGCCACCTACGGGTGAGCGGGAACCACGCCTTGTAGGTCGCCTCCTTGGCGGTGAACAACAACCGGTCCCAGTGGACGGTCCCCACCTCCCCGCGGGCAGCACGCACCCACGCCGCCTCCTCGGGCAACGAGACCGCGTCGAGGACGCCCTCGGTCAGCGGCCCGTGCGGCTCGACGTCCAGTCCGAGGGACCGCACGCGGTCGGCCGGGGCCAGCGCCGCCGCCCGCAACCCGTCGGTATGGGTGAGCGTGCCCACCACCCCGGCCGGCCACACCGGCATACCCCGGCCACCCCGGATGATCGGCCCGGTGGGCACACCCAGCCGGGTCATGGCTTCTCGCGCGCAGGCCCGCGCGGCCGCGAACTCGACGCGGCGCTTGACCACCGCCCCACCGATCTGCTCGGCCTCCACCGGGTGCAGCGCGGCCAGCGCCGCCTCGTCGCTGAGGTCCAGCTCATCGAACGTGACCGCCACCACGTCGTCGGGCAGCACGCTGCGGATCACCGCGCCTCCTCCAGGTCGGGCCCGGTGTCACCGGGTCGGGCGATCCGCGGCAGCCCGCCCTCCCCCCGGATCCACCGCACCTGCGGGTGGTCCGGGACGGGGAGGATCTGGCGGGCCAGCGGATCGGGCCGACCGCGGCCTGACCACTCGCGCGGGTATCCCAGCGAGACCTCCTCGAAGCGCACGTCGTCGTGGACCGTGGACCGCGGGATGTGCAGGTGACCGTAGACGCACGCGGTCGCCCGGTAGCGGCGGTGCCAGTCCGCCGTCTGCTCGGTCCCGCACCACAGCGCGAAGTCGGGGTGGCGCAGGACCCTAGTCGGTTCCCGCACCAGCGGCCAGTGGTTGACGAGCACCGTCGGATGGGCCGGATCCAGCGTCGCGAGCCTGGCGGTGGTGGCCACCAGGCGTTCCCGGCACCAGTCGACCACGTCCGGGTAGGGGGCGGGGTCGATGAGGAACTCGTCGGAGGCCACCACCCGCCGCTCCCGCGCACCCGCCAGGGCCGATGACCGGGACTGCCCCGGATCCCGGGTCCACGAATAGTCGTAGAGCAGGAACATCGGCACGACCCACGCCGGCCCGCCCGGACCGGTCCACAGCGGGTACGGGTCCTCCGGAGTGTCCACCCCGATCGAGCGACAAGCGTCCACCAGCCGGTCGTACTTGGTCGTGGACGTGATCCCCTCGTCGTCGCGGCCGATCCACAGCTCGTGGTTGCCGGGCACCCAGATCACCCGCTCGAACCTCCCGGCGAGCCGCTGCAGGGCATCCACCACGTGGTCGGTCTTCTCCGCCACGTCCCCGGCCACGATGAGCCAGTCCCCCGGGTGGGCGGGCCGGATGTCGTCCAGGACGTCCGTGTTGCCCCGGTGCCCCACATGGAGGTCGGACACCGCGCGCAGGCTCGGCTGGTCGGTCATGTCGACGCCTCCTGGCCGCGGCTGGGACTCTCCGCGCCGGTTCTCTCCGGGCTGGGTCTCTCCGTGGCGCGGGTCTCCGCACCGCGTCTCTCCGGGCCGGGGGTCTGGGCTCCGAGGACCAGCCAGCGATCCCCCCGGACCCTCGCCGCGACGAAGATCAGCCGCATCGCCACGAACACCCCCATCCCCCACCAGATCCCGGCGAGCCCCCACCCGTTGTGCCGGGTCGCGAGCAGGACCGGCAGGAACCCGAACAGCGCCGCGATGACCGTGGTGGTGCGCAGGTAGGCCGCGTCGCCGGCGCCCAACAGGACGCCGTCGAGGCCGAAGACGAGTGCGGCCGGGATCACCACGATCGCCATTCCCAGGAGGGCCACCATCAATCGACCAGCGACCGCGGAGTCCCCCGACAGCAGGATCGACATCGGGCCGCGGAAGACAACCGTCAACACGGCGAGCGCCACCCCGAGGCCCAGCGACCACACGACCACCGCCCTGGCCAGGGCGCGGCCATGGGCGGCGAGCCCGGCACCCAGTGCCGCACCGACGAGCGACTGTGCGGCGATCGCGACCGAATCCAGGACCAGGGTGTAGAGCGCCCACATCTGTTGTGCCAGATGATGCGCGGCCAGGGAGTCGACACCGGCTGCGGCGGCCGCCGTGGTGGCCACGGCAAAGGTCACCTGGAAGGACGCGGTGCGGATGACCAGGTCCACGCCCAGGCGGAGTTGTCGGGCGATCACGTGCCATCGCGGTCGGAGTGAGGCGCGGTGTTCCAGGACCAGCGCCCCGAGGAATCCGCCGGCCATGATCAGCTGACCCGCGAGGTTGGACCACGCGCTGCCCACCAGCCCGAGTGCGGGAGCGGGGCCGAGCCCGGGGACCAGGACCACACACCCGATGGTGGAGATCCCGATCCCCACCGTCACCAGGATCAGTGGCGTCCGGAGTCGTTGCACCCCTCGCATCCAGCCGTGACCCGCGGAGGCCACGAGGATGCAGGGGATGCCCCAGACCGCCACCCGGAGCCAGTCGGCAGCCCCCGCGGCCACCTCCGCGTCCGCGGAGAGCACTCGTGTCAGGGGCCCGATCAGGGCCAGTACCGACGCCACGACCACGGCGCCCACGGTCAGTGCGATCCACGTGGCCTGGACACCTTCCCCGACGGCGTCGGAACGCCGCCCGGCCCCGTGGAGCCGGGACGCCCGGGCGGTGGTGCCGTAGGAGAGGAAGTTCATCTGGGTGCCCAGCAACAACAGGACGAGCGCTCCGACGCCGAGCGATGCCAGGTCCTCCGAGCCCTGCCGGCCCACGACGATCCCGTCGACCAGGAGGTAGATGGGCTCGGCGGCGAGCACCGGCAGTACCGGCAGCGCGATCGACCACAGTCGCCGGCCCAGATCACCCACCCCGACGGCGGGGGCCCGCCCGGCGACCGGGGTCGACCCGGAGGGCCCCTGGTCAGCCGAGGAGTTCACGAAGCCTCGCCGACACGGTGTCGAGGTCCCCTCGAAGGGTGCACCCGGCCGCGGCGGGGTGTCCGCCGCCGCCGAGCGCGGCGGCGACCGCCGAGACGTCCACGCCGGACTCGCCCCCGTCGCGGGACCGCAACGAGACAACCCACTCGCCCGGCCGGAATTCCTTGAGCAGCACAGACACCCACGCCTCGCGGACACCCTGGAGGTGGGAGACGAGCGATTCGACGTCGGACTCCTCGGCGGCGACGACCACCTCGTGGGGGACATGCAGCCATATCGAGCCCCGTCCACCCACCGCGTCGGCCTCCAGACGCGCGGAGGCCAGGAGCTGGGAGAGTACGCGCAGCCAGGAGAACGAGTGGGCGTCGAGGAGTTCGAAACCCATGGTCCTGGATTCCGCACCGGCGGCCAGCAGTCGACGCGCCGTGTCGTGCGCGCCGGGGCCTCCCCAGCGGAAGGACCCGGTGTCCGTGATGAGCCCGGCGTAGAGGCTGCTGGCCAGGTCGGCGTCGACCGGGTACCGGCCGGCGACGAGGACGTCCAGGACGAGAGACGCGGTCGACGCCGCGTCGGGATCGAGGAGGAGGTGGGTGCCGAACCCCGGGTTGGACCGGTGATGGTCCACCACCAGGACCTCGGCGGCGGCCTCGGTCAGCCGCTCCCAGTCCCCCACCCGATCAGGGCTCGCGCAGTCCAGCGCCACCACGAGACCGTCGTGCGCCGGTACGTCGCACAGCGGGACCACGTGTTCGGTCCCGGGGATCACCCGGAGCGCGTCCGGGACGGTCCCCGGATCGAAGGAGTGGTGGACGGTGACGCCCTCGGCCCGCAGCGCCCGGGCGAGGCCCGCCGAGCTGCCGAGGGCGTCGGCGTCGGGACGGAGGTGACACAGCACGGTCACCTCACGGTGCCGCGCCAGCACCTCCGCCGCGCCGCCCACGTCCACCACGGTGGTCACCGGTCGTCGTCCTCCGGCTGCCCCACCTCGTCGTCCCTGCGGTACGGGTCCTCATCCCCCGCCGGCTGTGCGCCCTCCGCCACGCGGCGGACCTGTTCGTCCTGCGCACGGGCCTTGGCGAGCAGCTCCTCCATCTGGCGTGCGGCATCGGGCACGGAGTCCAACAGGAAGTGCAGCTCAGGGGTGAACTTGACCCCGGTCTGCTTCCCCACCATCGTCCGGAGCCGACCCCGCGCCGTAGTGAGTGCGCCCTCCGCGGCCTCGAGGTCGGGTTCCTCGTCGAGGGTCTTACCGCGGACCGTGTAGTACAGCGTGGCCACCCGGAGGTCACTCGTGATGCGTGAGTCCGTGATGGTGATGAACTCGAGACGCGGATCCTTGATCTCGTGTTCGATCGCCGTCGCGACGATCTCCCCGATCCGCTTGCCGAGCCGTCCGGCCCGTCCCTTTCCGGCCATGGCGATTCTCCTAGACGTGGTGCGACCTGAGGCCGCGTGTTCCCAGCATGGCCGTGGGGGCAGGCCCGTGCGATACGGAACCTGCCCCCACGGATGTCACCGTCGACGTCAGTCGCGCGGCTTTTCGACGAGCTCGTAGGTCTCGATGATGTCGCCGATCTTGATGTCGGAGTACGTCACCGTCAGACCACACTCGAAGCCCTCGCGGACCTCGGTCGCGTCGTCCTTCTCCCGGCGCAGCGAGGAGACGGTCATCTCCTCGACCACGACGTTGCCGTCGCGCAGCAGCCGCGCCTTGGCGTTGCGGCGCATGATCCCGTCGAGGACCATGCAACCGGCGATCGAGCCGACCTTGGAGGAGCGGAACAGGTTGCGGATCTCGGCCTGGCCGAGTCGCTTCTCCTCGTACACCGGCTTGAGCATGCCCTTGAGCGCACTCGCGATCTCGTCGATCGCCTGGTAGATCACCGAGTAGTACCGGATGTCGACGCCCTCGCGGTTGGCCAGCTCAGTGGCCTTGCCTTCGGCACGCACGTTGAATCCGATGATCACGGCGTCAGACGCCGCCGCCAGGTTGACGTTGGTCTCGGTGACAGCACCGACACCGCGATCGATGACGCGCAACTCGACCTCGTCGTCGATCTCGATCCCGAGGAGGGCCTCTTCGAGGGCCTCGACCGTACCGGAGTTGTCGCCCTTGATGATGAGGTTGAGCTGGCTCGTCTCCTTGAGATGCGAATCCAGGTCCTCGAGGCTGATCCGGCGACGGCTGCGTGCGGCCATCGCATTGCGCTTGCGCGCATTACGGCGGTCCGCGATCTGCCGGGCCGTCCGGTCCTCCTCGACCACCATCAGGGTGTCACCGGCGCCACAGACGCTGGTCAGACCGATGACCTGCACCGGACGGGACGGAGTCGCCTCCACGACGTCCTCACCGTGCTCGTCGACCATCCGACGAACGCGGCCGTAGGCGTCACCGGCGACGATCGAGTCGCCGACCCGCAGGGTGCCGCGCTGGATGAGCACGGTGGCGACCGGACCGCGACCGCGGTCGAGGTGAGCCTCGATCGCGACGCCCTGGGCGTCCATGTCCGGGTTGGCCCGCAGGTCGAGCGACGCGTCCGCGGTGAGGACGACGGCCTCGAGCAGCGAGTCGATGTTGAGACCCTGCTTGGCGGAGATGTCGACGAACATCGTGTCGCCGCCGTACTCCTCGGCGACGAGCCCGTACTCGGTCAGCTGACCGCGGATCTTGTCGGGCTGCGCGCCCTCCTTGTCGATCTTGTTGACCGCCACGACGATCGGCACGGAGGCCGCCTGTGCGTGGTTGATCGCCTCGACCGTCTGCGGCATCACGCCGTCGTCCGCCGCGACCACGATGATCGCGATGTCCGTCGACTTGGCGCCGCGGGCACGCATGGCGGTGAACGCCTCGTGACCCGGCGTATCGATGAAGGTGATCGTGCGGTCGATGCCGTCGACCGGCACGGTGACCTGGTAGGCACCGATGTGCTGGGTGATCCCGCCGGCCTCGCCCTCGCCGACCTTGGCGGACCGGATGCTGTCGAGCAGCCGGGTCTTGCCGTGGTCGACGTGGCCCATGACGGTGACGACCGCGGGACGGATCTCGAGATCGTCCTCGCCGCCCTCGTCCTCGCCGTAGGACAGGTCGAACGAGTCGAGCAGCTCACGGTCCTCGTCCTCGGGGCTGACGACCTGGACCTTGAAGCCCATCTCCTCGCCGAGGAGCTGCAGCGTCTCGGGGGTGACGGACTGCGTAGCAGTGACCATCTCACCGAGGTTGAACAGCGCCTGGACCAGCTGTGAGGGGTTGACGTCGATCTTGTCGGCGAAGTCGCTCAGCGAGGAACCCTGCGCGAGGCGCAGGACCTGGCCGCGACCATCCGGCAACCGGACGCCGCCGACCTCGGGGGCCCGCATCGAATCGTATTCCTGGCGCTTCTGCCGCTTGGACTTGCGACCCCTGCGGGGCGCGCCACCGGGACGACCGAACGCGCCCGCGGCACCGCTGCGACCACGGTTACCGCCGCCGCCACCGGGACGACCGCGGAAACCGCCGCCACCCGCTGCGGGGGCTCCGGTGGTACCGCCACCGGCACCGGGGCGGAAGCCACCGCCACCGGGACGGCCCGCGGGACCACCCGGACGACCACGACCGGCCGCGGGACGCGCGACCTGACCGGGCATCTGACCCGGGCTCGGACGGGGTCCGCCCGCTCCGGGAGCACCCGGACGCTGCGGCGGACGGGGTCCACCCTGACCGGGGGTCGGCCGAGCCGGACGGGGACCGCCCTGGCCGGGAGCCGGACGAGGACCGCCCTGGCCGGGAGCCGGACGGGCCCCACCCTGCGGGCGGGGTGCGGGCGTGGTGCCGCTGGAGAACGGGTTGTTGCCGACGCGCGGGACCTTGGGACCCGGCTTCGGGCCTGCCGGACGCGGACCGGGCGCCGGACGGGACGCCGCCGGGGCGGCGGGAGCCGCCGGAGCCGCGGGCACTGCCGGGGCTGAGGGCGCCGCCGGTACCGACTCGGGGGCCGGAGGCGCTGCGGCGGGCTCGGGAGCCGGAGCAGCGGGCTTGGCACCCGGGGTCGGACGCGCGGCTGCGGGCCGGGGAGCCGGAGCAGCGGGCTTGGCGCCCGGGGTCGGTCGCTCGGCCGCGGGCTTGGGAGCCGACTTCCGAGGATCTGAACCCGGACGGGGGCCCGGCGCCGGAGCGGCGGGCGCCGACGGCGCACCGGGCTTCGGGGCCGCGGAGCCGCCCGGCTTGGGCGACGCCGGAGCGGAATCGGACCCGCCGTCGGTCGCCGGGTTGGACTCACGGAGACGCCGGACTACCGGGGCCTCGAGGGTCGATGATGCGGACTTGACGAACTCTCCCTGATCGCGGAGTTTCGTCAGAAGTTCTTTACTTGTGATACCGAACTCTTTTGCCAGCTCGTGTACCCGGGGCTTGCCTGCCACTGCTCTCCTCACTGCGAGGTCTTCACGGCAGGGCTGGCCGCGCGACCTCGGTCTACATTCGATGGACGTTCATCGCTGGAGCTTCACGGTGTTCTCATCGTGTCTGGTCCGTTCCTTTTCTTGTGCTCCCCCTACCGACCGATGCGGCCGGCGGGTGATCTCGTGCTCGGGACGGCATCGTCTCGAGCACCTCCGAGATCGCGTCCTGGGACACGTTCCCGGCGACTCGCAGGGCCCTGATGAAGGCCTTGCGGTCGAGTGCTGTCGTGATGCACCGCTCGTCGCGATGCACCCAGGCTCCACGCCCCTCTGCACGACGGCGGGGGTCAGGCGAGAGAGCTGCCGCCTGTGGATCGTGGACGATCCGCAGTAGCCGGGAATCGATATCCCGGCGGCGACAGCCGACGCAGGTCCGTATGGGACCCGCCACTCCGGCGGTACCGACATGCTGGTCGTCGTGCACCCGCATCCGGCCGCCTCGGTTCCTCGCCGCCCCGCCCGCATCTGCGGGTGAGCGTGAAATGACTGTGACAACTGATCAGTCTACAGGTCCGACGGTGTGAGCACTAACGGCGCGCCCGACCGCGTGGGCCGGGTCATGACGCGCGTCACTCCGCGTCACTGTGGATGTCGATACGCCACTGGGTCAGACGGTGTGCCAGGCGGGCGTTCTGGCCCTCTTTACCGATCGCGAGCGAGAGCTGGTAGTCGGGGACGACCACCCGGGCCGCGCGCAGCTCGGCGTCCGCCACGGTCACCGCGATGACCTTGGCGGGCGAGAGCGCGTTTCCGACGAAGACCGTGGGGTCCTCGTCGTAGTCCACGATGTCGATCTTCTCGTCGTTGAGTTCTGCCATCACCGCACGCACCCGGGCGCCGTTCGGTCCGATGCACGCACCCTTGGCGTTGAGACCCGACACCGTGGTCTCGACGGCGATCTTGGTCCGGTGACCGGCCTCACGGGCGATCGCCATGATGCGGACCGACCCGTCCCCGATCTCGGGAACCTCGAGCGCGAAGAGCCCCCTGACCAGATCCGGGTGGGTGCGTGAGAGCGAGAGGGAGGCGCCGTGCGGTCCCTTGTGCACGTTCAGGACGTGGCACTTGATGCGGTCGCCGTGCGCGTAGGTCTCCCCCGGCACCTGCTCCGCCGGCGCGATCGTGCCCTCGGTGCCTCCGTTCTCCGGCCCGATGTGCACCACGATGATCCCCCGGGCGTTCGCCCGGGAATCCGACTGGATGACACCGCTGACCACCTCACCCTCCCTGGCGACGAGATCACCGTAGATCCGCTCGGTCTCCGCCTCACGGAGCCGCTGGAGGATGATCTGCCGGGCGGTCGCTGCCGCGATCCGACCGAAGTCGTCAGGGGTGGCGTCGAATTCGCCGATCCGGTTGCCGTCCTCGTCGACCTCGGCCGCCATGACGGCGACCGTGCCGGCCTTGCGGTTCAGCTCGATCCGGGCGACGCGATGCGCGTCGTCAGTCCGCTTGTACGCGGTGAGCAGGGCGTTCTCCAGGGTCCGCACGAGGTCGTCCAGCGGGATCTCCCGTTCCTGCGACAGCATGTTGAGTGCAGCCATGTCGATGTTCAATTTTCTTCTCCTTCTTGCACGCCACGACCGGGATTCTCGGGATCCGACAGGAGCGCGAGCTCTCCTTCGGGGGCGGGCCGGAACTCGACCCGGATCACGGCGCGGGCCACCTCGGACAACGCTACCGAGTTCACCCGCATCCCACGACCCGACCTCGTCACGAGCCGGACCGTGCCGGACGCCTCGTCGAGGTCGCCCACCCGGCCCTGCGTGGGGCCGTCGACGCCCTCGACGTAGGACAGCTCGACCTGCCTACCCCGCGCGCGCCTCCAGTGCCGGGGCTCGGAGAGGGGCGCGTCCACACCGCGACTGGTCACCTCGAAGGTGACGGCGCGGTCGGGCCCGCCCCACTGCTCGGCGATGCCGTCGAGCTCGATCGAGAGCTCGGCGAGATGGTCCAGGGTGACCCCGGTGTCGCCGTCGACGACCACGGTCACGTGCCAGGTGGTCGCTGCGGAATCCTCTCGGATCTCCTCGAGCTCGAGGCCACGCTCGGCGACCGCTGTGCGGATATGGGCCCTGTCGGACTCGGGGACGATCACGTTGCTCCTGGCGTCGCGGCTGGTGGGTACCGGTCCGGGTCGCGGACGGGCCGGATCACTGTACCGCCTCCCCACCGACCGTCCCGACCACTGGCAGGATGTCGGGGTGCCCTCCACCTCCAGTCCCCCCGTCTCTCGTCGTCGGTTCGTCGCGTCGACGGTGGGCGTCGCCGGGCTGGTGGTGGCCGGGGGGTGCGCGCTACCGACTGTCGACGACGAGCCGGATCCGCTGCTCCGACTGGCGGCCGCCGCCGAGCGTGACGCGCTCGAGCTCGGC
Organism: Rhodococcus sp. IEGM 1408; assembly: GCF_033142235.1. Lineage (NCBI taxonomy): Bacteria > Bacillati > Actinomycetota > Actinomycetes > Mycobacteriales > Nocardiaceae > Rhodococcus > Rhodococcus sp. IEGM 1408. The sequence goes on from NZ_JAWLRW010000002.1 coordinate 271,835, forward strand.
GCCGCCGACGCCTCCCACGGGGAGGATGCCGCCCGCCTCCGCCGGGTCGCCGATGCCCGGCGGGTCCACGCCGAGCAGCTGTCCGCCGAGATCCGGCGCCTGGCGCCCGAGGCAGCACCCACGAACGGGGTCGAACCGACCCCGCCCGCGGTGTGCCCGCCCATCGGGGAGGTGCGCATCCGACTCCGGGACGACGCCAAGCGGGCCGCGGAGGTCGCCGTGGCCTCCCGCGGTCACCGCGCCGCGCTCGCGTCCTCGGTGTCCGCCGCCTGCACGGCAGCGGTCGAGGTGGCGCTCGCATGACCACACCGCGAGGGTTGGGTGCCGAGGACGCCGCTGTGTTCGGCTACGGCGTGGTCCTGGCCGGTGCCGACAGCGGGATCCGCACCGCGGTCCGACGGGAGCTCGCAGCGCACCGCGCCCGCCGCGACGCCGCGGAGGCACTGTGGCCGGAGGCCGGTCCCGCGCCGGTCGGTTACCTGACCGCGCCCGACACCCCGACCTCTCCCGTACTGCTGGCGATCCGTCTCGAATCCGACTGCTGCGAGGCGTGGCGCACGGAGATGGGCGACGCCGAGACCCCTGAGATCCGACAGTTCTGCCTGGACGCTCTCACGGCCGCCGCCCTGCAGCTCGCCCGCTGGCGGACGTTGGTCCCGGGCGCGCCGTTCGAGGCGCTGCCCGGGTTCCCGCCGCCGTCCTGAGGTCCCCCGAGGGGACCAGCGCGTCGCCCGAGGGGACCAGCGCGTCGCCCCGAGGGGACTAGCGTCCGGCTCCGATGAGCCGCACGATCTCGTCGGCGGCACCGTCGACGGGCACCTGGGTGATGTTCCCGGTCGCACGCTCGCGGAGCTCGACCGTCCCCTCGGACCAACCGCGGCCCACCACGACGATCCACGGCACACCGATCAGCTCGGCGTCCTTGAACTTCACTCCCGGGGAGGCCTTGCGGTCGTCGAACAGGACCTCCAGGCGCGCTCTGTCGAAGGTCTCCACGAGGGTCGCGGCACCGCTGATCGCGGCCTCATCCTTGTTCGCGATCACCACGTGGACGTCGGCGGGCGACGCCTCGGCGGGCCACACCAGGCCCTTCTCGTCCGCGAACTGTTCTGCCAGCACGGCCACGAGGCGGGAGACCCCGATGCCGTAGGAACCCATGGTCACCCGGGCGGGCTTGCCGTTCTGGTCGAGAACGTCGAACCCGAAGGCGTCGGTGTACTTGCGACCGAGCTGGAAGATGTGGCCGATCTCGATACCGCGGGCCAGCGTGAGGGTGCCGTGCCCGTCGGGGGCGGCGTCGCCCTCCCGGACCTCGGCGGCCTCGATCGTGCCGTCGGGGGTGAAGTCGCGGCCGCACACCATGTCGACGACGTGCTTGCCGGGCTCGTCAGCTCCGGTGATCCACGTGGTCCCCTCGACGACCCTGGGATCGACCAGGAAGCGGACCTCGTGTGCGGCCAGGGCCCGGGGGCCGAGGTACCCCTTGATCAGGAACGGGTTGGCCGTGAAGTCGGCCTCGTCGAGGATGGCCACCTCGACGGGCTCGAGCGCGGCCTCGACGCGCTTCATGTCGACCTCGCGGTCACCGGGAAGGCCCACGCCGAGCAGTTCCCAGTCCTTGCCGGGCTCACGGGCCTTGAGCATCACCGTCTTGAGCGTGTCCGCGGCGGTCACCTCGCGACCGAGGTCGGCGCCGTTCGCCCAGGTGACCAGAGACTCGATCGTCGACGCGCCCGGTGTCTCGTGAACCACGGCCCCGGGGAGTCCCTCGAGCGGGCGTGCCGGCGGCGCCGGGGTCACCACGGCCTCGACGTTGGCCGCGTACCCGCCGTCGGTCGACCGGACGAACGTGTCCTCACCGGCGGCGGAGACGGCGAGGAACTCCTCGGAGGCCGATCCGCCCATCGCGCCCGAGGTGGCGGCGCAGACGACGTATTCGATCCCCAGGCGGTCGAAGATCCGCTGGTAGGCAGTGCGGTGGGCCTGGTAGGAGCGCTCGAGCCCGGCGTCGTCGACGTCGAACGAGTACGAATCCTTCATGGTGAACTCGCGGCCCCGGAGGATCCCGGCGCGGGGACGCTCCTCATCGCGGTACTTGGTCTGGATCTGGTAGAGGGTGACGGGGAGGTCCTTGTACGAGGTGTACTCGCCCTGCACGGTGAGCGTGAACAGCTCCTCGTGGGTGGGACCGAGCATCATGTCGTTGCCCTTGCGGTCCTTCAGCCGGAACAACGCCGGGCCGTACTCGGTCCACCGGCCGGTGGTCTCGTAGGGCTCGCGCGGCAGGAGCGCGGGCAGGCTGATCTCCTGGGCGCCGGAGGCGTTCATCTCCTCGCGCACCACCTGTTCGATGCGGCGGAGCGTGCGCAGCCCGAGCGGCAGCCAGGAGTAGACGCCGGGCGCGATGCGCCGGACGTATCCGGCCCGGACCAGCAGCTTGTGGCTCAGGACCTCGGCATCAGACGGGTCGTCGCGGAGCGTTCGCAGGAAGAGGTGGGACAGACGCGTGATCACGGTGGTCAAGCGTAGCCGCCCGGGAGTTCGAGGTCGGACCGACGGTAGCCTCAGCCGGGTGCGCATCCTCCTCTCACCCTCCGAGACCAAGTCCGTCGGCGGTTCGGGTGACCCCCTCGATCTGGCCGCGCTCTCCCTCCCCACTCTCACCGCCACCCGCCGGACCGTGGCGCACGCGGTGGTGGCGATGTGTACCGGCGACCCCGCCGGAGCCCGCACCGCCCTGGGATTGAGCGAGAAGCTCGTCGAGGAGGTGGCGCTCGACGCGCAGCTGTGGTCCTCCCCCACCGCGCCCGCCCTGAGCAGGTACACCGGCGTCCTCTACGACGCCCTGGGGCAGGCCTCGTTCACCCGGGCCGGCCGGGCGCGAGCCGAGTCCCGCCTGTGGATCGGGTCAGCGCTGTTCGGTCTCCTCGCCGCGGCCGATCCCATCCCGCACTACCGCCTCTCATCGGGGACCCAGCTCCCCGGCCTGGGCACCCTGCGCTCCACGTGGAGGCCGTCGCTCACGGCGGCCACCGCGACCTGGGCCGAGGACCTGGTGGTGGACCTGCGCTCCGGTGGCTACCACCAGTTGGGGCCGGTTCCGGGGGCGGTGACCGTCGACGTGGTGACCGAGTACCCGGACGGCACCCGCAAGGTCGTCTCGCACTTCTCCAAGTTCCACAAGGGGCTGCTGGCGCGGACACTGGCCACGTCCCGGTCGGAGATGGACGACGTCCCCGCGCTCCTGAGGGTCGCCCGACGGGCGGGCTACACGCTCGAGCGCAAGTCCGACTCCGCGCTGACGATGGTCACACAGCCGTGAGCCGGCCCTGACACCGCGATCCCTCGCCTCACCGCAGCGCGCGATCAGCGCCAGCCCAGCTCGGGCGCGACGTGCGTGAGGATCGACTCCAGGAGATGTGCGTTGTAGTCGACGCCCAGCTGCGTCGGAACCGTCAGGAGCAGGGTGTCCGCCGCCCTGATGGCCTCGTCGCTTCGCAGCTGGTCCACGAGGACGTCGGGCTCGGCCGCGTACGAGCGGCCGAACACCGCGCGGCTGCCCGGTTCGATGCTCCCGAACTGGTCCTCGCGTTCACCGCCGCCCAGGAAATACCGCCGGTCCGTGTCGTTTGTGATCGCGATGATCGAGCGCGACACCGACACCCTCGGTTCGAATCCGTGGTCGTGCTGCGCCCACTCGTCCCGGAACGCCTCGATCTGTCGGCGCTGCTGGACGTGGAGCGGTTCCCCTGATTCGTCGGCCTTCAGCGTGGACGACATCAGGTTCATCCCCTCGGACGCCGCCCAACGGGCCGTGGCGTCCGAACCGGCGCCCCACCAGATGCGCTCGCGGAGTCCTGCGGAGTGGGGCTCGATCCGGAGCAGACCCGGCGGGTTGGGGAACATGGGTCGGGGGTTGGGCCTGGCAAAGTGTTCGCCCTCGATCGCCCGGAGGAAGACCTCGGTGTGCCGCCTGGCCATGTCGGCGTCGGTCGCACCCTCCGCCGGCTCGAACCCGAAGTAGCGCCACCCGTCGATGACCTGCTCGGGCGACCCGCGGGAGACCCCGAGTTGGAGGCGCCCGGCGGAGATCAGGTCGGCGGCGGCGATGTCCTCGGCAAAGCCGAGCGGGTTGGAGTAGCGCATGTCCACCACCCCGGTCCCGATCTCGATCCGGGTGGTCCTCGCGGCGACGGCGGCGAGCAGAGGTGCGGGGGTTCCCAGCTGCTGTGCGAAGTGGTGGACCCGGAAGTAGGCGCCGTCCACCCCCAGACCCTCGGCGGCCTCGGCCAGTTCGATGCTCTGGATCAGCGAGTCCGCCGCGGTCCGGACGGCGGAGTCGGGATGATCCATCCAGTGCCCGAACGACAGGAATCCGATGCTCTTGCGGGTGCTCACGTCCACGCCCACATCATGCCCGAGCGACACCGGCGCCCGGGCGGGGTCAGTGCCGAGTCAGTGCTGGGTCAGCGCTGGGTCAGTGCTCGCTGAGGGCCTGCGGGAGGCCGGCGACCTCGCCCACCACCACGATCGCGGGGGGCCGGACGTCATGCGTCTCGAGCGTGTGGGCCATGGACCCCAGGGTGCACCGGTAGGTTGCCTGGCCGTCGAGGCTGCCGTCCACGATGATCGCGGCCGGGGTCTCGGGTGACCGGCCGCCGGCGATCAGCGACTCCGCGATGGCCGGGGAGTTCTTGACGCCCATGAGCACCACGAGGGTCCCGCGCAACCCTGCGAGCGCCTCCCATCGGACCAGCGATCCGGGGTGTCCGGGCGGCAGGTGCCCGGAGACCACCGTGACCTCGTGGGTCATCCCACGGTTGGTCACGGGGATCCCCGCGAGGGCGGGTACGGACAGGGCGCTGGACACCCCGGGGACGACAGAGCAGGGGATCCCGGCCTCGGCGCAGGCCTGGGCCTCCTCGTATCCGCGCCCGTAGAGGAACGGGTCCCCGCCCTTGAGACGCACGACGAACTTGCCCTCCCGGGCCCGGTCCACGAGCACGGCGTTGATGGCCTCCTGCGCCATGGACCGGCCGTACGGGATCTTGGCCGCGTCGACGATCTCCACGTCCGAGCGCAACTCCCCCAGCGGCCGCTGCGGCGCGAGCCGGTCGGCCACCACCACGTCGGCGCGCGAGAGCAGTCGCCTGCCCCGGACCGTCATGAGGTCATCGGCACCCGGCCCGCCGCCGACCAGTGCCACGGTCCCCCGCAGCTTCTCGTCGGTATCCGGGGCTTCCGCGCCGGCCTCGGCCAGAGCACGGGCCACGACGTCCCGGGCCTCGGCCGTGCGGGCCCGGTCGCCGGTGAGCACGGCGACCAGCATCTCGCCCCGGCGGACGACGGCCGGGGTGACCGCGGTACCGGAGTTGACCGCGTCGGCGCGGACGCAGAACGTGCGGTCCTGCTCGGCCTCCGCCGCCACCCGGGCGTTGACCAGCGAGTCCCTGGTGGCGGCCACCACGTACCAGGCGCCCTCGAGGTCGCCCGTGTGGTACTCGCGGGCCTCCCAGCGGATCCGGCCGGCGTCCACCAGGCCCTGCAGCGTGGGCGTGATCTGAGGGCTCACCAGATGGACGGCCGCGCCGGCCTCCAGGAGGACGGGGACGCGCCGCTGGGCCACGGACCCGCCGCCGATCACCACGACGCGACGACCCTCGAGGTCCAGGCCGACGGGGTACGGGTTCACGGGCCGGATCATGGCGCCGATCCTATCCGGCACCGGTGACGGTCCATGCCTCACCCCACGGGGCCTGTGATGCACGTCATCCCCCGGCTGCAGTGGTGCGAGCAGCCGGGGGATGGGAGTGGGTCGGCGGGCGGGGCCCGCCCGCTATCAGGCCTTCTGGTCCAGCTTGAGGGTGCGGGTGGAGCGCTCGAACTGCTCGGTGAACAGCGCCTGCTCCTCGGCGAGGTTCCGGCCGAGCGACGGGATCATCTCCTCGAGAGCGGGCTTCCACTCCGCGAACCGGCTCGGGAAGCAGCGCTGGAGGACGTCCACCATCGCGTCGACGGCGGTGGACGCACCGGGTGACGCGCCCAGCAGGCCGGCGATCGACCCGTCTGCCGCGGTGACCACGGCGGTGCCGAACTCGAGGGTGCCGCCACGGCCGCTGGGCTTGATCACCTGGACGCGCTGGCCCGCGACGACCTTCTCCCATTCACCGTCCTGCGCGGACGGCACGAAGTCCCGCAGCGTGTCCACGCGCGCGCCGTGGTTCTTGGCGAGCTCCGTGACGAGGTACTTGACCAGGCCCATCTCGGTGACGCCGATGTTGGCCATCGGCAGCAGGTTGCCCAGCCGGATGCTCGAGGGCAGGTCCAGGAAGCTGCCCATCTTGAGGAACTTGGGGGTCCAGCCGGCGAACGGGCCGAACAGCAGGCCCTTCTTGCCGTCGATGACGCGGGTGTCCAGGTGCGGCACCGACATGGGCGGCGCACCGACCGACGCCTGGCTGTACACCTTGGCCTGGTGCTGATCGACGAGTTCCGGGTTGGTGCAGCGCAGCCACTGGCCGCCGACGGGGAACCCGCCGATGCCCTTGATCTCGGGGATGCCCGACTTCTGCAGGAGGTGCAGGGCTCCGCCGCCGGCGCCCACGAAGACGAACTTGGCGTCGACCGTGCGCTCGTCGCCGGTGTGGCGGTTGACCACGGTCAGCCGCCAGGTGCCGTCCGCGTTGCGCTCGAGATCCTTGACCTGGTTCTGGTAGTTGACCTCGGTCCCGGTGCGGGTGAGGTACTTGATGAGCTGGCGGGTCAGGGCCCCGAAGTTGACGTCGGTGCCGTTCTGGAAGTGGCTGAGCGCGAAGGGCTGCTCGGCGGAGCGACCGCGCGCCATCAGGGGGACCAGTCGCTCGAGTTCGCCGAAGTCGGTGGTGTGCCCCATCCCCGGGAACAGGGGGTGCCCGGCGAGCTTGTCGTACCGCTTCTGCAGGTAGTCCTGCCCGTCCTTGCCCGCCACGAAGCTCATGTGCGGCACCGGGCGGATCCACTCGGTGGGGTCGCCGAGGATCGTGTTCTCCACCGCGTAGGACCAGAACTGCCGCGAGACCTGGAACTTCTCGTTGACGCCCACGGCCTTGGTGATGTCAACGTCGCCGCCCGCGGTCTTGGGCGAGTAGTTGAGCTCGCAGAGCGCCGAGTGACCGGTGCCCGCGTTGTTCCACGCGTCCGAGGACTCCAACGCGGGTCCCTCGAGGCGCTCGAAGATCTCGATGTCCCAGTCGGGTTGGAGTCGGCGCAGGAGGGCACCGAGCGTCGCGCTCATGGTGCCGGCGCCGATGAGCGCCACATCCGTCGTTCCGTGCTTTCCCGCCTGATCTGCAGTCACCGGCTACCCTCGCTCATTGGTCGTGGACCCGAAACAGTGTCGACGCGGGAGTCGTCCTCGACCCGCGTCCACCGGTGTCCCAGACTACTCATCGGCCTGCCCCCGCGGCACACCGGACTAGGGTGGTCGTCGTGTCTCCGCCCTCCCCCGATCCCGTCTCCCCCGTCGGCGCCGACGCCCCGTGGACCCCTGATCTGTTGGGACCGTCCTACCGGCGGCGGGAGCTCCCGCTGGGAACCGATCCGGACGGCGAGGGCCCGATCTCGGCGACGCTGGTACGGCACGAGGACGCCCCCGCGGAGCCCGTCGCCGCACTCCTGGTGGTCCACGGACTCTCGGACTACTTCTTCCACACGCATCTCGCGGAATTCCTGTCCGCCCGCGGCATCGCCACCTACGGCGTTGACCTGCGTAAATGCGGCCGTTCGAGGCGCGACGGCCTGACCCCGCACTTCGTCACCGACCTGTCACGGTACGACGACGAGCTGGAGCAGTCGCTCGCCGTGATCACCGCCGAGCACCCCGGACTGCCGGTGATCGTGGCCGCGCACTCCACGGGCGGGTTGGTGGTCCCGCTGTGGCTCGGTCGGCGTCGGGACAGGGGCGAGCTGGAGCCCGTCGTGGGGGTGGTCCTGAACTCCCCCTGGTTCCAACTCGACGTCCCGGACCGGGCGCGGGGCCTGCTCGGCCCGGTCATCGACCCCGTCATCCGGACCCTGGGCTCGGCCCGGCCGTACTACCGGATACCCCTGAGGGGCTCGGACCGGTACGTGGTGAGCACCCACGTCGACCACGACGGCGACTTCCACTTCGACACCACCCTCAAGCCGCCGGGCGGGGTCGGCGTCCGGGCCGGGTGGCTGGCGGCCGTCCGGCGCGCGCAGCGGCGCCTGCAGTCCGGGGTGGACCTGCCCCTGCCCGTGCTCATGCTGCGGTCGACGGCGTCCTCGGTGGGCGCCCGCGGCCGCGGCGGCGTGATCGACGTCGACACCGACCTCATCCTCGACGTCCGCTCGATGGAACGGTTCGCCGACCGCGTCTCCGACCGGGTCACCGACATCCCCGTCGACGGCGCCCGCCACGACGTCTTCCTCTCCCGCGCCGACGTCCTCGAGGTGGCTCTGGGCCACCTCGGGGACTGGCTGGACCAGATCCTCACACCACAGACCAAGGAGTCCTGACAACCATGGACCAGACCCCCTCCCGCCATTTCGACCTGATCGTGATCGGCACCGGCAGCGGCAACTCGTTGATCGACGAGTCGTTCGCCGACAAGTCGGTGGCGATCTGCGAGAAGGGCAGCTTCGGCGGGACGTGTCTGAACGTGGGGTGCATCCCCACCAAGATGTTCGTCTACGCCGCGGACACCGCCACCGCGATCGCGCACTCGAGCACCTACGGGATCGATTCGACGCTGGACGGGGTCCGCTGGCCCGACATCGTCTCGCGGGTGTTCGACCGGCGGATCGACCCCATCGCCTCCAGCGGCGAGGACTACCGGCGCAACCGCTGCGACAACGTCACCGTCTACGACGGCCACGCGACCTTCGTCGGCCCGCGCACCATCGACACGGGCACCGGCGAGATCATCACGGCCGACTCCGTGGTGATCGCCGCCGGGGCCCGCCCGTCGATCCCCGGGATCGTCACCGACGCGGGCGTGGCCTATCACACCAGCGACGACGTCATGCGCATCCCCGAACTGCCCAGGTCGATCGTGATCCAGGGCTCCGGGTTCATCGCCTGCGAGTTCGCCCACGTGTTCTCCGCGCTCGGCGTGGAGGTGACGGTGATCGGGCGTTCGGATGTCTTGCTCAAGAGTGTCGACCGTGAGCTCGCCGAGCGCTTCACCACACACGCCGCCCAGAACTGGGACGTCCGCCTGGGTCAGCAGATCGCGACCATGACCGCGACCGGCGCGGACCGGCGCGGGGTCGAGATCACCTTCGAGGACGGCTCCACCTGCTCGGGCGAGGCGCTTCTGGTGGCCACCGGGCGGACGCCGAACGGCGACCTCCTCGGTCTGGACGCCGCCGGGGTCCGCATGGACGGCGAGCGGATCCGGGTCGACGAGTTCGGCCGCACCTCCGCGGAGGGCGTGTGGTCGCTGGGCGACATCAGTTCGCCGTTCCAGCTCAAGCACGTCGCCAACCACGAGCAGCGGGTGGTCGGGCACAACCTCCGGCACCCGGAGGACCTGCATCCCTTCAACCACCGTCTGGTGCCCTACGCGGTGTTCACCTGGCCGCAGATCGCCTCTGTGGGCTTGACGGAGGCCGAGGCCCGCGACGCGGGGTACGACATCACGGTCAAGGTCCAGGACTACGGCGACGTGGCCTACGGCTGGGCCATGGAGGATTCGGTGGGTTGTTGCAAGCTCATCGCCGACCGGGCCACCGGGTTGCTCCTGGGCGCACACCTCATGGGCGCCCACGCGCCGTCGCTGGTACAGATCCTCATCCAGGCCATGGAGTTCGGGATCACCGTGCCCGAGCTCGCGCGCCGGCAGTACTGGATCCACCCGGCCATGGCCGAGGTCGTGGAGAACGCCCTGCTCGGGCTGGACTTCCCGGACCGGGGTTTCTAGCCCAGCACGAAGTCCGCCGGGTCGGGCGACCTGAGCTGCTCGCGGTAGCGGAAGGTGTAGGTGGGCCACTGCACGGAGTTCCGGCCACGGGAGTCGATGTACCAGCTCGAGCACCCGCCGTCGTTCCACACCGTGTGCGCGAGTTCGCGATCCATCCGGTCGGCGTACTCCTCGAGCGCGTCGCCGCGCACCTCCACCGTCCCCCGCTCCGCGTCGCCCGACAGGTCGAGCAGCCGCATCACGTGCTCGGCCTGTGACTCCAACATGTAGACGATCGACGAGTGTCCGAGGTTGGTGTTGGGGCCGTAGATCAGGAAGAGGTTGGGGAACCCCGCGACCGACACGCCGTTGTGGGCGCGGGGGCTGCCGGCCCAGTGCTCGGCGAGCGTCCGGCCGTCGGCGCCGGTGACCGCCCGCGCGATGGGCGGTTCGGTCGGCTGGAACCCGGTGCCGAAGATGATCACGTCTGCCGGGTGCTCTCCTCCCTGTGCGTCGACGAGCCCGCGGGGGGTCACCGAGGCCGCGGCACCGGACACCAGGGTCACGTCTGGCCGGGTGAGCGCCGGGAACCACTGGCTGGTCAACAGCACCCGCTTGCACCCGATCGAGAAGTCCGGGGTGAGCGCCCTGCGCATCGCGCGGTCCCGCACCGTGAGCAGCAGGTAGAACCGGGCGAACGCCTCGAAGTACCGCAGGAGGAACTGGGCCCGGGTGAACGCCAGGACGTACAACTCCCGCCCCACGTAGACGCGGCCCCGGACGATCCGCTGCAGGAGCGGGAACCGTCGGTACAGGGCGCGACGGCGCGCGGAGATCGTCTTGTCGAGCCGGGGCAGGATCCACGCCGGGGTCCGCTGGAACACGGTGACGTGCTCGGCGGTGCCGGCGATCTCGGGGACGAACTGGACGGCCGACGCGCCGGTCCCCACCACCGCGACCCTCTTGCCCTCGAGGTCGACGTCGTGGCGCCAGCGGGCGGAGTGGAACACCTCGCCGTCGAAGCCCTCCAGGCCCGGGAGCGGGGGCACGGCAGGGGTGGACAGCGCTCCCGTGGCGACGACGAGGTGGCGCGCCCGTACCTGACCGCGATTGGTGTCGACGACCCAACGGGCGCTCTCGACGTCCCACCGGGCGCCGGTGACCTCGCAGGAGGTGACCAACCGCTCCCGCAGTCCGATCCGGTCCGCCACTCCCACGAGGTAGGCCTGGATCTCACCCTGCCGACCGAACGCGTGCGACCAGTCCGGGTGCGCGTGCCGCGACAACGAGTACAGGGCCGTGGGCACATCGCAGGCGCAGCCCGGGTAGGTGTTGTCGCGCCAGGTGCCGCCCACCTCGTCGGCGGCCTCGACCACGAGGAGGTCGCCGCCCCGCCCCTCGCGCAACAGCCGATCGGCCATCGCGATGCCGCCGAAGCCGGCGCCGATCACGAGCGTGCCGATGTGGTCAACGGGTCCGAGGGGGGTTTCGATCATGGTGGACAGTATGCCCTGGTTTGTCCACGATCCGGGAACCTTGAGGCCTGCAACCCCGGGCGCTCCCTCCGGGCGGACTCAGCCCGCGGTCGGGAGGGTCAGCACCTCGTAGCCGTCATCGGTGACCAGCACGGTGTGCTCGAACTGTGCGGTCCACGCCCGGTCGGCCGTCGTGACCGTCCAGTCGTCATCCCACACGTCGAACCCGGGGCCGCCCAGCGAGATCATCGGCTCCACCGTCAGCGTCATCCCGGGCTCCAGGATCTCGGTCCGGGACGGATCGTCGTAGTGCAGCACCACGAGACCGTTGTGGAACGTCGGCCCCACCCCGTGACCGGTGAATTCGCGCACCACGGTGTAGTCGAAGCGCCGGGCGTAGGACTCGATGACCCGGCCGATCACGTTGACCTCGCGACCGGGACGGATGGCCTTGATCCCGCGGTTCATGGACTCGCGCGTCCGCTCCACCAGGAGGCGGTTCTCCTCGCTGACCTCGCCGGCGAGGAAGGTGGCGTTGGTGTCGCCGTGGACGCCGCCGATGTAGGCGGTGACGTCGATGTTCACGATGTCCCCGTCCCGGATCACGGTGGAGTCCGGGATGCCGTGGCAGATCACCTCGTTGAGGGAGACACAGACGGACTTGGGGAACGCCTTGTACCCGAGCGTCGACGGGTAGGCGCCGTGGTCGCACATGTACTCGTGGGCGATCCGGTCGAGTTCGTCGGTGGTGACCCCGGGCGCCACGGCCTTCCCCGCCAACGCGAGTGCGTCCGCCGCGATCGTGCACGCGGTGCGCATCGCCTCGATCACCTCGGGGGTCTGCACCCAGGGCTCCCCGTTGGCCTCGTCCACCCGGTCGCGCCAGACGTACTCGGGCCGCGGGATCGACTCCGGGACGGTCCGGATCGGGGTGGGCTCACCGGGGACGAGGTGCTGACGGGTCGCAGTGGTCATGCATTAAGGATAGGCGCGAACGACGAGCGACGGCACCCGGCGCGTCCCGCGGTCAGCGCGTCGCCCTCACATGAGGACGGTGGCATAGTCGACGGCGTCGACCATGCCGACCCGCAGATACGCCGAGCGTGCGGCGACATTGGCGCCGTTGACCACGAGCGACGGGGTCAGACCACGGGACTGGAGCGCAGCACAGACCGCCGCGGTCCCGCCGGTCCCGAGTCCTGCGCCCCGACGATCCGGACGAACCCAGATCCCCTGCAGCTGGGCGACCCGTGGGGTGATCGCGGCGACGTCCGCTTTGAAGAACACCTCGCCGTCGTCGACCCCCACCCAGGTCCTCCCCCTGGACAGGGAGCGGGCGACGCGGCGGCGGAACGGTATCCCCGCACCGACCGCGAAGGGATCGGAACAGAGCTCCTCCCGGTACATCGCCGCGGCGGCGGTGAGGACCGTCTCGAACTCCGCCAGGCCCGCGGGGCGGATGCCGCCCAGGGGAAGCGACGGATGGACCGGCCGATCCAGGACCATGAGGAACTGCCCTGCCCGGTAGTCCCGCGGGTCACCCCAACTGTTGCCCAGGGACTCCCACAGCGCGGCGACGTGGTGGCGCCGACCGTGCACGGACATCGGGCCGAACCCCAGACCCGCGACCGCCCGGCCGAGCTCGAGGTGGTCGCGGGCGTCGCCGCGCAGCGGCAGCACGGAACTCCCCACGAATACCAGTGACCGTTCCGGGCCCCCGAGCGTCAGGAACCGACCCTCCGAGCCCGCACGGGCTCCGGAGGCGGCGAATTTCTCGGCTGCCGGAGCCGACACCAGCGGGTCGGACTCGAGTACACCGAGCACCTCTCGTGCTTCCCTCGCGGCCACCTCGCGGCAGCCGCCGACATCGGCCGGCGGGGCAACCGTATCGGTCACGGCCTATCGCGTGACCTTGACCAGCGGGCCCTGGCCCGGGGCGGCTTCGCCGACCGGCTCGCCCATCTCCTCGGCGATCCGCATGGCCTCCTCGATGAGGGTCTCCACGATCATCGCCTCCGGCACGGTCTTGATGACCTCGCCCTTGACAAAGATCTGGCCCTTGCCGTTGCCCGACGCCACTCCCAGATCGGCCTCACGCGCCTCGCCGGGACCGTTGACCACGCAGCCCATGACGGCCACCCGCAGCGGGACGGTCATACCCTCGAGACCGGCGGTGACCTCGTCGGCCAGCTTGTAGACGTCCACCTGGGCGCGCCCGCATGACGGGCAGGAGACGATCTCGAGCTTGCGCGGACGCAGGTTGAGCGACTGCAGGATCTGCGAACCGACCTTGATCTCCTCCACCGGCGGGGCGGAGAGGGAGACCCGGATCGTGTCCCCGATCCCCTCGGTGAGCAGAGCTCCGAACGCCACGGCCGACTTGATCGTGCCCTGGAACGCGGGGCCGGCCTCGGTCACACCCAGGTGCAACGGGTAGTCCGACTGCGCTGCCAGCTGCCGGTAGGCCTCCACCATGATCACGGGGTCGTTGTGCTTGACCGAGATCTTGATGTCGCCGAACCCGTGGTCCTCGAACAGCGAGGCCTCCCACAGTGCGGACTCGACCAGCGCCTCCGGGGTCGCCTTGCCGTATTTGGCCAGCAGCCGGGGATCCAGCGAACCGGCGTTGACGCCGATCCGGATGGGGATGCCCGCGGCGCCGGCCGCCTTGGCGACCTCCTCGACCCGACCGTCGAACTCCTTGATGTTGCCCGGGTTGACGCGCACGGCCGCGCAACCGGCGTCGATCGCCGCGAAGATGTACTTGGGCTGGAAGTGGATGTCGGCGATCACGGGGATCGGCGATTTCCGGGCGATGGTCGACAGCGCGTCGGCGTCCTCCTGCCGGGGGCAGGCCACGCGGACGATGTCACAACCGGCCGCGGTGAGCTCGGCGATCTGCTGGAGCGTGGCGTTGACGTCGTGGGTCTTGGTGGTGGTCATGGACTGGACCGAGACCGGATGATCGCTGCCCACGCCCACCTGACCCACGAAGAACTGCCGCGTCTTCCGCCGCGGTGCGAGGACCGGCGGCGGAGCTTCGGGCATGCCCAGTCCGATGGGGATGGGGGTGGAGTCGTTCACAACAGTGCCTTCCGTAGGGGTTGCCGGCGGGGTGCCCCGCGAGTCCCGTCCGCCATTATCGCCCGTTCCGGGCCGCGGGGGCGAGATCGTGAGTCGGGACACTCAGCCGGTGAGCAGGATCGGGTTGACGAAGTCGGCGGTGATGACGATCGCCGACACGCCCAAAAGGAGGACGAACACGGCCATGGTGACCGGCGCGAGCTTCTCGTAGTCCGCCGGGCCGCCCGGAGCGAGACCCCGGAGCCGCCGCAGCGCGTCGCGGATCTTCTCGTAGAAGACCACCGCGATGTGGCCGCCGTCGAACGGGGTGAGCGGGACGAGGTTGAACGCCCCCAGGAACAGGTTGAGCCCGGCGAGGAAGAGCAGGAACAGGCTCCACAGCCCCTGCTCGGCCGCCTGGCCACCGATGTGGCTGGCCCCCACCACGGACACCGGCGAGTCCTCCGCGCGCTCGGCCCCGAAGATCGAGGCCACCACCCCCGGGATCTTGGACGGGAACGAGATGAGCCCCTCGACGGTCGCCTCGACCATCTCGCCGGTGAACGCGAGGGTCGCCGGGACGGCGCTGAGCGCGTCGTAGGTGTTGACCGTCTGGTACGCGGGGTCGTCGAGGATTTCCTGCGGGATGCCATCCCGCGACAACTGCACCCCGAGTGCGCCCTTCGGCTGCCCGTCAGCCTCGGAGGTTGTCAGCCTCGCCGTCGTCGTCACCTCCCGGCCGTCACGCTCGAGGGTGACCGGGACGGTCTCGCCCGGTCGCGCGGACACCGCGCCGGACAGGTCCACCCAGCTGGCGACCGGTACCCCGGCAACCGAGGTGATGGTGTCCCCCGCGATGATCCCGGCCTCTCCCGCCGGACCCATCCCGACGCCGCACTGATCGGCCGCGGCGCAGGTGTCCCCCACCACGGCGGCGACCCTGTCGGTGGGGATCGGCTGCACGTCGCGGTTGACCAGCCCCCAGCCCAGCGCGACGGTGTAGAACAACGCGATGGCCAGGACGATGTTCATGGCGGGGCCGGCCAGGAGTACCGCCACCCGCTTCCACCAGGCCTGGCGCCACATGGCCTTGGGCTCGTCCTCCGGGGACAGCGGGTCGTACGCCGTCATCCCCGCGATATCGCAGAACCCACCGAGCGGGACGGCCTTGAGCCCGTACTCGATCCCCCTGCGGTTCACCGACACCAGCGTGGGGCCGAAGCCCACGAAGAAGCGGCGGACCTTCATCCCCGACCACAACGCCACCCGCATGTGCCCGTACTCGTGCAGCACGATCGAGGCCATGATCCCGAGCGCGAACAGGAGTATTCCGACAACCATCATGTTCTTCAGCCCTCCCGGCCGGTGATGAGGGCGGACGCGTGTCGACGCGCCCAGGACTCCGCCGCCGTGACGTCGTCCAGGTCGCGTGGGTCGGACGACCACTCGTCGGCCGCGGCGACGGTCTCCGCCACGACATCCACGATCTCGTTGAAGCCGATGCGTCCGTCGAGGAACGCCGGCGCGGCCTCCTCGTTGGCGGCGTTGAACACCGCGGTCCGCAGGCCCCCCGCCGAACCGGCCGCGCGGGCCACCGAGATCGCCGGGAACGTCTCGGAGTCCACGGGCTCGAACGTCCAGGTGTGGGCCAGCGTGAAGTCCAGCGGCGTCGACGCGCCGGGGATCCGGTCCGGCCAGCCCAGCGCGAGGGCGATGGGCAGCTTCATCGACGGCGGGGAGGCCTTGGCGATGGTCGCGCCGTCGACGAAGGTCACGGCCGAGTGCACCACCGATTGGGGGTGGACCGTCACGTCGATCTTCTCGTAGGGCACGCCGAACAGCAGGTGTGCCTCGATGAGCTCGAGCGCCTTGTTGACCAACGTCGCGGAGTTGAGCGTGATCATGCGGCCCATCGTCCACGTGGGGTGCTGCAGGGCCTGGGCCGCCGTCACCTGTGTCAGGTCGGCGCGCGTCCGCCCCCGGAACGGCCCACCGGACGCGGTGAGCACGAGGCTGGCCACCTCCTCCGCCGAGCCCGCTCGGAGGCACTGGGCCATCGCGGAGTGTTCGGAGTCCACGGGGACGAGCTGCCCGGGGCCGGCCGCCCCGGTGACCAGGGCGCCACCGGCCACGAGGGACTCCTTGTTGGCCAACGCCAGGCGGGCGCCGGTCTTCAGGGCGGCCAGCGTCGGACCCAGCCCGACCGAACCGTCGATCCCGTTGAGCACGACGTCAGCCTCTACCGCGCCGATCAGGTCGACGGCGCCGCCCGCGCCCTCGAAGACCGTCACCTCCGGGAACTCCGACCTGATGCGCGCGGCCGCGGCGGAATCCGCCACGGCGACGAACCCGGCACCCGTCTGCGCGATCTGGTCCCCGAGTAGTTCCACCCGCCCGCCGCCGGCGGCCAGGCCCACGACCTCGAACCGGTCGGGGGCGGCCTCCGAGACCACCTCCAGAGCCTGGGTACCGATGGAGCCGGTGCTACCGAGGACGAGAACGCGCGTGGTCACCCTGCCATTGTCCACGTTCGGAGCCGCCTCCGCCGCATCGACCGACCCCGCAGGGCAGGGGTCCCCGGCGGGTTACCTGTCGGTCCCCACCGGGCGTGTGAGAAACTGACCGGGATGTCGGCGGCCCGCAGGGCTGCCAGCGAGCCGTGAGGAGATCCGGGGAGCATGAGCGCGGACGGGCACCACACCAGCAAGGAAATCGTTGTCGAGGGGATCAGCACCCTCGACGAGCCCTCGGTCGAGTGGGGCTGGCACCAGCACAGCAGGAAGGTCGGGCTGCCCGTGGGCGGGTTCTTTGTCCTGTTCCTCCTGGCCATGCTGTTCGGCAACCACATCGGCAAGGTCGAGGACATCTGGCTGGTGAGCATCGCCGCGTTCCTGGCCATCTGGATGTTCCTCTCGCTGCGCCCCAAGAAGGACGACACCCTCAAGAAGGCCAAGATCTACGAGGTTCCCGCCGATCACTATTCCGTGGTCGAAGCGGCCTCGTCAGGCGCGGTCGGGACCCGTTCCGCAGAGAAGGCCCCCGCCAAGGCCTGACCTACGGTCACACGGACGTCAGCCGCCCCCGCGACTATCGCGGGGGCGGCTCTTGTCATCCCGGGACCGATCTCAACCCGGGGTTCTACCCATCCCGCGGCTTGACTCATCCCCCTGTTGCGGGGCTCAGCCCTCCGCGGCCAGCTGACCGCAGGCGGCGGAGATCTCCTGGCCCCTGGTGTCGCGGACCGTACAGGACACCCCGGACCGCTGCACCGCGGCCTGGAACGCGTCCTGCTGCGGCTTGGGGCTGGCGTCCCACTCGCTGCCGGGCGTCGGGTTGAGTGGGATCAGGTTGACGTGGGCCATGTGGCCGAGGCGCTTGGCGAGCAGTCGCCCGAGCATCTCCCCCCGCCAGGTCTGATCGTTGACGTCACGGATCAGCGCGTACTCGATCGACACCCGTCGCCCGGTGGCGTCGGCGTAGTGACGCGCGGCGTCGAGGACCTCGGAGATCGGCCAGCGGTTGTTGACCGGGACGAGGGTGTCGCGCAGCTCGTCGTCAGGGGTGTGCAGCGAGACGGCCAGCGTCACCTGCAGTCCCTCTTCGGCCAACTTGTGGATGGCGGGGACGACCCCCACCGTCGACACGGTGACCGAGCGCTGGGACAGGCCGAATCCGTACGGCGGCGGCGAGACGATCCCGCGGACGGCTGTCAGGACCCGCTTGTAGTTGGCCAGCGGCTCCCCCATCCCCATGAACACGACATTGGACAGGCGGCCCGGGCCACCAGGCACCTCGCCGTCCCGCAGTGCCCGGGCTGCCACCCGCACCTGCTCGAGGATCTCCGCGGCCGACAGGTTGCGCTCCAGCCCGGCCTGGCCGGTGGCGCAGAACGGGCAGGCCATGCCGCACCCCGCCTGGCTCGAGATGCACAGGGTCGCACGATCGGGATACCGCATGAGCACGCTCTCCACGAGCGTCCCGTCGTGCAGCTTCCACAGGGACTTGCGCGTGTTGCCGTCGTCGGCGGTGATGTCCCGCACCGAGGAGGCCAGGCTGGGGAACAATGCCGCGCCGACCTGCTCACGCAGCGCGGCGGGCAGGTCCGTCATAGCGACCGGGTCCCCCTCGAGGCGCGAGAAGTACTGGTGTGCGAGCTGCTTGCCCCGGAACGCGGGGACCCCGAGGTCACCCATCGCCGCTGTCCTGCCCTCGGCATCGAGGTCGGCGAAGTGGCGGGGCGGGAGGCCCCGGCGGGGGGCGTCAAAGACGAGCGGTAGAGGTATAGCCATGATGGCAGCCATTGTGTCAGAAACCGGTCCCGACGACACACCGCCAGCGGATGCCGACGACCAGGTGGAGGGAATAGAGTTCTGCCATGGCTACGCGTTCGCACGATCCAGTAGATCCCCAGCAGCCCGACTCCGCCGCGAGAGCGTCAGAGGTCGCCCCGCTCGAGGACACCCACGCCTCGGCGCCCGCGACGGTTTCGACCGAGGACTCCAGGGACCGCCGAAGTAGGGACGTCGAGCTCCCGGACTCCGCCGGCGGCAAGCTGGGTTCGGCATGGGTCGGCCTGGTGCTCGGCGCGCTCGTGACGATCCTGCTGCTGATCTTCATCGCGCAGAACACGGAGTCGACCGACGTCAACTTCCTGGGGTGGCAGTTCAGTCTCCCGCTGGGGGTCCTGATCCTCTTCGCCGCCATCGCCGGCGCGCTCATCATGGCGTTGTTCGCGGGGTTCCGCATCCTGCAGCTGCGCATGCGGGCTCGCAAGATGCGCAAGATCTCCGCGCACCGACACTGATCGCCTGCGTCCCCCGCAGCTGTCCGGGTCGGTCACCGCCTCCGTGTCAGGTCGGAATGACGTAGGTGAAGACGATCCACACCACGACAGCCGTGGGCAGCACGGAGTCGAGGCGGTCCATGAAACCGCCGTGCCCGGGCAGCATGGTGCCCATGTCCTTGATCCCGAGGTCGCGCTTGACCTGGGACTCGATGAGGTCGCCCAGCGTCGCCGTGAACACGGTGAGGACGCCGAGCAGGACGCCCTTGAGGAAGTTGTCGTCGAACAGCAGTATCACCACGAGCGCCCCGCCGACGATCGCGAACAGCATCGACCCCGCGAAACCCTCCCAGGACTTCTTGGGGCTCACGGCGGGCGCCATCGGGTGTCTGCCGAACAGCACCCCCGCGACGTACCCGCCGACGTCGGAGCACACCACCAGCAGGATCAGTGCGACGACGCGTTGCGCCCCGTGATCGCCGTCGGAGAGCATCGCGCCGAGCACGCCCGGGACCGCGATCCACACCAGGACGAACACGGCGACCGAGACGTCCCGCAGGAAGTTCTGTGGCGCCGTGGTCAGCCCCGCCATCAGCAGGCGCCAGACCAGGACCACGACCGTGGTGGCGGCGAACGCCGCGAAGGCGCCCTTGGCCTCGGCGAAGAACGCGGCCAACACCATCGCCTGGCCGCCCAGCAGCAACGGCCACAGCGGGAGCCGGAACTGCGCCTGCCGTAGTCGTTTGAAGACCTCCCAGGTCCCGATTGCCACCGCAGCCGCGGCGACCAGGTACCAGGCTCTGGGGTTGAACGCGATGCTCGCGATCACGAGCGCGCCCAGTCCGACACCCACGGGGATGGCCCGGGTCAGGTCCCGGCCCGCCCGCGACGGAGGGGCAGCGGCCGCGGCGGTGGGCCCGGGCGGGCCGGGCGGAGCGATGTCCACGGCGTTCTCCTCGGATCTGACGGTGGTGGGCGGCGGCGGTGACGGAGGTCAGACCTCCATCAAGTCGCCTTCCTTGGCCTTGACGAGCTCGTCGACCTCGGCTACGAAGCGGGAGGTGAGCTTGTCGAGCTCCTTCTCGGCGGCGTTGACCTCGTCCTCGCCCGCCTCGCCGTCCTTGTCGATGCGCTTGAGCTCGTCCATCGCCTTGCGCCGGACGCCACGCACCGCGATGCGGCCGTCCTCCGCCTTGGCCTTGGCCTGCTTGACCAGGTCGCGACGCCGCTCCTCGGTGAGCTGCGGCACCGTCACCCGCATGACCTGGCCGTCGTTGGTCGGGTTCACGCCGAGGTCCGAGTTGCGGATGGCCTTCTCGATGGGGCCCATCTGGGACATCTCGTAGGGCTTGATGATGAGCATCCGGGGCTCGGGCACCGCGATGCTGGCCATCTGGGTGATGGGGGTCATGGTGCCGTAGTACTCGCAGAGCACCCGGTTGAACATGCCGGGGTTGGCGCGACCGGTACGGATGGCGGTGAGCTCGTCACGGACGTGTTCGATGGCCTTCTCCATCTTCTCCTCGGCCTCGAGCAGCGTGTCGTCGATCATGTGAATGCCTTCCGGTTTCTCGTGACTTCAAGTGGCGGGACCGGCGGTCAGGCCGGGCTGGTGACCAGGGTGCCGATCTCCTCACCGGCGACGGCGCGCGCGATGTTGCCCTCGGTGAGCATGTTGAAGACCAGGATGGGCATGTTGTTGTCCATGCAGAGGCTGAACGCGGTCGCGTCGGCGACCTTGAGCCCACGCTCGAGGCACACTCGGTGCTCGATCCGGGTGAAGAGCTCAGCATCGGGATTCGTCCGCGGATCGTCCGAGTACACCCCGTCGACGGCCTTGGCCATGAGTAGCACGTCCGCCTTGATCTCCAGCGCACGCTGGGCCGCGGTGGTGTCCGTGGAGAAGTAGGGCATGCCCATTCCCGCGCCGAAGATCACCACGCGCCCCTTCTCCAGGTGCCGCTCGGCGCGCAGGGGGATGTACGGTTCGGCGACCTGACCCATGTGGATGGCGGTCTGGACCCGGGTGGACACGCCCGCCTGCTCGAGGAAGTCCTGCAGGGCCAGGCAGTTCATCACGGTCCCGAGCATGCCCATGTAGTCGCTGCGCGCGCGGTCCAGGCCGCGCTGCTGGAGCTGGGCGCCGCGGAAGAAATTGCCGCCACCGATGACGATCGCGATCTGAGCTCCCGTCCGGGAGACCTCCGCGATCTGCCGGGCGACGGACTGCACCACGTCGGGATCGATCCCCACGCCGCCGCCGCCGAACATCTCGCCGCCGAGCTTGAGCATCACTCGCTTGTAGCCGTCCCGCGGGTCGGTCATCGTTCTCCTCGTCCCGGACGGATCACGCCCGTCTCGTGCGTCCACGCCCTCGACGCCGTCGCCGAGGAACTGTGCGGCCCATGGTGGGACCTCGTCTATTCTGCCCTATCCGCACAGCGGCCACGCCGGAGCCCACGGGCCGACCGTCGATCCGCCCCGACATACGCCGACGGCGGCACCCGGACACCCGGGTACCGCCGTCGATGACCCACCCGCGGATGCGGGTGAAAGGCCGGATCAGGCCTGACCGACCTCGAAACGGAGGAAGGCCGAGACCGTGGCGCCAGCCTCGGCGAGCTGCTTGCCGACGGTCTTCTTGCTGTCGGTGACCGACGCCTGGTCCAGCAGCACGACGTCCTTGTAGAAGCCGTTCAGGCGGCCCTCGACGATCTTCTGGAGAGCCTGCTCGGGCTTGCCCTCCTCGCGGGCGGTGGCCTCGGCGATCTCGCGCTCCTTGGCCACGATGTCGGCGGGGACCTCGTCGCGGGTGACGTACTGGGCCTTGAGCGCGGCGATCTGCATCGCGGCGGAGCGCGCGGCGGTCTCGGCGCCCTCGCCCTCGCCCTGGTAGGCCACCATGACGCCGACGGCCGGCGGGAGGTCGGAGGAGCGCTTGTGGAGGTAGACCGCGACGGGGCCGTCGAGCTTGCCCACGCGACGCAGGACCAGCTTCTCGCCGGACTTGGCGGAGAACGACACGACCGCGTCGGCGACCGTGGAGCCCTCGAGCTCGGCGGCGTTGAGCGCGTCCAGGTCGGAGATGCCCTGGGCGGCGGCAACCGCGACGATCTTGTCGGCGAGAGCGATGAACTCGGCGCTCTTGGCCACGAAGTCGGTCTCGGAGTTGACCTCGATCATGACGCCGTCCTTGACGGCGACCAGACCCTCGGCGGTGGTGCGCTCAGCGCGCTTGCCGACGTCCTTGGCACCCTTGATGCGCAGGACCTCGACGGCCTTGTCAAAGTCTCCGTCGGTCTCCTCGAGGGACTTCTTGCAGTCCATCATCCCGGAGCCGGTGAGCTCACGCAGACGCTTGACGTCGGCAGCGGTGTAGTTCGCCATGGTGGGGCGACCCTCCTTGTAGGGGTTCGTGATGTGTGTGAAGAAAGTTGACGCCGGTCGGCGGGCGCGATGGCTTCCACCCTAGACGCCTGAGCGTCCGGGGGCGCCTCGCCCTCCATCACCGACACGTCGGGCCCGGCCCCCGGGATATCCCCTACTGGGGATCGTGGCGGCCGGGCCCGACGGTGCTCGAGCTGGTGGCGGGCTATCAGGCCTCGGTGGCCTCGGCGGCGGGGGCCTCCGTGGTGGCGGCCTCGGCGGCGGGCGCCTCGGTCGCGGCGGCCTCGGCGGCAGGCGCCTCGGTCGTAGCAGCCTCGGCGGCCGGCTCGGTCGCGGGCGCGGCGGTCTCGCCGGTCACCTGGTCGAGCTGCTCGGCCTCCCACTCGGCGAGCGGCTCGGCCTCTTCGCCGGTGCCCTTGCGGGCCTGCGAACGGGCCTTGAGACCCTCAGCCACGGCGGAGGCGATGACGCGGGTCAGCACGCCGACGGAGCGGATCGCGTCGTCGTTCGCCGGGATCGGGTAGTCGACCAGGTCCGGGTCACAGTTGGTGTCCAGGAGTGCGACGACCGGGATGCCCAGCTTGCGGGCCTCGCCGACGGCGATGTGCTCCTTGTTGGTGTCGACGATCCACACCACGGAAGGAACCTTGGTCATGTCACGCATGCCACCGAGCGTGCGCGCCAGCTTGGTCATCTCACGCGTGAGCATGAGAATCTCCTTCTTGGTGCGACCCTCGAAGCCACCCGCCTGCTCCATCGCCTCGAGCTCCTTGAGTCGGAGGAGGCGCTGGTGCACGGTCTGGAAGTTGGTGAGCATGCCACCGAGCCAGCGCTGGTTGACCCAGGGCATCCCGACCTTGGCGGCCTCTTCGGCGATGGCCTCCTGGGCCTGCTTCTTGGTGCCGACGAACAGGACCGTGCCGCCGTGGGCGACGGTCTCCTTGACGAACTCGTACGCCTGATCGATGTACGTCAGCGTCTGCTGCAGGTCGATGATGTAGATGCCGTTACGGTCGGTGAAGATGAACCGCCGCATCTTCGGGTTCCAACGACGGGTCTGGTGACCGAAGTGAGCGCCCGCATCGAGCAACTGCTTCATGGAGATAACTGCCATGGATTCTTGAGGGCTAATCCGGCTTGAGAGCAGCCGGACCGCGAGGCCCTCGTCCTCGCTTTCTGATCGTGTTCCGGGTTGTGCCCATCAGCCGGTTGGCATCGGGCCCTGGTGTCCGCGCCGGACCGAACCCCCGTCGGACGGGGGCACCTACAGGTCCGGTGTCCGAGTGGCCTGGGTTACCCACCCAGGGTCCGGATGCGTCGCCGGCAACGGAGACGCAGGACACGCGAAGTCAATCGACGTCAGTCGACCGCATCGTTCACCTTAACGTGTCAACCCCTCTCAGCCAACACGGGCTGACGGTCTGTGAATGGTCGTCGAGCCTGTCCACAGCGGTCGTCGGCGGGCTGACACCCGGGCGTGCGGGGGATGTACTGATGGACATGACGCCGACGACCGGGAATCCCGCTCCCCCGCGACGCCGCGTAATGGTGGTGGGGACAGCCGTGGCGGTCCTCGCCGTCGTCCCCTCGGCGGCAGCCGGCCCGGAACCGTCACGACAGGACCTGCGGGGCCCGCTCCCCGGTTCGGCGTCGGTGGTCACCCCGTTCGATCCGCCCGCTCGGCGCTGGCTGTCCGGGCACCGGGGGGTGGACCTGGCGGCCACACCGCTGGCCGTGGTCCGGGCCCCGGCCGACGGCGGCGTGCTCTTCGCCGGCGCGGTCGGCGGGCGGCCGGTGCTCTCGATCGACCACGGCGCGGGCCTGCGGACCACCTACGAACCCGTGCGGGCCACCGTCCGGGCGGGAGACCAGGTGGTCGCGGGCGACGTGGTGGGACATGTGCTCGCCGGCCACCCCGGGTGCCCGGTCAGTGCGTGCCTGCACTGGGGCGCGCGCATCGCGGCGGGTGGGGTGTCGGGCGACGACGACGAGTACGCCGATCCGCTGAGTCTGTTGGCCGTGGCCGAACGACCGATCCGGCTCAAACCCACACGCCCCGGCGACGGCGCAGGCTGATCCACGCATCGGCCATCGCGGTCACGCTCTGGGGTGGGCGCCTCGATAGGCGGAACGCAGGCGTTCGGCGGATACGTGCGTGTAGATCTGCGTGGTCGCCGGGGTCGAATGCCCCAGGAGTTCTTGAACGTGGCGCAGATCTGCGCCACCTTCCAGAAGGTGCGTGGCCGAACTGTGCCGGAGCGCGTGCGGCGAGATGCGCGGCGAGCCGGGCGTGGCCGCCGTGACCTCGTTGACGATCCGTCGCGCGGCGCGCGGATCGAGCCTGCCTCCCCGGGCTCCGAGCAGCAGGGCCGGGCCGGAGTCCGCCGTGGCCAGTCCGGGTCGTCCCCCGTCGAGCCACGTGCGCAGAGCTCGCTGCGCAGGCGGGCCGTAGGGCACCGCGCGTTCCCTGTCGCCTTTGCCCACCACCCTCAGGAGTCGTCTCTCCGCGTCGATGTCGTCCACGTCCAGGCCGACCAGCTCCGCCACGCGGATGCCGCAGGAATACAGCAGCTCCACCACCAACCTGTCGCGGAGCGCGATCGGATCCCCCTCTTCCGCCCCGAGCTCGGTGGTCCGCATCGTCTCGGCGGCCTGCACCCGGTTGAGGACCTCGGGAAGGTGGCGCTGCGCCCGGGGCGATTCCAGCCTGGCCGCGACATCGGTGGGAAGGAGCCCCCTGCGCGAGGCCCAGGTGGTGAACGATCGGGCGGCGGCCACCCGGCGGGCGACGGTCGACCGGGCCGCACCCGCTCCGACCTGAGCGGCCAGCCAGCCGCGGAGCGCGGGAAGGGTGAGGGCGTCGGCGAGGTCGGCGGCCGTGGCCGGCCCGCCCCAGTTGTCGCCGCCACCATCACCGTCACCGTCGCCGTCACCGTCACCCACACCCTCACCGTCGCCGTCATCGGCGGCGGCGGCGGCGAGGTGCGCGAGCAGGGCCCGCACATCGGAGCGGTACGACCTGGCGGTGGCCGCCGAGAGGGAACGGCCGGTCCGGAGGTCCGCGACGTAGTCGTCCACGACGGCCTCGAGAGGAGCCGGTAGGTCCCGGCCCCCCGCCTCTGCCGCGCTCCCCCGTCTCATGAGTACCGATTGTCACTTGTGCCACTTGGCCGCGCAAGCCCGGGCCTGGCGTCTCCGGGCGTTCAGCCCACCGGGATCGTCAGTTGAAGCCCTCCGTCCCCCGACCTGCGCCACCCTTCCGGTCCACGGACTGCCGCGCCCGCCGAGAGCAGCCGCCCGAGGACCGCCCGCGTGGCGGCCGGCGCGATCCCGGCCGATGCGGCGATCTCCGCCGGTGCCGCCCCGCCGGTCGTGGGCATCGCCTCGAGAACCCGGCGGGTCACGTCGTCCAATCCGTCCCAGGAGTTCGCGTCCCCGGCGGGCGGTGGCGCCGTCTCGCCCATCTTCCCGGCCAACTCCACCACGTCGGCGGCCCGTCCGATGAGCACGGCTCCCCGGTCGCGGACCAGGAGGTGGCACCCGACCGACGCGACAGAGGTCACCGGGCCGGGAACAGCACCAACAGGCCGGTCCAGCGCCGACGCCCACGCGGCGGTGCTCAGGGCCCCGCTCCGGGCGGCCGCCTCGACCACGATCGTCGCGCCGGAGAGCGCCGCGATGAGCCGGTTCCTGTCGAGGAACCGATACCTCGTCACCCCGGTGCCCGGAGCCTGGGCCGAGATCACGGCCCCGGACTCCGCGACGGCCCGCAGCAACCCGTCGTTGCCCCGCGGGTAGAGCCGGTCGACCCCGCCGGCGAGCACCGCGACCGTGGAGCCACCCACCCCGAGGACGGCCCGGTGGGCCGCCGCGTCGATCCCGAACGCGCCGCCCGACACCACGGTGAAGTCCTCCGCCGAGACCCCCGCACAGAGATCGGCGGTCACCCCGCGCCCGTACGAGGTGGGCGCACGGGTTCCCACCACGGCAACAGCTCTACCGAGTGATTCCGCGGGATCGGCGGGACCCCGCCACCACAGACCGAGTGGCCGGAGGGCCGTTTCCACCCCACCCTGACCGCCTCGCCGTCGCCGGCGCGGACGGTCCAGCGGCTCGAGCGCCCGGGTGGGCCACCCGGGGTCTCCCGGGACCAGCAGGCGGGCACCCACCGCCGCGGCCGCGTCCATGAGTTGCGCGGCGTCCACCCTGGTCCGCCGGGACTCGGTCTGGCCGCAGAGCGCGTCGCCGACGCGTCCGGCGCGGATGCGGTCACCGGCCTCGACGGGCCCCACGGCGTCGATGAGGTCCCACAACTCGGCGGTGGGTCGTTCGCTGACCGCGCCCAGGTAGGCATAGGCCAACCGGTCCTCGGGTGACAACGTCGCCTCGTCTGTCCCCATCAGTCCTCTCCCCTCAACACCGTCTGTCCCCATCGGTCCTCTCCCCTCAACACCGTCAGTCCCCATCAGTCCTCTCCCCTCAACACCAGCGCCTCGGCCACGTGCGGCTCACCGGGTATCCCGGCCCCGTTCAGGTCGGCGATCGTCCACGCCAACCGCAGGCAACGGTCCACCCCGCGGGGGGACAACACCCCGTGCGCGAGGGCACGGTTCAGCGGTCGCAGCGCCCGCGGGTCGAGGCCACGCACGGTCCGCAGCACCCTCCCCGGGACGTCGGCGTTGGCGCGCGCGCTGGTTGCACCCGGGCAGTCCGCCCACCTCTCCGCGGCTGCCGCTCTCGCCGTCGCCACCCGGGCCCTGACCGCGGCGCTGTCCTCCCCTTCCCCCACCGCGAACAACCCGGACCCCAGTGGCAGCGTGCGGGCCGAGATGTCCACCCGATCGCGTAGCGGCCCGGTCAGCGACCTCCCGTAGCGGCGACGGGCGTCGGCAGTGCACGAGCAATCCGCCGGGCGCGCACTCCCGCACGGGCAGTCGTTGGCCGCCATCACCAGTTGGAAGCGTGCCGGGAAGACGGAGACGCCGTCCCGTCGGGCGATCCGCACCTCCCCGTCCTCCATCGGTGTCCTCAGGCAGTCGAGGACCCGGCCGGAGAACTCTGCGCACTCGTCCAGGAACAACACCCCGCGATGGGCGAGGGTCGCAGCACCGGGCCGGGCGATATTGGTCCCGCCGCCGACGAGGGCCGCGGTCGACGCGGTGTGATGGGGCGCCACGAACGGCGGTCGCCGCAGTAGCGGGTCGTGGTCCGGCAGTCGGCCCATCACCGAGTGGATCGCGGTGGCCTCGAGCGATTCCCGCTCCCCGAGGTCCGGCAGCAGGCCGGGAAGCCGGCGGGCCAGCATGGTCTTGCCGGTGCCGGGAGCGCCCCGCAGGAGCACTGCGTGCCCACCGGCCGCCGCGACCTCGACCGCACGGCGGCAGTCGTCCTGCCCGTGGACCTCGGCGAGGTCCGACCCGTCCTCTGGCCTCCCGCCCGGCGGCTCGGGCGCGTCCGTGACCAGGCCGCCCATGCCCCGGCTCCACGCCGCGATCATCCCCAGCGACTCCGCCCCCGCGGTGTCGATCCCGGTCACCAGCCGCGCCTCCGCCAGATTCGCCGCCGGGACCACCGCCCGCCCCAGCCCGGCATCCCGTGCCGCCAGCACCGCCGGAAGCACCCCCCGTACGGGTTTCACCCGGCCGTCGAGCGCGAGCTCCCCCACCAGCAGGGTCCCCTCGAAGCAGCCGGACGGCAGCTCACCCGACGCGATGAGAGCGCCGATCGCGAGGGGGAGGTCGAACCCTGACCCCCGTTTGGGGAGGGCAGCGGGCGAGAGGGAGAGCACCACCTTCCCGGCGGGCCAGGTCAATCCGGTGTTGATCACCGCCGCCCGCATCCGGTCCCGCGACTGCAGCACCGCCTTGTCGGGCATCCCCACGATGCTCACGCCCGGCAGCCCTCGCCCGACGTCCGCCTCGACCTCCACCAACTGGCCGCCGATCCCCGACAACGTCACCGCCCACGTCCGTCCGAGCGCCACGGCTACAGCACGTCCTCGAAGATCTCGAGACGCGGCCGGGAGGGGTCCGCGAGGTCGACCCCGACCACGTCAAAGCAGACCTGACGCCAGCTGCCCGGATTCGCCGCCAACCACTCGGCCGCCAGCCTGCGGAGCCGGCGTCGCTTGTCCGCGGTCACCGATTCCGCCGGCGAGCCGAAGCCGGTCCCCGTCCGGGTCCGGACCTCCACGAAACGCAACCGACCCTGCGGATCGAGTACCACCAGGTCCAGCTCGCCGGCCCTACAGCGCCAGTTCCGGCTGATCACCACGCCCCCACGCGCCTCGATCAACCCGGCGGCGTGGGCCTCCCCGATCGCCCCCGTCCGACGGCGCCGATCTCCCCCCTCCGCGCCGGTGACCGATCCCACCCTGTCCCCCGCCATCGCCAGCCCCTCCCCGGCGACCCGGCCCATCCGGGTCGCCGGGGCTCACGCTGCCCGACGACAGCGGCCCGATCCGCGGGTAGCGGACCGGGCCGGGGGCGACCTGTGGAGGCGCCAGGGCTGTGGAAGAAGAGCCGTCCGGACATATTCCGGGAGGCGGAGTTCGGGCTTGTCCAGCTCCTCGATGTTGACATCAGAGTTCTGCGGCCAAATGGCCCACCCGCACCCGGTCGTAGGCCTCCAGCGGCTCTACCGCGTCGATAAGGGCGCGTTCCCTGGATCGCCAGGCCCTGAGGCGCCGGTCGTAGCAGCAGCAGCCTCGGCCTGGGCAGCCTCTTCCTCAGCGATGCGGGCCTCCACCACGATGTCGAGGGGGATGAAGATCCCGGAAAAATGCGGCGGCTCGCTGAGGTATTCGTTCGCGACGCGCGCCACCTGTACTCGGTCAGCGCCGTTTCGAACCAGCGGGCAGAGCGCGGCATCGAAGACGCCGTATCGAAGCCTGCTCGGGGCGAGGCGGCGGTGCGCCATGTCTCGGAGATCAAGGTCATCGGCGAGCGCCGCGATGATCTCGAAGGACCCCGTGAGCGCCCAAACCAGGAGGGTCTCGACGTGCCGCGGCTTCACGGCTGGCCAGGCGGCGGGATAAAGGTACTCGATCTCTTCCTCGCTCGTGCCTGCGATCCATGCGGCCAGCGCATCGCCGAGTGACTCGGCATTGACCTCCCGCAGGTCTTGGAGCTCCTCGAGGGTCGCTACGCATGCCTGTACGAGCCAGCGCAGGAGCCGCTCGTGGACGATGGGGTCAGGCGGGTCGGCTCGGAGAACACGTACGACGTCGTTCAGCTTGGCAGCGATGGCATCACGGAGCGCCAGGCATCCCTCCAACTTCAAGCCCGAGCGGTAAACAGCCGCCCGCAGGGCGGCATCCGGTAGTCGCTGACCAACGTGCGCCGCGTATTTGGAACCCCTGGCCAGGGTTGTGCTGCGATCCACCTGGGGAGAGGAAGTGCTGGACCAAAAGGTCCGCTGCAAGGCCTCCTCCAAGGCCCGCCTGAGGTCTCCATCGACCGGAGCCGATTCCGCCAGAGCCTCGATGGTGACGGCATTGATAATGTCCTTACCAGCGGAAACTAGCATCTGCTCAGGTGCACGCCGTTGAAGCTCATAGAGCGCCTTCGTAAGCGCGGTCTCGGTCGGCGGGAGGCCCTGGCGCATCGCTCGCCGCCACAGTCGAGCCTGGTCGTGGTCGCTGGTCATTACGACGAGCCGTCCGCTGGTGAACTTGCCGGCCCTCCCCGCACGTCCCTCGAGGTTGCGGAGGCGGGAAATGTCCGGGCGGCGCTCAGGGGTGCGCGGCGGGTACGCGGCAATGACCGTGCGCGCGGGAAAGTCGACCCCCTCCAAGAGCGTGGGAGTGCACACGATGCACCTCAGCAGCCCACCCTCTTGCCGAGCCGCCGACTCGATGGCCTGGCGGACGTCCCGGTGGACATCAGCGTGGTGGAGTCCGAAGCCGTTCCGCAACGCCATGGCCTCCACCGGGTACTTTCGCTCAATGGAGCCCGCGAGCTCGGCCAGGGCAGCGCGCGGCGGTCCGTGCTGGACGGTGTCGGCGGAAATCGTGTCGAGGAGTACTTGGGCGTAGGACTTGTTCTCCGTGAACACGACCACAAGACCGTCAGACGTCCACCTCTGCACAAGACCGGCAGCTTCATGCGGTCTTTCGCGGATCCAGCCATCGCCCTCGGTCTTCGCGCTCGGCTTGAGTTTGAAGACCGGCGTGGGGTCGGCACCTTCGGGCCAAAGGTATGCCAGACGCGCACGCGTTGGCTTGGTCTCCAGGTCGCCGCGGATGTACACGTGCCGCTCCAGCCAGGCGGGACGCCAGGCGGACTCTAGCGAGTCACCGTTCACCCAGTTCGCGATGGCGTTGACGTCGGAGAACTGGCTGGCCAACAGGACTACGCGGATGCCGCGCCGTAGCGCCTTGGCGATGAGGAGCTCCAGCGTGGCGCCGCGCGGACCACTGTCCACGGTATGTGCCTCGTCTACGATGAGCAGCCTGATCTCCTCCAAGTCGATGCCACCGTCGTCGGTCATCGCTCGGCGCCAATCGAGGTCTAGTCGTTCGGGGGTCACCACCGCCACCCCTGGGCCATCGAGGACTCCTCCGGTTGAGGGGAGGTCGGTGTCATAGTCGAGTCCGCCCTGCGAGGACCGGACGTCGACGTCAGCCGGCAGTCCTTCGCGCAGGTCGCGATAGAGCTGACTGACGAGAGCGCGTGTTGGCGCGATGACGGCAACTACTCCGTCAGGGTTGCGGTCGATCGTGTCGGCGGCAACCAATTCCATGAGGGTGGTCTTGCCTGCGCTCGTGGGCATTTTGATTGCGAGAGACCGCTGTGCTGGGTCCAGCAGACCGCCGCGTACTGCGTCGGCCTGAGACGGCCAGAAGGCGTGGCGGCCAATGCGACGCATTCGGTCAACCACGTGCCTCACCGCAACGCCGGTAGCCCCCTTGGCCACGGTCATGGTCAGCGGGTGCCGGTGAATGCGGTGAATGAGGGCGGCCGCGACGTGCTGGGCCGCCTCAAGCAGGTCCGCGCCAAGATTGGTGGCCGCCTCGAGGCGCTCACGCAAGCGGTGGGGAGGTACTTGGAGGTCTAGGACTTCGCGGGCCGCATCGGCGAAGTCTGCTAGCGGACGACCGTCAAGCGTGCCTCGGGCGCGCCCGAGGGCGCCGGTCAGAAGTTCTGCGAGGCCTCGAACATCGGGGTCGCGCTCGGTGGCTGCCATTCTGGCGCGCGCCAGTCCGAGGCCGTCTTCGTCAGCGAGGTACCAAAGGCTCGACTCGAGGATGGTGTGGAGCGGGGTGGGCGCCGAGGTGCTGGCGGCACGGGAGGCCACCTCGGGACTGATGAGGCCTGAGATGCCCGGCGCGGCGCCTGGGCTTACAAGCGTGGAGGCGCCCCCGGTTAGATCGGCGTAGGTGAGCTTCCCTGCGGCTCCGAAGATCCTACTTAGGGTCTCTTCGTAGTCCATAACGGTGACGACATGCAACTGTGTGACGGGAGGGGAGCCCGGCCAGCGTTCCTCGATTTTCGCCGTCGGCACCCGGTCCTCTCCGACTACCGCGACTGCGTGACGCAAGTGCGGCGGAAGGTGGGCGTTGGGGTCGATTAACCGGCCTAGGTGCTGGGCCGCCGCGAAGGCAAAGTGTCGCCTGTGGTCCGGATGCGCGTGCATGAGCTGAACGCCAGCCGCCCACCCCTCTGCGCAGTACTGCTCGGTAAGCCCCTTCACGCTCGATTCGATCGCGCCGAGCACCGCCGCTGGAGTGCCGATCAAGCGCCACTTGGCCTCGACGATCACGGGTTCGACGTCCTCGCCCTGGGTGATGGTCAGGCAGAGGTTGTCCGGGCCCTGCACGGTCGCCTTGGCCACCGGTTTGGCCAATTGGAGCTTGCTGAAGGGCACGGTGCGGCCCATCCGGGTGCTGTAAATGCCGTGGGCGATCATCTCGCCGAAGTCACCCTTGCGTGTGGTGCCCTCCTCTGAGGGAACCTTGTCTCTCACTCGGGCGTTGGGGTACGCCAAACGCATGGCGTCGGTAACGTAGGAACGACCGATAGCCACGGCAAGGGCGGGGATGTCGGAGAGTGCTACATCGAACGCCCACCGGTAGATGGTCAGTTGCCCATCGCATGCGGTCTCGGGGTGAGCCGTCATCCGGAGCTTTGCACCGAACTCCGTCGTCACAGCTCGGAGGTCGTCCGACGAGCTTTGCTGAGTAGCCTCAGTCGCAGCTTACCGATCCGGCTAGCGGGTGCGTGCCTGCCCGGCATCTTGAACCCCTTCAGCTCCTTCGGGGGCGCGGGCCAAAGCAACGCAGGGGGCTTCGCACCACCCGCAGTCACACAAACTTGCTCGACCACAGTCATGCAGCCATTCTCCCAGTCCGGACTGTCATTGGAACTCGACCGGCGCGCGGGGTTCGCGACTCCTCGGACTGGTTCATCAAGAACTCAGTCGTGAAAACGTGTAGTGCTTAGGTCCCATCATCGAGGAATGGAAAGTACACCTCGACCGGCAGTTGACAATACTAGCCACTCGGCTAGCCGGAACCTTGGCGCACTCGACGACATCGAGGACCTACCTTTATCGTGACCGAAACACAGACGGCCTTTGGTGACAAAACGAGCTTACAAGGGGAGCACCGCAGCCAGAGGGGGAATTGGGTGAAGCGTCGGCTCGGGTTTGACCGCACCCACTTGTTCGAATGAAAAAGTGGGCACCACGTGCTGATTGACGACGCGCCGATCGCTCAGGACTGTTGCTCGCGCGCGCCACGGCAACTATCCGAGCCCCTCCCCGGCCACCCGGCCGCTCCGGGTCGCTGGGGCTCACGCTGCCCCATGACAGCGACCCGATCCGCGGGTAGCGGACCGGGCCGGGGGCGACCTGTGGAGGCGCCAGGGCTGGGGAGGAAGTGCCGTTCGGCTCTACTCCGGAAGGCGGAGTTCGGGCTTGTCAAGCTCCTCGATGTTCACGTCCTTGAACGTGAGAACGCGGACGTACTTGACGAAACGCGCAGGTCGGTACATGTCCCACACCCACGCGTCAGACATACGGACGTCAAAATAAACCTCACCGTCGGCGGACCGCGGGATCAGTTCGACGGCATTGGCGAGATAGAAGCGCCGCTCCGTCTCGACGACGTAGGTGAACTGACCGACGATGTCGCGATACTCGCGGTAAAGCGAGAGCTCCATCTCGGTCTCGTAGTTCTCCAGATCCTCGGCGCTCATCTAGTACTGCTCCTCGAATGCGCCTGTGCGGCGCGACGGACGTTGGCGTACGACATTCTGTGGATGTCGCTGGGACCGAGCTGCTCGATCGCCCTGGCGTGACTCGCAGTGCTGTAGCCCTTGTGCGCCGCGAATCCGTAGCCCGGGTACCTCGAGTCGAGTTCCACCATAATCCGATCCCGCGTCACCTTCGCGAGGACACTCGCAGCGGCGATGGATGCGACCACCGCGTCACCCCCGATCACCGCGGTGGACTGGCATCCCAACCCGTCTACGGCGAACCCGTCGGTGAGGACGAAACCCGGCGCCGGGTCGAGTGCGGCCACAGCGCGACGCATCCCCTCGAGGTTGCACCGGTGAACTCCCCGCTCGTCGATCCGATCGGGACCGATCACCACCACCGATGCCGCTGCCGCCCGACGCAGCACGACATCGTGGAGCCGTTCCCGGGTGGCCGGGGAGAGCTTCTTGGAGTCGTCCAGGTCCGCGAGTTCGGGATGGACCCGGCCCCCCAGTACGCACGCAGCCACGACGAGCGGCCCCGCGCAGGACCCGCGCCCGGCCTCGTCCACGCCGGCCACGGGGCCGAGACCACGTCGACCGAGCGCTGCCTCGAGTGCCAGTCGGCCTTCTCGCCGCGTCACCCGTACCCGGCCGGGACCGACCCGGTTCACCCCGCGTGGATGTCCGGGGTGGAGATCGTCCCGATCCGGCTGAAGGGGAGGATGATCGCCTGCACCTTGCCGATGACGTTGCTGTCCGGGACCGTGCCCTGGAACTCGTCACCCATGTGGAAACGGGAGTCGGCGGAGTTGTTCCGATTGTCGCCCATCACCCAGTAGTTGCCCTCGGGGACGGTGATCGGACCGAATCCGCAGTTGAGCGGATTGCGGTTGATCGTCGGGTCCTCATTGAGGTAGGGCTCGTCGAGCGGCTGCCCGTCCACCAGGATCGCACCCTCCGGGGAGCATCCGCCCACCGTCTGTCCGCCGACGGCGATGACGCGCTTGACCATGTCGTTCTGGTCCGGCGGCACGATGCCGATGACCCCGCCGATGTTCTGCAGCGTCCGGATCACCGGATTGTCGGAACGGATCGACTGGTAATTCTGGTTCCAGGAATCGGGGCCCTCGAACACCACCACGTCCCCGGGCTCGGGGTCGGAGAACCGGTAGGTGATCTTGTCCACGAAGATCCGGTCGCCCGTGCACCCGGCGCACCCGTGCAACGTCGGTTCCATCGACTCCGACGGGATCTGATAGACCCGTCCGACGAAGGTCTGGAAGACGAACACCAGGACCAGCGCGATCACGACCAGAATCGGGATCTCGATATACCAGGGCTGGCCCTTCTTCCCGACGCCACGAGCCGGGGCCCCCGGCTCCCCGGGCCCCCGCGCGGGCGGGGTGGTTCCACGCAAATCAGTGCTGGGCACACCGCCCCGCCGGGTCGTTGTACCAACCCACCCTTCGGGGGAGTCTGCCCCCCCC